>CAXTBZ010000025.1:13951-29172 GCA_964242855.1 uncultured Sphingomonadaceae bacterium
GTTCAAGGGCACGCTGACCGTTCGCTACGACAAGCAAATCGGCAACATCGATGCGTTCGTCCAGGGCACCGTCCAGCACCAGGGCGGAACGCGCAGCTATCTGGGCGATCTCCAGGCGGACGCGCTCGGCAACACGACCGGGTTCACCACGGCGGACTTTTCGGTCGGCGGCAAGGTCAACAACATGACCTTCGAGCTGTTCGTGCAGAACGCCTTCGACAAGGACGGCGAACTCAGCCGTAATGAAATCTGCACGCTGGCGGATTGCCTGACGCACTACCGCATCTACCCGGTGAAGCCGCAGCTGTTCGGGATCAAGTTCGGGCAGAAGTTCTGATGCACGGCGGCGGACGGCGGGGTTGTCGTCCGCCGGCGTAGTGACTTCGATCGTGCGACAGTGCAGTCTTCGCGAGTGACGGGGCGGGACGCGGACCAGTCGATCGGCGACGCAAAGAGCGCGGGGGCGCAGGCGCTCGGCTTCTGGATGTGCAGCGCGCTGGTGGTCGGCAACATGATCGGCTCGGGCGTGTATCTGCTGCCGGCCGCGCTCGCGCCGTTCGGCTGGAACGCGGTGGCGGGCTGGGTGCTCACGATCCTGGGCGCGCTCGCCATCGCCTTCGTCTTCGCGCGACTGGCGGCGGCGTTGCCACGCGCAGGCGGCCCCTACGCTTATACCCAGGCCGCTTTCGGGGAAGGCGCTGGGTTTGCCGTGGCGTGGACCTATTGGCTGTCGCTCGTCATCGGCAATGCCGCCATCGCGGTGGGCTGCGTCAGCTATCTGAGCGTGCTGTTGCCGGTCATCGGCCGTGTTCAGCTCCTCCCGCCGTTGCTGGCGTTGGCCGTGACGTGGATGCTGACGGCGATCAACTGCGTCGGCGCCCGCTCAGCGGGCGGAGTGCAGGTCGTGGCGACGCTGATCAAGCTGCTGCCCGTAGCGGCGGTGCTGATCGTTGCGGGTCTGGTTGTAGGGCGAGGCACGCCTTCCGTCCTGCCGTTCCACACCGCCGATCTACACATCGGCGGGATCACGGCGGCGGCGACGTTGACGCTCTGGGCGATGCTTGGGCTTGAGTCGGCTACGGTTCCCGCCGACAAGGTCGTGGATGCGGAGCGGACGGTTCCCCGCGCCACGCTGTTCGGTACCGGCTTTGCAGGTGTGATCTACCTGGCGGTCTGCACCGGCATCCTGCTGCTTGTCCCGGCCGCGACGCTTGGCGGATCGGCGGCACCGTTCACCGACTTCTTCGATCGCTACGTCGGCGTGCACGCTGGCGCGGTCATGGCCGCCTTCGCCGCCTTCTCGAGCTTCGGAGCGCTGAACGGCTGGGTCCTGCTGCAAGGCGAGTTGCCGCGTGCCATGGCGGAAGGCGGCGTGTTCCCGCAGTGGCTCGGCGTGACTTCGGCCAACGGCACGCCCGTGCGCGCGCATCTTGTTTCCACTGCGGTGCTGACGGTGGTGCTGTTGCTCAATTACCAGCGTTCGATGGTCGACCTTTTCATCTTCCTGGTGCTGGTGGCGACGACCGCTTCGCTGTTCGCCTATCTTACCGCAGCGCTTGCCGCGCTTCGGTTGCAGATGAACGGGCAGATCATGCCGACGATGCGATTGACCGGCATCGCCCTCATCGCGGCTGTCTATTCGGTGTGGGCTATCTGGGGCGCCGGGAGAGAGCCGGCGCTGCTCGGCCTGGCGTTCCTGGCGTCGGCGCTGCCGATCTACCTGCTGATGCGCTCATCGACGTATGCAGGGGTAAGTACGCGAAACAAATAAAAAGCCCCGCCGGAGCGGGGCTTTCGTGTCGGTTCGGTCAACCTATCAAACGATGACGGGCTTGCCGAAGAAGTACTGCCAGATATCGAAGCGGGACTGCGCGCCCGCGGTCACTGAAGCCTTGGTCATAAAATCCCCGTTGTTCAACAACCGGCAAACGCGCACCGGCCAACAGGATTTTATCATTACTCGTCGTAGTTAACAAGCCGGTAACCATCACGCCGCGGCGACGGTCTCCTGGCTCGGCAAGGTGTCCATCAGCAGCGCAAGTTTCATTGGTTTTCCAGTGAAGTAGCCCTGCACGTAGTCGCAGTTCATGAGCCGTAGTTCGTTAAGCACAACCGCGTTCTCAACTCCCTCGGCGACGGCCCGACGACCCAGCGAGTGAGCCAATTGGATCGTCGAGTGCACCATGATTCGGTCGCTCTGCGACTTTTCCAGCATCGATACGAAGCTCCGGTCGATCTTGATCTCGTCGGCCGGAATACGCTTGAGGTAATCGAGCGTCGAGAAGCCGGTACCGTAATCGTCGATCGATAGCCGGACTCCACCGGCGCTCAGCGTTTCGAGCGCCTCGACGATGCCGTCCTGGCTGGCCATCGCGGTGGTCTCGGTGATCTCGAGAATGAGGTGCTGTGGCGCAAGATCGTGGCGGGCCAGCGTATCGCGGACCATCGCCAGGAGATCGGGCGAGTCGAGCAGCCGGGCCGAGAGGTTCACCGCGATGCTGAAATCGTTATGCCCAGCGCGATGGATCGCCGCAGTCGCGGCAACCGCGCTATCGAGGATGTGGGCGGTCAGGTTCTCGATTCGGCCGCTGCGTTCGGCGGCGGGGATGAACTGGCTTGGCGGGATCTCGCCTTTTTCCGGGTGGCTCCAGCGCGCGAGTGCCTCGGCACCGATGATCCGCCCGGTCGCGAGCTCGATCTTGGGCTGATAGGCAACCCAGATCTCGTCCCGTTCGACCGCCTGATCGAGGCGTGCGAGCAGCGACATCTTCCATTCCGCGTCCTCAAGCTCGGCCGGATCATAGGTCATCCAGCGGCGCCCCTCGGTCGCGGCGCGATCGGCCGCGACCAGCGCGCTCGACACGCGTTGCACGAGCGAGCGCTTGGTATCGGTATCGAGGCCGAAGGTGACCGAGAGGTCGATCAGCCGGCCGGCGACCACGACGGGGCTGCGGAACAGCCCGTGCAGCGCCATCAATTGCTCGCCGACCTGTTCATCGCTGGATGTGTCGACCAGCCAGATGAACAGACCGTCGTCGGCCTGGTAGATGGTGCTGCCATCGGCCCCGACCGACAGCCGGTTGATGATCTGCTCGACCAGATCGCGCTCGTAATCACCGGGAAGCGATGTGGTGACTTCCGCGTAGTTCAGGATGCGAGCGACCACCACCGTCGGGGTGAGGACCGCCGAGGTGGAGCGCAGCGCATTGAGGTTGGGCTGCCCGGACACCGCATTGACCAGTTCCTTGTCACGCATCGCCTGACGCACGTTGAACCAGACCCGGATCAGCGAGGCGCTGGCAAGCAGGGCGATCGCCGGCATGGTGCCAACGTAGATATGATGAATTTCGGCTTCGAGCGGGCCGGTGAGGGCGAAGAGGAAGCCGAGCGCCAGCGCGACCCTGCGGGCGATCACACGCCGCTGGAAAAGGTAGAGCGCGCCAAATACCGCCGCCAGCGCGACGGGTATCAGCCAGCCTGCGTCTACAGGTGTTCCCTCGCCCAGGCTTTCGATGGCGGCGGCATGGACGTAGAGCACCGGCTGCTGTCCGTATCCGGGTGTGCCGTAAAACAGCGTGTTGACCGTTTCGCCGATCAGCACATCCTTGCCGGCAACGCTCGCGGCATTCCATCGATCGCTGAGGATGTCTGCTGCGCTGATGATCGGAAGCGCGTGCAGATCGATCGAGAAGTCGATCGGAAAGTCGCCTTTGTCCGTAGCGGCGGTTCGCCCGGTCATTGCGCTTGCCATTGACGGTATCGAGAGATCCGCCGTCTCGAACGTGTACGGTGAGCTCAGCACCATGCCGTCCCAGTTCAGCATGAGGTTGTTGCTGCCGATCGCCGCCAGCCGGCGCAGGCGAGCGGGCGGCAACTCGACACTGCTTCTGCCGCTCATGGGGTCGGAGGACACGTGCACCGGCAGCACGACACTGCCTTTGGCGGAGGCGAGCGCCTTTTCGAAGCTGTCGTCGCCGGTGGGGCTGTCCTGTCCCGAAGCCAGCGCATCGATCCCGACCCGGCTAGCGCCGGCCGCCTTCAGCCGACGGATCAACTCGCCATAGCGTTCGCGCGGCCAGGGTGGCGGGCCGAACGCGGCGAGGCTGTGATCGTCGATTGTCACCAACACCAGTTTGCCGCTCGGCGGATGGCTGCGCAGCTTGGCGCGGGTGATGCCGGCGACAAGCTCCAGCGGCCCGAGCAGGTTGATCGCGCCGCACAGCAAGGCGATGCACGTAGCCACCGCCAGAATCTTCAGATTCAGGCTTCGGCCCGATAAGCGGCCCCGAGGCAGGTTGAGACGCATGGTTGATCAAGCGTCAACCTGACACGATCACCTTATCAAATCGCAAACGCCCCGATGCTTCGGCCCATCAGTCGATCGTTGACCCGAGTGGGGGAGCAAGGCATTGAGCCCCGCACGCGGGTATAGCTCAATGGTAGAGCACTAGCCTTCCAAGCTTGTGACGCGGGTTCGATTCCCGCTACCCGCTCCAATCAAATCAGAGGCTTACGGGCGGTGGTGTTCCGTTATCGGACGCCGCTGGCGACATGACCGCTGCTCGCCACGAGGCGATCAACGCAGATTGCGCGCAGACCGGCATTGACGAAACTCCTCCAGAATAGGAACATAAGAAGAACAAGCGAGTCGTGTCCTTATGTCTGTGTCTGTCTTTCCATCCGCCGAGCGGCTCGATGCCTTGCGTGCGGAGGTGCGGGCGATCGTGCCGGAAACGCGGCCCCATGCCGTGCGGCTGCCGTTCGGCATCGATATAGTGGATGCCGGGCTGGCCGGCGACGGGCTTGCGGCACACGCGCTGCACGAGGTGGCGGGAGAGACCACCAGCCTCGGCGATGATGCGGCAGCGACCCTGTTCACCGCCGGCATCGCCGCACGATCGGGGGCAAAGGGGATCGTGTTGTGGGTGCTCTCCCGCCTCGATCTCTTCGCGCCGGGGCTTGCGCAGGCGGGACTGACGCCGGACCGCCTGATCCAGGTCGACGCGCGGCGTGACGAGGATGCGCTTGCGGTGATGGAGGAAGGGCTGCGCCACGGCGGCCTGGCAGCGGTCGTCTGCGAGGTGACGCGCGCCGATCTGACCGCAACGCGGCGGCTGCAACTGGCGGCGGAGGAGGGCGGCACGCTCGCGCTGCTGCTGCGCCGCTGGAAGCGATCGAGCACCGATCCGCTGGCGATCGGATCGGCGGCGGCGACGCGTTGGCGGATCGGCTGCGCGCCGTCTGTTCCGTTGCCGGTCGCCGGTGTCGGCCGCGCCTGTTGGAACGTCGCCGTCGTCCGCCAGCGTGGCGGCGATCCCCATCACTGGCTGCTGGAGGCATGCGATGCGCAGGGTCGCCTCGCTGTTCCTGCCGAGCCTCGCGACCGATCGGCTGTGCCGGCTGGACGCGCGGACCGGCAGGCCGCCTGACGCCGGCAGGGCGCCCACACCTGCCATCGTCGCGCCGATTTCGGACGACGACGAGTTCGCCTGCTCCTGCCCACGCGGCGGCGGGTGGCGCCCCGGCGCGCGCTGGGCGCAGACCAGCGGTGCCGGCGCTGCAATGGGCGATCGCGAGGCGCGGATCGAGGCCATGCCCGCCCACCAGCGCCCCAGCCCGCGCGAACTCGGGCGGCGATCCGAAGCGGCCGATCATCCCTTCAAGGCGATGAAGCCCGACGAGATCGGCGGCCGTGGCCGTGGCGTTCGGCGCGTAGCGGCTATCAAAGCCCCGCAGGCGCCGCTGGTGACCGCCACGCTCGATCGACAGAAGATGGTCATCGCGGCGTCCAATTCTGCCGCTCTCGCGCTCGGGCTGACGCCCGGCATGGCATTGACCCATGCCCGCGCGCTCGTTGCCGATCTCGATGTGCGCGATGCCGATCCGCAGGCCGATCGCAGGCTGCTCGATCGGCTCGCCTTGTTTGCTGTGCGCCGCTGGACGCCGACCGCGATGATCGATGGAGACAACGGCGTGCTGCTCGATATCACCGGTGCCGCGCATCTTCATGGCGGCGAGGCGGAGATGGCGCGCAGGATCGTCCGCTTCTGCGCCAGGATCGGGCTATACGCGCGGATAGCGGTGGCAGGCACGATCGGCGCCGCCCATGCGATGGCGCGGCATGGGCGCGATCGGGTAGCGATCGTCGACCTGCATGGCGAGGCCGATGCGATAGCGCCGCTCGCCGTCTCCGCGCTGCGCCTCGATCCGCATCAGTGCGATGCCGCGCGGCGTTTGGGCATCGACCATATCGGTGATCTGCTGGCGATGCCGCGCGGCCCCCTTGCCAAGCGGCTGGGCGCCTCGCTGCTCGAACGGCTCGATCAGGCGATCGGCCGCGCACGCGAGCCGTTCGATGCGCTGGTTCCCTATGAGGTGCCGCAGGCGCAGCTCCGCTTCGCCGAGCCGATCGCCAGCGCAGATGCGATCGCCACCGTGATCGTCGACTTGGCCCGCGCGCTGGTCGACGGCTTGCGGACGCGTGGGCTCGGTGCGCGTGTCGTGCGGCTCGCCTGCGATCGGGTCGACGGGGTGCCGCAGCTGATCACCGTCGGCATGGCGCGGGGCACGCGTGACATCACCCACTTGGTCCGGCTGCTGGCGATGAAGATCGAGAGCATCGATCCGGGCTTCGGCATCGATGCGATGCGGCTGATCGCGTTGCGGACCGAGCCGCTTGGGGCAGAAGCGATCGAAGGCGATCTCGGCGGCTGCATGCCCGACATGGCGCTGTTGGTCGATCAGATCGTCACCCGGCTGGGGGCGCAGGCGGTCTACCGGCCGAGCGCGATCGAAAGCGACGTGCCGGAACGATCGGTCGTCCGCATCGGGCCGATGGACCAGGCGGTGCCCTGGCCGACGATCTGGCCGCGCCCGGTCCGCGTGCTGCGCCGCCCCGAGCGGGTCGACGGGGTCATCGCGCTGCTCCCCGATCAGCCGCCCAAGCGCTTCGTCTGGCGCGGCACCACCCATGTCGTCGTGCGCGCCGATGGGCCCGAGCGCATCACCGGCGAATGGTGGAAGCGCACGTCCGAAGCCTATTCGGTACGCGATTATTACCGCGTCGAGGATGAGCGTGGCGAGCGTTTCTGGCTGTTCCGCCGCGGCGACGGCGAGCATCCCAACACCGGGGACCTGAGCTGGCACATGGCGGGCCAGTTCGGATGAGCGGATCGCCTTATGTCGAACTCCAGGTGACCACCCACTTCTCGTTCCTGCGCGGTGTCTCGTCGTGCGAGGAGCTGTTCTCGGCGGCGGCGGTGCTCGGCCTGCCGGCGCTCGGCGTGGTCGATCGCAACAGCGTCGCCGGCATGGTGCGCGCGTGGGAGGCATCCAAGGCCACGGGCGTGCGACTGATCCCCGGGTGCCGGCTCGATCTCGCCTGCGGGACGAGCCTGCTGGTCTATCCGCAGGATCTCGCCGCCTGGTCCAGGCTTACGCGGATGCTGTCGATCGGCAAGACGCGAGGTGGCAAGGGGCAGTGCGAACTCCACTGGGCCGATGTGCGCGCGCATGCAGAAGGCATGATCGGCATCCTGCTGCCCGATCTGCCCGATGCCGCAAACGCCGCCGCGCTGGCCGAGACGGCGGCTATCTTCAGCGATCGCGCGCATATGGCGCTGACGCTCCGCCGCCGCCCCGACGATGCGATCCGGCTGCATGGGCTCAATCGTCAGGCGCTCGATGTGGGTGTCCGCCCCGTCGTCACCGGCGACATCCTCTATCATGCGCCCGATCGCCGGCTGCTGCAGGACGTCGTCACCTGCATCCGCGAGAAGACGACGATCGATCTGCTGGGCTTCCGCCGCGAGCGGTTCGTCGATCGCTTCCTGAAGGCGGGCGAAGAGATGGAGCGTCTGTTCAAGCTCTATCCCGATGCGCTGGCCGCGACCGCCGATATCGCCAGCGCCTGCAGGTTCGATCTTGGCCAGCTGCGCTATCAGTACCCGCAGGAGGCGGCTCCCGGGCAGACGCCGCAGGCGCTGCTCGAGGATCTCACCGCCAAGGCTGCGGCGGCGATGTTCCCCGATGGCGTGCCGCAGGCCTATGCCGATCAGATCGCGCACGAAATGCGGCTGATCGATGGACTCGAATATGCACCCTACTTCCTCACCGTGAACAGCATCGTCGCCAAGGCGCGCGAGCTCAACATCCTGTGCCAGGGCCGCGGATCGGCGGCGAACAGCTGCGTCTGCTTCGTGCTCGGCATCACCTCGATCGATCCGATCAAGCATGAGCTGCTGTTCGAGCGCTTCGTCTCGGGCGAGCGCAAGGAGCCGCCCGATATCGACGTGGATTTCGAGCATGAGCGGCGCGAGGAGGTGATCCAGTGGATCCTGAACAGCTACGGCCGCGATCATGCCGCGCTGACTGCGGTCGTCTCGCGCTTCCGATCGCGCGGCGCGGTGCGCGAGGTCGGCAAGGCGCTGGGCCTGCCCGAGGACATGACAGCGTCGCTCGCCGGCCTCGTCTGGGGCTGGTCCGAAGAGGGTGTCGGCGAGAAGGAGGTGAGCCAGCTCAATCTCGACATGAACGACGAGCGCCTAGCGCTGACGCTCGATCTCGCACGCCAGCTGATCGGCACGCCGCGACACCTGTCGCAGCATCCCGGCGGCTTCGTGCTGACCAGCCAGCGGCTCGACGATCTGGTCCCGATCGAGCCGGCGGCGATGCCCGATCGGCAGGTGATCGAGTGGGACAAGGACGATATCGACGCGCTGAAGTTCATGAAGGTCGATGTGCTGGGCCTGGGCATGCTCGGCTGCATGCGGCGTGCCTTCGATCTGCTCGCCGAACGCAAGGGGATCGCCATGGATATGGCCTCGCCCACGCTGCAGGTCGACGATCGTGCCACCTTCGAGATGATCCGCCGCGCCGATACGCTCGGCGTTTTCCAGATCGAGAGCCGCGCCCAAATGAGCATGCTGCCGCGAATGAAGCCCACGAAGTTCTACGATCTCGTGATCGAGGTGGCGATCGTGCGGCCCGGCCCGATCCAGGGCGACATGGTGCACCCCTATCTGCGCCGCCGGGAAGGGCTGGAGGACCCGGTATACCCGCGTCCCGAGCTGCGCGCCGTGCTCGAGAAGACGCTAGGCGTGCCGCTGTTCCAGGAACAGGCGATGAAGGTGGCGATCGTGGGCGCGGGCTTCACGCCAGCCGAGGCGGACGGGCTGCGCCGTGCGATGGCGACCTTCAAGTTCACCGGTGGGGTCAGCCACTTCTACGACAAGCTGGTGGAGGGCATGGTCTCGCGCGGCTATCCACGCGATTTCGCCGAGCGCACCTTCAAGCAGATCGAGGGCTTCGGCAGCTACGGCTTCCCCGAAAGCCACGCCGCGTCGTTCGCCAAGATCGCCTACGCCTCGTCATGGATGAAGTGCCACCATTCTGACGTGTTTTGCGCGGCCCTGCTCAATGCCCAGCCGATGGGCTTCTACGCGCCTGCCCAGATCGTCCGCGATGCGCGCGCGCACGGCGTCGAGGTGCTGCCGCCGTGCATCAACGCCAGCCGCTGGGACTGCACGCTCGAGACTACCGGGGGGAAATGGTTCGCGGTGCGCCTCGGCCTGCGCATGGCCCGCGGCCTTGCCAACAAACATGCCGCCGCGATCGTCGGCGCGCGGGGCGAGGGGGCGTTCGGGAGCATCGAGGAGGTCTGGCGCCGATCGGGCGTGCCACGCGCCGCCATCGAGAAGCTGGCCGATGCCGATGCCTTCCACGCTTTGGCGCACGATCGCCGGCAATCGCTGTGGAAGGTACGCGGACTTGGCGAGGCGCCGCTCCCCTTGTTCGCGGCCGCCGATGCACGCGAGGGGGTTGCATGCGCGGAGGGGATCGAGCCGATGGTGACGCTGCGCCCGCTCACCGAAGGCCGCGAGGTGGTGGAGGATTATCGCGCGATCCAGCTGTCGCTGCGCGCGCATCCGCTGAGCTTCCTGCGCGATGAGCTCCGCCGGCGCGGGATCGTCGCCGCCGCCGATCTCGAACACATCAAGGACGGCCGCCAGGTCGAGGTGGCAGGCGTCATCCTCGTCCGCCAGAAGCCCGGCAGCGCCAAGGGCATCCTTTTCATGACGATCGAGGACGAGACCGGCATCGCCAACGGCATCCTGTGGCCGGATCGGCTCGAGGCGCAGCGCCGCATCGTGCTGTCGTCCGCGATGGTCGGTATGCGGGGGCGGCTCCAGAAGGAGGGCATCGTCACCCACATCATCATCGATCAGGTGATCGACTATACCGAGCTGCTGCGCGGCATCGGTAACATGGCGTTCCCGCACCGGCCCGGACCAGGCGACGGCGCGACGCACAGCGGCGGCCCCGATCCCCGCGAGTTCAAGTGGCCAAAGTCACACGACGGCTACTATCCGTCGTTCGATGCGGTCTCCGGGGCAGGCGATGTCATCCGCGTGAAGTCCCACGACTTCCACTGAGCGGAGGCCTTGCGTCCCTCGCGCGAAGCAATTCCCTATCCGTGCAGTAGGAATCCTTCTTTGCCGATGCCGGCGATCCGTCGTTAGCTGCCGGCACGCCCAGCGGTGCGGGTGATTAGTGAGGACCGACATCCATGGCACGATGCCTGATCATCCCGGGGCTTCATGACAGCGGCCCCGATCACTGGCAGTCTCGCTGGCTCGTTTGCCGCGACGATTGCGATCGGGTGGAGCTTGGGCAGTGGGCCGAGCCGAACCGCGCGGTGTGGCTGTCCCGGCTCGACCGTGCGGTCGCGCGCTCGCGGGGATCGGTGGTTCTCGTGGCACACAGCCTCGGCTGCCACGCGGTCGCCTGGTGGGCCGCGGAAGCATCGAGCGCGCGGCTGGAGAAGGTGCGCGGCGCGCTGCTGGTCGCCCCGCCCGATGTTGATCGTGCCGACGCGTTGCCTGCACTCCTGCCGTTCGCACCCACACCGACGGCGCGGCTGCCGTTCCGGTCCATCTTGGCTGCCAGCCGCGACGATCGCTATTCCACCTTCGATCGATCCGCCCGCCTGGCGGCATCCTGGGGTAGCGTGCTGATCGACTTCGGCCGGCAGGGTCATCTGAACGCCGAGTCCCGGCTCGGCGACTGGACCGACGGGCAGCGCCTGTTGCGCAGCCTCATCCGCAACGAGCCGATCGCGCCAAGCCACACCTTCGGCCGCGACCAACCGGTTCCTCGCTCGGGCCACGGCCGGGATCGGCCATCATGAGTTCGCCACAAAAGGCGCGACCGCTGATCGGGATCATGTGCTGCAACCGGCTGCTCGACGACCGGCCGATGCAGGCGGTGGCCAGCCGCTTCGTCCAGCCGCTCGCCCGCTTCGCCGACGTGGCGGTGCTGCTCATCCCGGCGATCCCCGAAGCGATCGACGCCGTCACCTTTGCCGGTCGGCTCGACGGCCTGCTCCTCACCGGCGCCTCCTCCAACGTCTCGCCTGCGCGATACGGCAGCAGGCGTACCGTGGTCCGGCCGTCGCTGGATCCCGATCGTGACGAGGTTGCGCTCGACCTCGCGTCGCGGATGGTCGAGCGGGGGCGCCCCGTTTTCGGCATTTGCCGGGGTCTGCAGGAACTGAACGTCCTCTTCGGCGGCACCTTGCGGGACGACGTGGGTACGAGGGGTCATCACCGCGGATGGATCGATACCCATCCCGATGCCCTGTTCGATCACTTTCATGAGGTCGATGTCGCAGACGGCGGCCTGCTCGCCTTCGCCATGGGAGCCGGCCGGCACCGGGTCAATTCGGTCCACGAGCAGGGTATCGCCCGGCTCGGTTCAGGCCTCGCGATCGAGGCGGTGTCATCGGACGACGGGCTGATCGAGGCCTTTTCGGCGCGCCCTTCCGGCGGCCGCGTACTTGGCGTCCAGTGGCATCCGGAGTGGGATGCCGAGACGAATGCGGCAAGCCGCGCGTTCTTCACGCTGCTTGGCGCCGAGGCGCACGGATGAAGTCAGGGGAAGCTTATGTCGGACGAGGATGAGATCAGGCTTGTCGACGGGCAATATTGGGACATCGATGCGCTTGCCCATGATCTGCGCCAGGCGCGTGAGGATTGGCGCGCCGTGCATCGTCACCATGCCGAGTTGGGCGAGGCCGGGTTCCCGTCACGGTATCGCCTGCAGAAGATCATCGCGGCTCTGTGCGGCGCGCTGTTCCCGCTGCGCCTGGGGCCGAGCTTCGTGCGGGCACACAACGAGCAGGCGTTCGTCGCCGAGACGCTTCAGACGGCGCTCAGCCGGCTGTACGGGCAGATCCGGCTGGAACTCGGCTATGCCAGCCCGACACTCTCGTCCGAGGACAACGAGCGCCAGGCGGCGCGCATCATCAGCGGGTTCGCAGCCGCATTGCCCGGCCTGCGCCGGTTGCTCGATCGCGATGTCGAGGCGGCCTATGCCGGCGATCCCGCCGCGCGCAGCGTGGATGAGGTCTTGCTCTGCTACCCCGGCGTCTTGGCGATCATCCATCATCGCCTCGCGCATCGGCTCTACGAGCTTGGCGCGCCGCTGGTCGCCCGGATCATCGCCGAGGTCGCACATGGCGAGACGGGGATCGACATCCATCCCGGCGCGCGCATCGGCGCCAATTTCTTCATCGATCACGGCAGCGGCGTGGTGATCGGCGAGACCGCGATCATCGGAGATCGCGTCCGCCTCTATCAGGCCGTGACACTCGGCGCGCGCAGCTTCCCCACCGATGGCGACGGCGCCCTCACCAAGGGTCTGGCGCGTCACCCGATCGTCGAGGACGACGTCGTCGTCTATTCCGGCGCCACCATCCTGGGGCGCGTCACGATCGGACGCGGGGCGATCATCGGCGGCAATGTCTGGCTGACCGAAAGCGTGCCGCCGGGCAGCGTCATCCACCAGGCCTTCGCCGAGCATGAGCGGGCAGGGCCGGGCGACCTGCCGAGCGGACACGTCAATCTGGAGGCGGCGGCGATCTGAGCGCGTCGTCTGCGAACAGCCGCCTTCACCGCCGCAGCGAACAAGGCTAACACGGTGCCATGTCCAGCTATGCAGACCGCCTCGCCGCGCTTCGCGACGAACTTTCCCGCCGGCGCCTCGATGGCTTCGTCGTGCCGCTTACCGACGAGCATATGTCCGAATATGTCGGCGCCTACGCCCAGCGGCTCGCCTGGCTGACGGGCTTCGAGGGCTCTGCCGGGACCGCCGTCGTGCTGCCGGAGGAGGCCGCGATCTTCATCGACGGGCGGTACACGCTGCAGGTGCGCGAGCAGGTCTCGGCCGATCACTGGAGCTACCAGTCGGTGCCGGATACCTCGGTGGCGGCATGGCTCAAGGCGCATGCGCCATCGGGCGGCCGCATCGGCTATGATCCCTGGCTGCACACCAAGGGTTGGGTGGATGCCGCGAAGAAGGCGCTCGCCGCGCGCGGCGCCGAACTGGTTGCGGTCGACACCAACCCGATCGATGCGGTCTGGGCCGATCGGCCGCTGCCTTCCGATGCGCGCCTCGTCGTACAGCCCGATGCGCTTGCCGGACAATCGGCGGCCGCCAAGCGCCAGGACATTGCCGACTGGCTGACGAGCAAAGGTGCCGATGCAGTGGTGCTCTCGGCACTCGACTCCATTGCCTGGACCTTCAACGTGCGTGGCCAGGATGTCAGCCGCACACCTGTCGCGCTCGCCTATGCGCTGGTCCATGCGGATTCCACTGCCGATTTGTTCGTCGATCCCGACAAGATCGACGAGACGGTGGCCGCCCATCTCGGCAACGCCGTGCGCATCCAGCCGCGAGGCGCGCTGGCCGTCGCGCTCGATGGTCTCGCCGGAAAGACCGTGAAGGTCGATCCGGACCGTGCCGTCGCCGCGATTTTTGATCGGCTGAACGCCGCCGGTGCAACAATCGGCGAGGCCCGCGATCCGGTCGTGCTGCCTAAGGCGATCAAGAACGCGGTCGAGATCGCAGGGTCCACCGCCGCCCACATCCGCGATGGCGCGGCCGTGACCCGTTTCCTTCACTGGGTGGATACGGTCGCGGCGCAAGGCGGGCAGGACGAACTCACGGCAGCAGCGAAACTGGAAAGCTTCCGCGCCGAGACAAGCGCGCTCAAGGATCTGTCGTTCGATACAATTTCGGGCTCCGGCCCGAACGGTGCGGTGGTCCATTACCGCGTATCCGAAAAGACGGTGCTCCCGATCGAACCGGACTCGCTGTATCTCGTCGATTCGGGCGGGCAATATGCCGACGGCACCACCGATATCACCCGCACCGTGCCGATCGGCGAACCGACTGCCGAGATGAGGGATCGCTTCACCCGCGTGCTCAAGGGCCACATCGCGCTCGCCCGCGCGGTGTTTCCGGCCGGCACGCGGGGTGGTCAGCTCGATATCCTCGCCAGGCAATATCTGTGGGAAGCCGGGCTCGATTATGCGCACGGCACCGGCCACGGCGTCGGCAGCTATCTGGCTGTCCACGAGGGGCCGCAGCGCATCGCGGCGCCGTCGGGCGGGCAGGCAGGTGGCGACGAGCCGCTGCGCGCCGGCATGATCATCTCCAACGAGCCCGGCTACTACAAGACCGGCAGCTACGGCATTCGTATCGAGAACCTGGTGCTGGTCGAGGAGCGCGTGGTGGACGGCGCCGAGAAGCCGCTGCTGGGTTTTCGGACATTGACGCTGGCGCCGATCGATCGGCGGCTGGTCGACGTAACGATGCTGTCACCGGGCGAGCGCGACTGGTTCAACGCCTATCATGTTCGCGTGCGCGCGGAGATCGGCCCGCTGGTGCCGGAGGATGTCCGTCGCTGGCTGGAGCCGGCGACAGCGCCGCTCTAGTCCTCGGGCTTCGCCGCCGCCTCGTCCTTCTCGCGCGCCTGTTCCTTCCGGCGCCGGAGGTTCTGGCGGAGCGCCTCGGCCAGGCGCTTCTCGCGCTCGGTGGGATCGGTCATGGCGTAGGCCTAGTCCGATCCGCGCCGAACGCGCAAGTCGCCTTGACGCCGCCGCCGCCAGTCTCCATAGCGCCGGCCTCGCTGCCCGACAGGGCCGCGACGCGGGCCGTGCTGCCGTAGCTCAGTGGTAGAGCGCATCCTTGGTAAGGCTGAGGTCGTGAGTTCAATCCTCACCGGCAGCACCACCCAGTCCGAAAAGCGGAAACATTCTCCCGCTCTGCGAAGCTAGTCTTCAGAAAGGGCGCAGTACCGCGGCATTCACAAACCGGCGCCGCGACTTTGTGGACAGAGACGCTTCAACGTCTCGCCAGATCTCGCTTGCTGGGCCCCA
>CAXTBZ010000026.1:0-28422 GCA_964242855.1 uncultured Sphingomonadaceae bacterium
AGGGCGTGAAGATCAACGACAAGCACATCGAGACGATCGTTCGCCAGATGCTGCTGAAGGTCGAGATCACCGATGCGGGCGACACCACCTTCTTGGCCGGCGAGCAGGTCGAGAAGGAGGACATGGAGGCGGTCAACAAGAAGATGATCGCCGACGGTCAGCGTCCGGCCGAGGCCAAGCCGATCCTGCTGGGCATCACCAAGGCGTCGCTGCAGACCCGCAGCTTCATCTCGGCGGCGTCGTTCCAGGAGACCACGCGCGTCCTCACCGAGGCCTCAGTGCAGGGCAAGATCGATCACCTGAACGGTCTCAAGGAGAACGTCATCGTCGGCCGGCTTATCCCGGCAGGCACCGGCGCCGGCATGCACCGCCTGCGCGTGGCGGCTTCGTCCCGCGATGCGGCGCTGCGTGCGCAGCAGCGTTCGTTCGAGGCGGCGATCGCCGCACCGAACAGCGCCAAGGAGGAGCATGACGCCGAGCTCAAGCGCCCGGCGCGTGAGGCCACCGGTACGGGTGGCGATCCGCTCGGCGAAGTGGCCATGTCAGGCCACGGCACCGATGCCGATGCCGGCGACTACCTGAACAGCTGATCGCCTCCTTTCGGAGCGCTCGGCGCAGACAAAACCCCTCTCGCGATCGTTCGCGGGAGGGGTTTTTGTTGCCCGATCGAAGAGCCTCCGGCTCTCACTTGCGCGAGATGTTGAGACCTTCGGCAGCCCAGGCACCCTGGCTCTGGCAGGTGGTCTTGGCGATGCGCGATCCGACGACATCGTCCGTGACGCAGAAGTTGCCCGACTTGCCGTCGAAGGTCACCACGCCACCGTCGGCAGCATAGCCCGAGGGGGTGAGCGCGAAGGCCGGAGCGGACGCGCCGAGGACGAGCGAGGCAGCGGCGAAAGCAAGAGCCGAGCGGCGGGCGATGATGTTGGTCATGATGTGTCTCCTGAACCTGGGTCGATATGCAGACCATCTGGCCTGTATCCCAAGCTTTGCATCGCCCGTGCCAAGTGCTGAGAAGCGCGAAATCAAGGCCTTTTGAGCGGCTGAAGGATGGGCAAGGCCTGGCTTCCACCAAGATCAGGCGCGGATCGCGAGTTTTTGGCAAACCTTCGGTCGATGGCAGCGGATATCGGGGATCACATCGCATTTTCGTGCAATCGTGCGCCACATGTGCTACGCCACTTTTGCTGACGTCGCCTGCGACGGATATCGGGCCGTTTCGGCTATCCCTTTGTCCCTTACTTGCTTCACGAGGCCGGGATGCTCCACGCTGGTGCATGCCCGACACACAATGGGCAAAGGATACCCATATGATCACCGGAACCGTAAAATTCTTCAATGCCGACAAGGGCTATGGCTTCATCGCGCCCGAGGGTGGCGGCGGCGATGCCTTCGTGCATATCTCGGCTGTCGAGCGCGCCGGCATGCGCACCCTCGATAAGGACCAGCGCGTATCCTACGAGCTTGAGACCGATCGTCGTGGTAAGACCTCGGCCGTCAACCTCCAGTCAGCCTAAGGCTGATTGACGGGCGGGCGCCACCCGGCGCCCGCCCACTCTTCCTCCGGATCCCGGGAGCGATCGATGTCCATTCTCCCCTTCTACCGCGAGCAGGCTGCCCGCGAGACCACGTCCGCCGATGCCGCGTCGCTGGACAATGTCCGCGATCGCCATCGCCGTGCGGCACAAGCCTGGACCGTGCTCGCCGATCGCGTCGAACATTCGGACACGTTGCGCGCCGCGCGCGAAAAGCCGGCCGCCGCTTCTATTGATGCCGACCCTATCGAGATCGTAGAAGCCGATTGAGGCGGCTGGCACACGGCGTCATACGGCGCCCATGGCCGATGCGCTTGATCTGAACTTGCCGAATGGAACTGCTGCGCCATCCTTGATGGAAGACGGCATGAGCGTAGCGGCGGGCGCCAGGCGACCGCACAATGCCGTGCGCTTCATTGGCCCGGGCCTCCTCATCGCCGTCGGCTATATGGATCCGGGCAATTGGGCGACCGACATTGCAGCCGGATCGGGCTTCGGCTTTGATCTGCTGTTCGTCGTGGTCGCCGCCAGCCTCGCGGCGACCGTCCTGCAGTCGCTGGCGTTGCGGCTCGGCATCGCGTCCGGCCTCGATCTCGCGCAGGCCTGTCGACGCCGCTACCGGCGCGGCCCCAATTTGGCGCTCTGGGTCATGGCCGAGATTGCCATCCTCGCCTGCGACATAGCCGAGGTGCTCGGCGGCGCGCTTGCCATCAAGCTGCTGCTCGGCTTGCCGATGTGGGCAGGCATCTTGCTGACCGCCTTCGACATGCTGCTGGTCGTTGGTCTGAAGGGACGCGGCTTTCGCAAGATCGAAGCGATCGTTGCCGGCCTGGTCGCGACGATCGTGCTCTGCTTTCTGTTCGAACTGATCATCGTCCCGCCCGATCCGCACGCGCTTACGGCAGGCTTGGTGCCCGATCTACAGCGCCTGCTTCAGCCCGGCGCGCTCGCCGTTGCGATCGGCATTATCGGCGCTACCGTGATGCCGCACAATCTGTACCTCCACTCCAGCATCGTGCAGACCCGCGATGTAGCAGACGAGCCCGATGCCAAGCGCAAGGCGATCAGGATCGCCAACTGGGATTCGGCCGTTTCGCTGCTGCTCGCCATGTTGGTCAACGCTGCGATCCTAGCGCTGGCAGCAGGCGCCTTCCACGCCACTGGTCATCAGCATGTTACCGAGATCGATCAGGCCTATCGCCTGCTCGATCCGATCACCGGCGCCAAGACCGCGGCGCTGTTCTTCGGCATCGCGCTCTTCGCCTCCGGCCAGAGCAGCACCTTCACTGGCACGATCGCAGGCCAAGTGGTGCTGGAAGGATTTCTCGACCTTAAGATCCCGTTCTGGCAGCGGCGGGTAATCACCCGCATCCTGGCGATCGTGCCGGCAATGCTGGGCGTAATGTTGTTCGGGGATCATGGCGTCGGGCCGATGCTGGTGCTGAGCCAGATCGTCCTGTCGCTGCAATTGCCGTTCGCAATCTGGCCGCTCATTCGCGCGGCGAGCGATCCGCGGATGATGGGTGACCTCGCCGCCGGGCCGGTCATTCGTTTCGGCGGCTGGACATTGTTCGCGATCATTTCGGCGGCGAACCTGTGGTTGATCGCCAGCCTCTTCACCTGACCGCCTGAGCCGCCTATGAGCCGACGATGGACGTGACCGACCTTCGCGTGGCGCTGTTCAGCGGCAACTACAATTATGTGCGCGACGGCGCCAATCAGGCACTCAACCGGCTGGTCGAATACCTTCTGCGCAAGGGCGCGGCGGTGCGCATCTATTCGCCCAAGGTTCGGCACCCGGCGTTCGATCATGTCGGCGATCTGGTCGGTGTGCCGGCGATACCGCTGCCCGGCCGTGCCGAATATCGTGCGCCGATCCTGCTGACGCCCGGGATCAAGAAGGACATCCATCGCTTCGCGCCCAACATCATCCATGTCGCGAGCCCCGAGGTGCTGGGGCACGCCGCGGTACGCCACGCGCGCAAGAACCGGATGCCAGTCGTGGCCTCGGTCCACACCCGCTTTGAGACATACCCGCGTTATTACGGCTTCGCCTTTACCGAGCCGCTGCTGCTGGCGGGGCTGCGCCGCTTCTATCGCCGTTGCGATGCGATCTTTGCGCCATCGGAATCGATGGCACAGGTGCTGCGCGAACAGCGGATGAACTTCGATGTCGGCATCTGGTCTCGCGGCGTCGAACGCGACATCTTCTCGCCCGAGCGGCGCGATCTCGCCTGGCGTCGCAGCCTCGGCATCGCCGACGATGAGGTGGCGATCGGCTTCATCGGGCGCTTGGTGATGGAGAAGGGCCTCGACGTCTTTGCCGATGCGGTCGACCAGCTGCTGCGGCGCGGCGTGAGGCATCGTATCCTGATCGTTGGCGACGGGCCGGCGCGCGATTGGTTCGAGAAGCGGCTGCCGGAAGATGCGGTGTTCGCCGGTTTCCAGGGTGGACGCGATCTCGGCCGCGCCGCCGCATCGATGGACGTGCTGTTCAACCCATCGGTCACCGAGACCTTCGGCAACGTCACGCTCGAGGCTATGGCGGCAGGCATCCCCGTCGTCGCCTCGGACGCAACCGGCAGCCGAAGCCTCGTCGAGCCCGGCCTGACCGGCGCGCTTGTCCGCCCGGGCGCGATCCACGTCTTCGCCGATGCGCTTGCCCGCTACGTTCAGGACGACGGTGCGCGGCAAGCGGCTGGCCACGCTGGCCGCATCGCCAGCCGCGCCTATGAGTGGGACAAGGTCAACCAGTCGCTGGTCGACCAGTATCTGCGCATCGAACGTCAGCGCGAGCGCGGGATCGTCGGCGCTCCGCCTATGCAGCGCGTGCCGTGGCTCGGCAGCCGGAGGGTGTGACAGCCTGCGCGGCGACGCTCCTGACCGCTAGCTCCACGCGAAGGGCAGCGGCGCCTCGCGGAAAGCGAAGCGATCGAGATGCTCGGCGAGCACCGTCTTCACCCGATCGCACGTCTCCGCATCAGGCGCTTCGATCGTCGAGGTCAGTCTTGCCTCGTCGGCCTCCAACGTCGCTACGGCCCCGCTCGGGAAGCGGATCGTGGCGTGGGTCGGAGTGAACTCGACCTCCAGCTTGTGAGACCAGTGCTTGGCCAATTGCTGGAGGTAGCGGCTGGCGTGCGCCGTAGCGATGGTCGCAGTGGTGCTTTGGCTCATGCCAGCCGTTCGATCTTGCCGGCGGCCTCGTCGATGAGCGCCACGGCCGACTGGATGGTCTCGACGTCGGCATCGTGAAGCTTGTGCATCAGCACCGCCTTCAGATTGTGCATCGCCCGGCGGATCGAGACATTGTCGGTGCGCTCGCGCGCTTGGCCCAGAGCATCGAGGCGCGCCATGAGTTGCGCGATCTCCTCGGCCTTTTCGGCGAGCACGGCCTGCCCTTCGGCGGTGGCCGCAAACAGTTTGCGGTTGCCCCCGCCGCCTTCGGGCACCTGTTCCTCGATATGGCCCATGTCTGTGAGCAATGTGATCGTCGGGTAGACGACGCCGGGGCTCGGCGCATAGGCGCCACCGGTGCGCTCCTCGATCGCACGGATCAGGTCATAACCGTGGCGCGGCTGATCGCCGATCAGGCGGAGCAGGACGAGGCGAAGCTCGCCCCCGTCGAACAGCCGGCGGCGTCCGCCACCCCGGCCGCCGCGCTCGGCAAACGTCTCGGCAAAATGCACGAAGCCATCGCGGCCGCGAAAACCTTCGCGTCCTCCGAACCCGCCGCGCATCGCACGCCACACGGCATGTTCACCGTGATCGCTGGTGTTGCGGCCGTGCCGGCCGCGATGATGATGTTCAAATCGCATGATAACTCTGATCTCCTTTGAGTCGGTCTTAGATATATCTTAGATACACCAAGATGCAAGCGCTGACTTGTACGCTGACGCAGGACGAGCGATCGCCTATATCGTCTGCATGGCCGATCTCTTCGCCTCCGACCCTCCGCCTGCCGCTGTCCCCACCGAAGCTGCACCGCTTGCCGACCGGCTGCGACCCCGCACACTCGGCGATGTAGTCGGGCAGGAGCATCTCACCGGCCCGGAGGGTGCGATTGGCCGCATGGTGGCAGCAGGCCGGCTCTCCTCGATGATCCTGTGGGGGCCGCCAGGCACCGGCAAGACGACGATCGCGCGGCTCCTCGCCGATGTGGTCGAGCTGCGCTTCGTCGCCATCTCCGCGGTGTTCTCGGGCGTCGCCGAGCTCAAGAAGGTTTTTGCCGAAGCCCGTGAACTCGCCCGCACCGGCACCCGCACCTTGCTCTTCGTCGACGAGATCCACCGCTTCAATCGCGCCCAGCAGGACGGCTTTTTGCCGTATGTCGAGGACGGCACTGTAATCCTCGTCGGCGCGACGACCGAGAACCCGAGCTTCGAATTGAACGCTGCGCTGCTTTCACGCAGCCAGGTGCTGATCCTCAACCGCCTTGGCTCGGGTTCGCTCGGCGAACTGCTGAACCGCGCTGAGCAGATCGAGGATCGTCCGCTGCCGATCACTGCGGATGCACGCGACGCCCTAATTGCGTCCGCCGATGGCGACGGCCGCTTCCTGCTTAACCAGGCCGAGACGCTGTTCGCGATCGATCTGGAGGCGCCCCTCGATCCCGCCGCCCTGGCAGCTCTGCTCCACCGGCGGATGGCAGTGTACGACAAGGACCGCGAGGGCCACTACAACCTCATCTCGGCGCTACATAAAGCGGTGCGCGGTTCCGATCCGCAGGCGGCGCTCTACTATTTCGCGCGGATGCTGGAAGGTGGCGAGCAGCCGCTGTTCCTCGCGCGCCGGCTGGTCCGCATGGCGGTCGAGGACATCGGGCTCGCCGATCCGCAGGCACTGGTCCAGTGCATCGCTGCTAAGGACGCCTACGACTTTCTTGGCTCGCCTGAGGGCGAACTGGCGCTGGCGCAAGCCTGCCTCTACCTCGCGACTGCGCCGAAATCGAACGCAGGGTACAAGGCCTTCAAGGCGGCGACACGATCGGCGGGAGAAACGGGTTCGCTGATGCCGCCCAAGAACATCCTGAACGCGCCGACCAAGCTGATGAAGCAGGTCGGCTACGGCGCCGGGTACAGTTACGATCCCGACACCGAAGACGGCTTCTCAGGCGACAATTACTGGCCTGAGGAGATGGCTCCCCAGACCTTCTACGAACCCGTCGCACGAGGCTTCGAGGCGAAGATCCAGGAGCGGCTGGCCTATTGGGACGAGTTGCGGCGGGAACGGGCGCGCGAAGAGAAGTGATGCGCCGTTTCGAGCGCTTCGCCTGCATCGACTGGTCAGGCGCCGCAGGCGCGTTCCAGCCGGGCATCGCCGTCGCGGTCTGCGAGATGGAAGGTCCGCCGGCCTTAGTCCAGCCACCTGCGCGCTGCTGGTCGCGCGAGGCGGTCCTTGGCTGGCTGCTCCGTCAGCGTGACATATTCATCGGCTTCGACTTCTCCGCATCTTTGCCGTTCGCCGACGCCGGCGCCTTCTTCCCCAACTGGTGCGACAGCCCGCCCGACGCGCGTGCATTGTGGTCGCTGATCGATAAGTTAGCGGACGAACCTCATTTCGGCGTCTCACGTCTTGTCGATCACGACGAACTCGCCCGCCATTTTCGGCGCCATGGCGGCAGGACCGGCGACCTGTTCAAGGGCAGCAGCGGGCGTCTGCGCGTCACCGAGCAAGCTACGAAGGCGGCGGGGTTCATGCCGACGTCCAGCTTCAACCTCGTCGGCGCAGCACAGGTCGGTAAGGCAAGCTTGGCGGGCATGCGGCTGCTCCATCGGCTGGACGGGCGTACCAGTTTCTGGCCTTTCGACCCGCTTCCCGAATGTGGGCCGTGCATTGTCGAGGTCTATACGACCATCGCGGCGCGCGCTGCCGGTGTCGCGAGAGGTCGCAGCAAGATGCGTGACGGGGATACGCTCGATGAGGCGCTCGCAGTCCTCGGAAGTCCTCCGCACTCTCGCCTCGCCCGCTATGATGACCATCGCACCGACGCGCTGCTCGGCGCCGCCTGGCTGCGTCATGTGGCGAGCGACGAGCGGCTCTGGCACCCGCCCGCGCTGACGCCGGACATCGCCCGCACCGAAGGCTGGACCTTCGGCGTCTCATGACGCTAAGAGCGCGCACGGCGCCGGATTAGCACAGCGGTAGTGCAGCGGTTTTGTAAACCGAAGGTCGGGGGTTCGATCCCCTCATCCGGCACCGTTAACGGCATCACAAGACCTTGCGCATAGAGCGGAGCCTTCGAGACTCCATTCGGGCTGCGCCATGTACCGACGCTCATCGCTGGGACTGACCATGCTGATCGCAGCGGCGTCGTGCGTGCCGCCGCAGTCGTTCGCCGGCGCACCCAAGACAATCGCGCAAGCACCGCGACCGACAGCGCCACGCTTCGGCATCGCCCCCGGCACGATCCTGGCGCAGATGCCCGAGATGCCGTTGCCGCCACCTCCCCTGCCGGACGCGCCGCTGATCCAACAGGCGGCACCTGCCTTCGTGAACGCCGCACAGAGTGCCACCGACTCCAGCCGCGCGCTCGATTGCCTCACCGCCGCGGTCTACTACGAAGCCCGTTCGCAGACCGAGGACGGCCAGCGCGCCGTCGCCCAAGTGGTGCTCAACCGCGTCCGCAATCCGGCTTTCCCGGGCAGCGTCTGCGGCGTCGTCTACCAGGGATCGTACCGCGCGACCGGTTGCCAGTTCAGCTTCACCTGCGATGGATCGCTGCTGCGCCCGCGCGAGCCAGGCGCCTGGGCCGAAGCGCGTCAGATCGCGCAAACCGCGCTCGCCGGCGACGTCTATGCGCCCGTCGGTTCGGCGATGTACTATCACACCACGGCGGTGCATCCGTTCTGGGAGAACAGCCTGACCCCGGTCACCACCATTGGCGCCCACATCTTCTATCGCTGGAGCACCAGCCTCGACAATGATTTCGAGTTTCGCCAGCGCTACGCGGGTATCGAGCCCAACGGCGCCGGGCAGGACGGCTGGGACGATGCCAAGCAGGTGCTGGTGCGCTACGGCACCACCGAGTCGGCTGGCGTGATGGTCCACCGTGGTGGTGGCGAGCCGCCCGCCGCCGTGGCTGCAACCGCCTCCGATGGCGCCGACACCGGCGCCGAGTCAGTGGCGGTCGCTACCGGCACCACATCGACAAGCTATGGCGTGACGATCCGCACCGGCAGCGCCGCTTTCCCCGGCATCCGCATTCATCGCGGCGCCGGTACTCCCCCGGTCCCAACGCCGGCCGCGGCAGCAGCGCCGGTCGAGACGGCGAAGGTTGAAGCGCCAACCGCTCCCGCCCCTACGGCGCCGACGGAGACTGCGGCAGCTCGAGATTGAGGTAGGTCATTACGAGGGCGGCGCGCAGAGCGTCCTCCTTGGGCTCGACGCCGGCGGCATGGCCGCCCTCGATCGCCTCGTCGTAGAAGAACGGATCGTGCAGGTCCTCCAGGCGCGCCGCGAACTTGCGCGCGTGGCCCGGATGCACGCGATCGTCGCGCGTCGAGGTGTAGATGAACGGCGTCAGGTAGTGCACGCCTGCCTTGAGGTTCTGATAGGGCGAGTATTTCGAGATGAACGCCCAATCGGCGGGCACGTCCGGGTTGCCGTATTCGCCCATCCATGACGCCCCGGCGAGCAGGTGCGAAAAGCGCTTCATGTCGGTCAGCGGCGATCCGATCACCGCCGCGCCGAACAGATCCGGCCGCTGCGTCATCGCCACCGAGGCCATCAGGCCGCCGTTCGAACGACCGGAGATCGCGATGCGGCCCTTGCTGGTTATGCCGGTCTTCACCAGATCCTCGGCGACGGCGTAGAGATCGTCATAGGCGTTCTGCCGCTTCTCGCGCAGCGCCGCATCGTGCCAGGCAGGGCCGTATTCGCTGCCGCCGCGGATGTTGGCGAGAACATAGGCATTGCCCTCCTCCACCCAGTACAGCGCCGCCGGGCCGGAACGATAAGGCTCGTTGATCAGGTAGGTCGGCGTCTGCGCAACCTCGAAGCCACCATAGGCATGCATATAGGCAGGCACAGGGCCTTTCAGGTCCTTGCGGTGGACGAGGAAGTACGGAACCCTGGTGCCGTCCTCCGATGTCGCGAAATGCTGCTCGACTGTCATGTTCGAGGCATCGAACTTGGCTGGCAGCGCCTGCACCGCGGTCGGCGCGGTCGCAGGAGTGACTCGGTAGAGCGTCGGCGGAGTCAGCATACCCTCCACCGTTGCAAAGGCGAAATCACGATCCGGCGTGGTTGCGTTGAGATGCACGGTGGACTTGTCAGCCAGCGCGATACTCTGCCCGCTCCACTGCCCGCCGGAAGCGCGCTTCAGCGTCATCAGCTTGCCCGAAACATCGTCGAGCAGCTTCACCCACAACACCGATTTGCTTGCGGATACCTCCTCCACCGCCTGGTGCGGGTTGGGCGCGAATACCGTCTCGATCGCAGGAGTCTTGCCGGCCAACAGATCGACGATCGAATAAGCGACCAGCGATCCTGCCTTGTGCCCCTGCCAGTCGCTCTTGAGGGTTGCGATCAAGCGGCCATCGAGCACGTCGTTGACTTCGATGTCATCGGGAAGCGGCGTCGGGACCAGTCGGCCGTCCGGGGCGATGTGGCTGAGCTTCTGGTGGTAGAAATCGACACCACGGACCAGCAGCGGCCAGGCTCTCGTACCATCCACAACGACACGCACGCCGACCGATACGTCGCTCTGGATGCCCTCGCTGACCTTCGTGGCCGATGCGAGCGGCGTGCCGCGCTTCCACAGCTTGACGATCCGCGCATAGCCCGAGTCGGTCATGCTGCCGGGTCCGAAATCGGTGCCGACATATAGCGCGTCCGGTCCGGCCCAGCTTACTGAGGACTTGGCCTCTGCCAGCATGAAGCCGCCTTGGATGAACTGTCCGGTGGTAATGTCGAACTCGCGCTCGACCACCGCGTCGCCGCCGCCGTCCGACAATCCGACCATGCACTTCACATACGCCGGTGAGAGGCAGGATGCGCCCTTGAACACCCACTTGCGGCCCTCCTTCGCACCCAATGCGCCGACGTCGATCAGCGTCCGCCACATCGGCTTGCCCGCCGCGAACGCATCCAGCGAAGACGTCCGCCACAGACCACGCGGATGATCAGCGTCTTGCCAGAAGTTAAGCACCTGCCCGCCCTGCACCTGATCGGGCTCGGCGATCTTCTGCGTGTCAGACAGGAACGCCAACGCGCGCGACTGGTACTCCGCGAAGTGCGGCTGCGCCTCCAGCGCGGCGAGCGAGCGCGCGTTCCATGCCTTAACCGTAGCCAGCGCCTTGGCACCGTCGACCTGCTCCAGATCGAGGTGCGGATCGGTGGACGCGGCAGTCTGCTGCTGAGCATACCCAGCCGTCGCCAGAAGCGCAGCGCCGACCAGGCACCATGGTGTCGCAACCCTCATCCCGCTTACTCCTCGCCCGTTCCCCCGAGTTATTCGTCCTTGCCTCATCCCCGTGCGCGAAGGAAGCAGGACGGCGAGTTTCAGCGCGGTCGCCTCATTCGGAACATCGCCGCGGGCGTGATCTCGACATAATCGGCCATATAGCCGCCGCGCATGATCGGGCGCGCCTTGGCGGTGTCGTAGAGGCCGTCCGCATCGAGATAGGCCGGATCGATGTGCACGCCCACCACCTCGCCCAATACCATCCATCGATCGAGCACTCTGCCGCTCGCATCACGGAGGCGGTGGATGTCGGCGACCTTACATTCCATCGCCGCCGGGCTGTCCGCTACCCGCAGCGGCCGAACGATCCGACTTGGCGCAGATGCGACGCCTGCGGTGATGAACTCGTCCGCTTCCGGCGGCAGCGAAGCGGAGGTGCCGTTCATCGCATCCGCAAGGTCTTTGGTGGCCAGGTTCCAGACGAACTCGCGCGTCGCCTCGCAATTGGCGACGCTGTCCTTCCAGCCATCCGAGCAGAAGGCGAGCATCGGCGGATCGTCCGCGATGGCGTTGAAGAAGCTGTATGGCGCGAGGTTTGGGACACCGGCCGCATCCACCGTCGAGATCCAGCCGATCGGCCGCGGCGCGATGATCGCCTTGAACGGGTTGTGCGGCAACCGATGGCCTTGCGAGGGCTCGTAGAAGTGAATCTCCGTCATCGCCGCTGATTAGCGCCGAGAAGGCGAACCGGCTACCTTGTCGCGGCTATAAGCATGGCATTTAACTGACGCCCTTACGATTTCGTCATCCGCGGCATTTCGAGCCTGACATCCGGCCGCAACACATCCATAAGAAGCGCGCCGCACATGATTTCTCCCCGCCGATCCGCTCGCCTCTTCATTCCGGCCTCGCTGCTGGTGCTGGCCGCTTGCGGCGCGAAGAAGGAACAGCCGGCGCAGCCCGACCCGACTGTCGGTGTCATAACCGCGCAACCCGGCAGCGCGGCAATCGATACCGAACTGCCGGGGCGGACCGAAGCTTACCAGGCGTCGGACGTACGGCCGCAGGTAAACGGCCTGATCCGCAAGCGCCTGTTCCAAGAAGGTGCGCTCGTCCACCAAGGCCAGCCGCTCTACGAGATCGATCCCTCGCTCTATAGCGCCAGCGTGTCGCAGGCGCAGGGCCAACTAGCATCGGCGCAGGCCAATGCCGTCACCGCACGCCTGAAGGCGGAGCGCTACAGCGATCTCGAGAAGATCAACGCCGTTGCCCGCCAGGACGCATCCGATGCGCGCGCGGCCGCAGGCGAAGCGAACGCTGCGATCGTGCAGCAGAAGGCGGTGCTGCAGACCGCGCGGATCAACCTGCAATATACCCGCGTAACCGCGCCGATCAGCGGCCGGATCAGCCGATCGACGGTCACCCCTGGCGCGCTGGTTACCGCAAGCCAGACCGATGCGCTCGCCACCATCACCCAGCTCGATCCGATCTATGTCGATATCCAGCAGAGCTCGACCGACTTGCTGGCGCTGCGCAAGGCGATCGCGGCCGGCGGCGCGATGCCAGACAAGGCGGCGGTGCGCCTCAAGCTCGAGGATGGCAGCGATTACGGCCAGACCGGCACGCTGGAGTTTTCCGAAGTGCAGGTCGACGCCTCGACCGGCGCGGTGACGCTGCGTGCACGCTTCGCCAACCCCAACGGGCTTCTGCTGCCCGGGATGTACGTGCGTGCTGTGGTGAGTCAGGCAGTGCGGCAGAACGTCTTCCTGCTACCCGAAGCGGCGGTGACGCATGATCCCAAGGGCGGGGCTTCCGTGCTGATCGTCGGCGCTGACGGCAAGGTCGCGAAGCGGCCGGTGCAGGATCAGGGCCTCCGTGATAACCACTGGGTGGTCAGCGGCGGCCTCAAGTCCGGGGACAAGGTGGTCGTCGAAGGCAGCGGCAAGGCCAAGCCCGGCCAGCGCGTGCACGTCGTCGCGGCAAGCGACAACCCGGCGGTGATCGATGCGAGTGCCAGCCCGTCCGGCGGCAAGGGCGGTAAATCGGGGTCCGGCGGAGCGTCGGGCGGCAGCCAGTGATCTCGCGCTATTTCATTGAGCGACCCATCTTCGCATGGGTGCTCGCGATCGTGATCATGCTCGCCGGCTTGGGCGCGCTTACCAGCCTGCCGATCGAACAATATCCCGACATTTCGCCGCCTCAGGTCGGCATCAACGCGACCTATCCCGGCGCGTCTGCGCAGGTGCTGCAGGATTCGGTCACGCAGGTGATCGAACAGCAGCTGACCGGGCTCGACGGGTTGCTCTACTTCCAGTCAACTTCGAGTGACACTGGTACCGTCCAGATCACCGCGACCTTCAACAACGGCACCAACCCGGACATCGCGCAGGTTCAGGTGCAGAACAAGGTGCAGCAGGCGATCCCCCGCCTGCCCACCCAGGTCCAGCAGCAGGGCCTGACCGTCCAGAAGCGCCAGCCCGACTACCTTCTGATCGTCGGCGTCTATGACACTACCGATCAGACGTCATCGGCCGACGTCGCCGATTTCATGGTGTCCAAGCTGCAGGACCCGCTCAGCCGGGTTACCGGGGTCGGTGAGGTCGATGCCTTCGGCACGCAATATGCGATGCGAATCTGGCTCGATCCGTTCAAGCTCAACGCGCACCAGCTCCAGCCCGGCGACGTGTCCACCGCGATCCAGGCGCAGAACGTACAGGTTGGCGCCGGCCTGATCGGCGCGCAGCCCTCGGCGCCCGGGCAGGAGCTCAACGCCACCGTCACCGCGCAATCGCGCCTCAACACGCCCGATCAGTTCCGCGCCATCATCCTCAAGACCGAGAGCGACGGATCGGTGGTCCATCTCGGCGACGTTGCCCGTGTCGAGCTTGGGCAGGAGCAATATACCTCGGTGTCGCGCTTCGATGGACACAGCGCCGCCGGTCTGGCCGTGTCACTCGCGCCCGGCGCCGACGCACTCAAGACAGCCGAGGCGGTAAAGGCCAAGGTCCAGTCGCTCTCCAGCACCTTTCCGGACGGCTACAAGGTCGCTTATCCCCGTGACAGCACCGATTTCATCAAGCTGTCGATCTCCGAGGTCGAGAAGACGCTGATCGAGGCGATCATCCTGGTTGTTATCGTCATGTTCGTGTTCCTGCAGAACTGGCGCGCAACGCTGATCCCCGCGATCGCCGTGCCGGTGGTGCTGCTCGGCACCTTCGGCGTGCTGGCGCTGTTCGGCTATTCGATCAACACGCTGACGCTGTTCGGCATGGTGCTCGCGATCGGGCTGCTCGTCGACGATGCCATCGTCGTCGTCGAGAATGTCGAGCGGATCATGGAGGAGGAGAAGCTCGGCCCCTATGATGCGACCGTCAAATCGATGGGCGAGATCTCCGGCGCGCTGATCGGCATCGCCATGGTGCTGTCCGCCGTGTTCCTGCCGATGGCGTTCTTCGGCGGATCGACCGGGATCATCTATCGCCAGTTCTCGATCACCATCGTGTCCTCGATGGTGCTCTCCGTTCTGGTCGCTCTGATCCTGACGCCGGCGCTCACCTCGATGCTGCTGAAGCCCAAGCATGAAGAGAAGGAGCACACGCGCAACAACATCGTCACGCGCACCGCCGATCGCTTCTTCACCTGGTTCAACGATCGCTTCGATCGCGGGATCGAGAAGTATCAGGCCGGCGTGGGCTACGTCATCGATCACACGCGCTGGTTCATGATCGCGTTCGCCTGCGCGGTGGCGCTGCTCGCCTTCCTGTTCATCCGCCTGCCGACCGGCTTCCTGCCGACCGAGGACATCGGTCAGGCCATCGTGCAGTACTTCCTGCCCGCCGGCGCAACGCAGGATCGCACCAACAAGGTGAGCTCCGCGGTGCAGGACTATTTCCTGCACAAGGAGAACAATGTGCAGGACATGTTCGCCAACACCGGGCGGAACTTCTCCGGTAACGGCGACAATGTTGGGCAGGCTTATCTCATCCTGAAGCCATGGAATCAGCGCAGCGGCGCCAAGAACGCCGCCAGCGCGATCACCACGCGCGCGCAGAAGACGCTCGGCGGCATGCGCGACGCGCGGGTGCTGACCGTGCTGCCGCCCGCCATTCGGGGTCTAGGGCAGACCAACGGCTTCACCCTCGAGATACAGAACCAGGGCAACCTCTCGGACACCGATTTTGCTGCCGCCAAGGATGCGCTGATCGCCAAGGCCAATGGCGATCCGCTGCTCGATGCGGTGCGGCTCGGCACGCTGGAGGACACGCCTCACCTCCACATCGATGTCGACGAGGCCAAGGTCGGCGCGCTCGGGCTGAGCCAGACCGATGTCAATTCGACGTTGTCGGCAGCATTCGGCGGCACCTACATCAACGACTTCGTGGATCGCGGTCGCGTCAAGCGCGTCTACATCCAGGGTGATGCGCCTTATCGCGGCACGCCGGAGGATCTGTCGGACTGGCATGTGCGATCCTCCACCGGCACCATGGCGCCGTTCTCCGCCTTCTCCTCCTACACCTGGACCAAGGCGCCTTCGACGCTGCAGCGCTTCAACGGCGTCGCGTCCTACGAAGTTCAGGGGCAGGCCGCGGCCGGTCACAGCTCGGGTGCCGCGATGACCGAGATCCAGAAGCTCGCCAACCAGGTGCCGGGCATCGGCAGCAGCTGGTCCGGCCTCTCCTACCAGCAGCAACTATCCACCGGCCAGGCACCTTATCTCTACGCCCTATCGGTGCTGGTGATCTTCCTCTGCCTGGCAGCGCTGTACGAGAGCTGGTCGATCCCCATTTCGGTGCTGCTGGTAATCCCTTTGGGCGTGATCGGCGCTGTAATCGCCGTGATGCTGCGCGGCCTCGACAACGATATCTACTTCCAGGTCGGATTGCTGACGACGATCGGACTGTCGGCCAAGAACGCGATCCTGATCGTCGAGTTCGCTGAGTTCGCCGAGGAACGCGGCAAGACTCCGATGGAAGCTGCCATGGAGGCGGCACGCCTGCGCCTGCGGCCGATCCTGATGACGAGCCTCGCCTTCGTCGCCGGAGTTATCCCGCTTGCGCTCGCCACCGGCGCGGGCGCCGCCAGCCGTGTGGCGATCGGCACCGCTGTGGTGGGTGGGATGATCACCGCGACGAGCCTCGCCATCTTCTTCGTGCCGATGTTCTTCGTGCTGGTGCGCTGGCTGTTCTCGCGCGGCGGCAGGAAGAGCCACGCTCAGCCGGGAGAGAGGGCAACGGCGTGACACCGTTGTCGCTTTGACGCCAGAACGCGCGAGGCTTAGGCTCGTCCGAGCAGGAGCGGAATGCCGCCAAGCGGACGCGGACGAGGGCGCGCGGTACGATCGTCCCCAAAGCGGTCGTAGCGCAGATAACAGGGCGGCACTGCCGACCCGCCCCGTCCGCGCCTAACCTGCGGCGGGCGGTTGGGCTCTGGCCACAACTCCATAGACCACCAGTGACCCGACGATCACCGCGACGAGGCCGCCAATCTCCGCCAAGCTGCCGAGCGCGATGCAGGCCGCCATCGATCCGACACCCAAGACGACCCAGAAGCCCAGTAGCGGCAGCCGTACCGGCGCGCCGACCAGTGCAACGTCTCGCCTACGCAAACGCCAAGCAGCAAGACATCCGACGAGGTAGAGAGCACAGCTTGCCAGCGAAGCCAGCACGACGAGTTCCTCGAACGTCCCCGTCACTGCCAGCAGGATGCCGATCACCGCATGCGCGAGGATCGCGTTACCGGGCACCTGCCGCTTCGTGAGCCTGCCCAGTTGTCTAGGCAGCAGCCCGTCGCGCGCGAATGCAAAAAGCTGGCGCGGTGCGCCCAGCATGTCGCTGCCGAGCCACAGCGCCATCGAGAAGGCGGTGCCGACCAGCAGCAGCAGACCCAGTCGCGGATCGATCGTCGCCATTGCATCAGATAGAGGTGCAGTCGACGCGGCAAGGCCTGCGCCGAGTAGCCCCTGCGCCACGAACTGGATGGCGACGTAGGCGATCGTGACGAAGGCCATCGCGGCGATCAGCGCCCACGGCAATGTGCGCGCCGGATCGCGCACCTCGCCGCTCGCGCCGAGCGAGGTCTCCATGCCTTGGAAGGCGAAGAGCGACAGCAACACCGCGCGCCCGATGCCGCTCGCATCAGGAGCCGGGCCAACCGTCAGCTTGCCCGGAGCAACGAAGAACAGCCCTACCCCGACGAACAGCAGCAGAGGGATGAGCTTCACCGTCGTGCCCGCCGCGAGCAACCGTGACGCAGTCCGCACGCCGACAAGATTGATCAGGGCGAGCCCGCCGAGCACCGCGATGATCAACGCAGTCCGCGCCGCCTGCCCGCCCAACATCGGAAAGAACCGCGCCAAGGCGTCCGCCAGTCCTGCCGCGATCCCGCCCGACGCGAGTACACAGCCGAGCCACAGCAGCACACCCGCCACGAAGCCGGCCATCGGCCCGAATGCCTCTTCCACCGTACCCGAAGGCCCGCCCGATGTCGGCACGCGACTGCCTGCTTCGGCGAAGCACAGCACTATCGCCGCCATCGCCAGCGCGCACACCAGGTAGGCGAGCAACGCGTAGGGCCCGGCGGCGCGCGCCATGCCGGCGGGAAGCGAGAAGATACCCGCGCCGATCACCGCGTTCACCGTGGCAGTGGCGAGCGCATAGGGTCCGATGCCCCGGCTGAGCCCCTCGTCCCGCTTCAGGCCACCGCCGAGCGTCACTTGCGCTGGTCTGACGTCTTGTCTCGTTCAGCGCGAAACTCGCTGTCCTGCGACCAGTTCGGCCACTCGCGCGAGTTGGCAAGATCGCGCCCGAGATCGAACAGCAGACTGACATCCTGCGCCATGCCAGTCAGGTTCCAATCGGCCGACCACTCGTCGCCGGGCTGGTGATAGCGATCGGCGGTATATTCCTTCGCAAGCGCATCGCCCCTGACGGTGCCGCCATCGACGAGATCGCGTCCCGATCCGAAGCTGATCGCCGGAACCCCGCGCTTGGCCATCGAGAAATGGTCCGAACGATAGAAGCCGCCCGCCGCCAGTCGCGGATCGGGCGTGTAGCTGCGCCCCTTGGCCTCACCCTCCTTCACCAGATCGTCGAGCAAGCCGAGCTTGGCCGTGCCCGAAATCGTGAAGTCCTTGGCCGGCCCGGCAACCGAGAGCGCGTCCATATTGATGACGCCGGCGGTGGTCGCGAGCGGGTAGACCGGATTGGCTGCGTAGTATTCGGAGCCGAGGAGGCCCTTCTCCTCCGCCGTCACCGCCATGAAGACGAGGCTTCGATCTGTGTCGGGCAGCGACGCGAACGTCCGCCCAAGCTCGAGCAGCGACGCGACGCCAGTGCCGTTGTCGACCGCGCCGTTGTAGATGCGGTCGCCCTTCGCATCGGGTGCGCCGATGCCGAGATGATCCCAATGCGCCGTGTACATCACCGTCTCGTCGGGGTGCGTCTTGCCGGTCAACCGCCCAAGCACATTGTGCGAGGTAATCGTGCTGACATTGGCAGCATAGTGCGCGGACAGCGCCGCCTTCAGCTCCACCGGCTTGAAGTCGCGCGTCTGCGCTTGCTTCTTCAACGCCTCGAAGTCGAGCCCCGCGGCCTGGAACAGCTTCACCGCGAGATCGCGCTGGATCCAAGCCTCGATCTGGCTGTGGCTGGCCTTGGGATCCTGGCGCACGATGTCGAACTGCGGGTTGGTGTTGCTGTTCTTGACCGTCGCCCATCCATAGGAGGCCGGATCGGTTTCGTGGATGACCAGCACGCCGGCCGCGCCCTGCCGCGCGCCTTCCTCATATTTGTAGGTCCAGCGGCCATAATAGGTCATCGCCTTGCCGCCGAAATCGCCCCCCGCCTGCCCTTGGGCGCCGGTCTCGAAATCGGGATCGTTGATCAGCACGACCATGATCTTGCCGTGCAGATCGACGCCCTTGAAGTCGTCCCAGTTGCGCTCGCCGGCCTTCACACCATAGCCGACGAAGACCAGCGGCGCGTCGGTGAGATCGACCGTCTTGCTGCCATCGAGCGGCGCCCGGATCGCGATCTCATTGCCTTGGGTAAGCGGAACCTTAGCGCCTGCGATCGTCATCGAGAGATCGGGCGTCCCCGTGGTAATCTCGGACCGCAGCAACGGCACGTCCTGCACCCACGCGCGCTTGCCATCGACCATCGGACCGCCGGGCTCCAGCCCGCCCGCTTGCATCTGCTGGATGATGTAGTCGACCGTCTTGGTCTCGCCCTGGGTCGCAGGGCCTCGGCCCTCAAAGGCATCGGAGGACAGGATGCGAATGTGGCCGGAAAGCCGCTGAGCGGAGAATATCGGTTCGGGCGCGGTGGCGGCAAGTGCGGCGGCAGGCAGACAGGCGATCAGGCAGGCAAGCATGGAACGCATCGGTTGGGACCTCTTCTCGAATGCGCAGAGTCTATCCACGCTTTCGGAAAAGGATAGGCCGCGCGGCAATTTAGCGCGGCATGCCAGCATGTTCGGAAGCCTAGCTTAAGCCAACCGGATCATCCGCAGGGTACTGGCTCAGATTTCTGGACGAAATGTGTTCCTGCTGACGAAGCCCGCAGCCTCTGCACACGAACGCGCATCGCTTCGTCACCCCCTTCGTACGCTTTCTCGAGCCAGGCGAGGGCTTCCTGATGACGGCCCTGCTCGATCAGCGCTGCGGCATGATTATATTGCGCCCGGAAGTAACCAGCGCTTGCCGAGCGCGCGTACCAACTCTGCGCCGCCGCTCTGTCTACGGCCACACCCCATCCCGCTTCCAAGCAACGCCCCACCAGGTTCATCGCCCGGGCGTGACCCTTCTTGGCCGCGCGCAGGTAGAGCGCGTAGGCGGCGGCATGATCCTGGGTCATTCCGCCCCGGCCGTCGAACAGCATATGCGCGAAGTTGTATTCGCCCCAATCCTGCCCGGCATCTGCAGAGCGAGCATACCAACGCGCCGCTTGAGCATCGTCCGCAATCACACCCCAGCCATTTTCGTGGCAGCGGCCAACCATGTTCATCGCATCGCCACTGCCACCCTGAGCAGCGCGCAGAAACCAGCGTAATGCTGCAACCTGATCTTGCGCCACGCCCTCGCCGTCGAGCAGCATGCGGCCGAGCCGAACCTGCGCTTCCACGACACCATGCGCAGCGGCGGCGCGAACCCACGGAGCAGCGGTGGCGGCGTCACCACCCAGCGCCTCCACCAGTTCGGCCTGGCTCATCCTGGAGAGCCGATCGTACCGCGACAGGCTGTCCTCCGCGTGCGCCATCCGCGCCCGAGATTGCGCAAGCCCGGTCACAGCTCGGCCCATTCACGGAGCAGATTGTGGTAGAGGCCGGTCAGCCGCACGATCGATGCGTCTTGCCCGACCTGCGCGCCGAGCGCCTGGATCGCGCCATCCAGTTCGAACAGCATCTCGCGCCGGTCGCGCTGGCGCACCATGCTTTGCACCCAGAAGAAGCAGGCAAGCCGGCTACCGCGGGTGACCGGCTCGACGCGGTGCACGCTGCGCGCCGGGTAGAGTATCATGTCGCCCGCTGCGAGCCGGACATGCTCCTCGCTTCCGCCATCCTCGATGACGAGAGCGCCGCCGTCGTAATCATCCGGATCTGTAAGGAAGAGCGTCGCCGACAGATCGGTGCGGATCCGATGCGCGGTGCTTCCCACCTGCCGCACCGCGTTGTCGACATGCGATCCGAAGGTCATACCTTCATCGTACCGGTTGAACAGAGGCGGGAAGACGTGTCGCGGCAATGCGGCGCTCAGGAACAAGTGTGATGCCTCGATCGCGCGAAGCACGATTGCGCCGAGTTCGCGACCTTCCGCTGTTTCACCACCGAACTGCAGGTTGCGCTTCACCTCACCCGATTGATGACCGGCAGTCGCGCGTCCGTCACCCCAGGGCGCCCGCTCCAGCACCGAGCGCATCGACTCAAGCTGATCGCGCGACAGCAATCCCGGGATACGGACGAGCATGGGTCAGTAACGGATCGCAGCAGTGAACAGCACGGTGCGTCCCGGGGACGGCACCACATGGTTCTCCTCGGCGGTGCTGTAGTAATTGCCTTGGTAGGCAAGCTTGTTGAAGACGTTGTTGGCATCCACGCGGAAGGTGAGGTGCTGGTTCAGGTTGAACGCCGCCATGGCATCGACGAGGATGTAGCTCGGCAGCGCGGCCTGTTCGCCGAAATCGGCGTAGCGCTTGCTCAGGTAGTTGCCGCCGACGCCGAGTTCGAAGTGATCGGAGAACTCGTACTCGGTCCAAAGGTTGACGGCGTTGTGCGCGACATTCTGGAGCCGCTCGCCGACGATGGCGGTGTTCGTTGATCGGCGAGTCTTGCCGTCGAGGTAGGTGTAGCCGGCGATGATCTCCCACTTGTCGGTAAGATGCCCGGTGGCGCCGAGTTCAATCCCGTCGACGCGCTGGTCGCCGCCAAGGATCAGGAAGGTCGGGTGATCGGGATCGGTGGTCTGGGCATTGCCGATTTCGGTCCTGAAGACGGCCGCAGTCGTGGTCAGTTTCCCGCCGGAAAGACCGACCTTGGCACCGACTTCGTAGGTCTTCGCCTTCACCGGGCCGAGATTAGCGGTCTTGGTGCTGAGCGACAGCGCCTCAGCCGACGGATCGAACGAGGTGCCGTAGGAGAAATACAGGCGCGTGTTCTGCGTCGGCTTGAACACGATCGAGGCACGCGGGCTCCAGACGTGATCGACATGGTCGAGCGGCACGAGCGAGGCTGGAGAGATGCCCGCGATCAACGCGACCGGCCGGTAATGCGCGGCGAAGCGATCGTAGCGTACGCCACCCGAAAGATCGATCCGGTCGCCGATGTGGACCGTGTCGATGATGTAGGCGGCTTCCGAATAGGCCGTCGTCTTGGCCAGCAGCCGGCCGGGCTGATCGGCGGCGATCGCATCCGGATCGGGATCGAGGATAGGCGTTGGCGTAGTCTCTTCGGGATCGCCGAACGGGTTGACCCGCCGCGCGGTGTGATCCCGCTCGCGGCCGAACTCGGTGCCTGCCACCAGCGTGTGCGAGATTTGCCCGGTGCTGAAGTGAGCAGTAAGATCGGTCTGGTTGATGAGGTTTGTGCGGTGGCCGTAGCTCGCTGGTGCATCGCGGCCGACGAGTATGCCATCGAGCGGCTCGCCTGGCGTGGGTGCGCCCGGGCTACCGGCATAACCGAAGTTCGGGGCGTTGAAGGTGTTGGAGAAATGATAGTCCGCATACCGCAACGTGTTGGCGATCGCGACGTCGGCTGAAAACTGGTGTCGGTAGCGCAAGGTGCCGATATCGACGTTCGAGATGAAGCGGTCCGACTTCAGGCCATAATCGTTGCTGCGATCAACCTTCGCCGGGCGGCCATTCACGAACGGGATGCCGACATCGGGAATGTCGTTCTCCTGCTGGTGGAGGTAGGAGGCTGTCACCGTATCGGCGCCGCCGATGCCCCACGCGATCGAAGGCGCGACGCCCCACCGATGGTTGCGAACATTGTCGCGGTCGGCAACCTCGCTACGCTCGCCCATTGCATTGAGGCGGACAGCGGCATTGCCGCTGATCGGGATGTCGACGTCAGCCGTGCCACGATAGAGATCGTTGGTCCCGCCGACCAGCGTACCCGAGTAGAGCGGCGCCAGCGTAGGCGCCTTGCTGACCTGGTTGATCGCGCCGCCGGTCGAGCCGCGACCGAACAGGATGGCCGACGGGCCCTTCAGCACCTCGATCGACTCCAGGTCGAAGCTGTCGCGCGTGTAGATCGCCGCGTCGCGGATGCCATCCAGGAAGAAGTCGTTGAACGCCGGGAAGCCGCGCAGATTTACGGTATCTCCGCGCGCAGCCCCTTCGCCCGCATTGAGGGTGATGCCGGGCACGTTCTTCAACGCCTCTTGCAGCCGTGTCGTCGCCTGCTGATCGAGCACGGCCCGAGGGATGACGTCGATAGTCTGCGCTGCGTTCAGTACGCCATCGGGGATCTTGTCGCTTGTCAGCGAGCGAACGCCGGTAACCTTGATCTCGGTGTCGGGATCATCATCGTGCGGCGGCGTGCCGCTCGCGGGGTCGTCGGCGTGCGCGATGGACGGCGCCAACGTGCTGCCGAGCAGCGAAGTGGCCAGGATGAACCGGCGCGAGACTGACATGTGAACCCCTTTGATCGTCTGGTCTTGATAACCATTCGCATTTGCATTCGCAGCAAGCGATGCTTGGGTCAAGGGGTGCCGTGACGCCGCCCGAAGCAGCGCCGACGCTCCATGGAGTATGATGGAAATCGGCCAATCGGTCGTTGAACCTGGCTCTGTGAAGGAGACGGCGCACGCCCGTCGCCATCTCACCACATGCGGGCCGAAGATGCGAAATGTAGCTAAAAAAGTGAAGTTTACCTGGATGCCCCGTGAGGATTCGAACCTCAATTAACGGAGTCAGAGTCCGTAGTCTTACCTTTAGACGACAGGGCAGCGGCAGGCACGGGCGATCTAGAATCGTGCGTCCGTGCTGTCAACGGCGCATGGCCTTGCGGCGAGGCCTTCAGCGCTATACCTTCGCGTTCAAGCATCGGCGGGATCATCTGCCGGGACGTTTGATCAGGAAGAGCGGCCGATGGCGCATGATGCCGCCAGCATAGGGCCGCGCGCCGGAATACCGCCCGGCACGCAGGCCCGCATGCCACCGCCGTCTCGGCGGGATCACGAGCGACGTACCTATGCGGCGCTCGACCTCGGCACCAACAATTGCCGGCTGTTGATCGCGCGCCCGTCTGACGACGGCTTCGTGATCATCGACGCTTTTTCCCGGATCGTACGGCTCGGCGAGGGGCTTGCGACGTCGGGGCGGCTGTCCGACGCGGCGATCGAGCGTGGCATCGCTGCTCTCTCCGTATGCGCCGACAAGTTGCGGCGTCGCCACGTGACGCTGGTCCGTTCGGTTGCGACGGAAGCTTGTCGCCGCGCCGACAACGGCCGCGATTTCGTCGATCGCGTGCATACCGAAACGGGCATTCGCCTCGATGTCATCGGTGCCGGTGAAGAGGCGCGGCTGGCGGTGCTCGGCTGTCAGGCGCTCTTGCCGGCAGGAGACGGCCCGGCGCTGATCTTTGACATCGGCGGCGGGTCTACCGAACTGGTGCTCGTGGAGACTATCGAGGATGGTAGCTGCCGCATCCTCGACTGGTTCTCTGCACCATGGGGCGTCGTTTCACTCACCGAGGCTGAAGGTGGCCGGTTAGGCGACGACGCAACGCAGGCACTTGCTGCTTATGACCGCATGAAAGCGCGCGTGGTGGGCGCGTTCGCCGACTTCGCTGCCACCCTGCCCCGCCCGGCGAAAGCACCACGCCTGCTTGGCACCAGCGGCACGGTGACGACGCTCGCCAGCCTCCATCTTGGCCTACCGGCCTATGACCGCCGTGCGGTCGACGGGCTTATCGTTCCCGCCAACGCGATGCGCGCGATCTCCACACGCCTGTCGCGCATGACGATTGCAGAGCGTGCCACTGTGCCCTGCATCGGCAACGAGCGCGCCGATCTCGTGGTCGCGGGATGCGCGATCCTCGAGGCTATCCTCGATATTTGGTCGGCGGACGAGCTCGGGGTCGCCGATCGGGGCATCCGCGAGGGCATCTTGCGATCGTTGATCGCGCGTGACGCAGTCCGCTAGAACGTCACCATGAGCATCGTGCGCAGCAGCGGCCCGGGTGGGCGCCAGCGGGTCAAGACCGCCAAGGGTCGCACCACCGCTTCGGTGCGATGGCTGGAGCGTCAGCTGAACGATCCCTATGTCCGCCAGGCCAAGGCCGATGGCTATCGCAGCCGCGCCGCCTATAAATTGATCGAGCTCGATGAGCGCTTCGGTTTTCTCAAGGGTGTAACTCGCGTGGTCGATCTCGGCATTGCGCCGGGTGGGTGGACGCAGGTGGTGCGGCGCAGATGCCTCAAGGCCAGCATCGCTGGCATCGATCTGTTGCCCGTCGATCCGATCGATGGCGCGACGATCTTCGAGATGGATTTCCTCGACGACGACGCCCCTCGCCTGCTCGACGAAGCGCTCGGCGGCCCCGCCGATCTTGTATTGTCGGACATGGCGGCGAACACCGTCGGTCACCAGCAGACCGATCATCTGCGTACCATGGGGCTGGTCGAGGCAGCCGTACTGTTCGCTACGGAGGTGCTGCGCCCGGGCGGCGCGTTCGTCGCCAAGGTCCTGGCAGGAGGCGCGGACAGCGCCCTGGTCGGCGAGCTCAAACGCAACTTCACCGCCGTGAAGCACGCCAAGCCACCCGCGAGCCGCAAGGAATCCAGCGAATGGTACGTGGTCGCTCAGGGGTTCAAAGGTCGGTCGGAGACCTGACCCGTTGCGCGCCGCCGGACGCGCACCATATCCGCTGCGAAACAGTTCAGCAGGACATTGATGAGCGAAGACAAGATCGGCTGGCATGGCACCACGATCCTATCGGTGCGTCGTGGCGGCAAAGTAGTGATCGCCGGCGACGGACAGGTCAGCATGGGCAATACGGTGATGAAGCCTAATGCGCGCAAGGTTCGCACGCTGCATGATGGCGGCGTCATCGCGGGTTTCGCCGGCGCCACGGCCGACGCCTTCACTCTGTTCGAGCGGCTCGAGGCCAAGCTCGAGCGACACAACGGCCAGCTGATGCGCGCCGCCGTCGAACTCGCAAAGGATTGGCGGACCGACAAGTATCTGCGCAATCTGGAAGCGCTGATGATCGTCGCCGACGCGGACGTGACGCTGATCCTCACTGGGAACGGCGACGTGTTGGAGCCGGAGAACGGCATCGCTGCGATCGGGTCCGGCGGCAACTACGCCCTCGCCGCGGCCCGCGCGCTGGTCGATTACGAGCCCGATGCGGAGACGATCTGCCGCAAGGCGATGGCGATTGCCGCAGAAGTCTGCGTCTTCACCAATGACCGGCTGACGATCGAGACGCTGGACTCGGCAGCTTGATCTCCGTTCGTGTCGAGCGAAGTCGAGACACGTTGCACCTCACATTATGTCCCTCGACTGCGCTCGGGACGAACGGGCCACTTGGAACCACCATATAATGAACGACGCACTCACTCCCAAGGCCATTGTCCGCGCGCTCGACGAACATATCATCGGCCAGATCGATGCGAAGCGCGCTGTCGCGGTGGCGCTGCGCAATCGCTGGCGCCGTCAGCGGCTGGACGACGATCTGCGCGACGAGGTAGCTCCCAAGAACATCCTGATGATCGGCCCAACCGGTTGCGGCAAGACCGAGATCAGCCGGCGCCTGGCCAAGCTTGCCGATGCGCCCTTCGTCAAGGTCGAGGCGACCAAGTTCACCGAGGTTGGCTATGTCGGCCGCGATGTCGAGCAGATCGCGCGCGATCTCGTCGAAGACTCGATTCGGCTCGAGCGCGAGCGTCGCCGTGTCGCGGTGAAGGACAAGGCCGAGGAGGCAGCGCTCGGCCGGCTGCTTGACGCGCTGGTCGGCAAGGACGCGTCCGAAGCGACGCGTATCGCCTTTACCCAGCGCTTCAAGGATGGGCAGCTCGACGACAAGGAGATCGAGGTCGAGGTTGAGGACATCCCTCAGACACCGTTCGAGATACCCGGCATGGGTGGCCAGGTCGGCATGATCAACCTGTCGGACATGATGGGCAAGGCGTTCGGCGGCAACAAGCCTGTCAAGCGGCGCAAGCTGCCTGTCCGCGAGGCCTGGATCAAGCTGGTCGAGGAGGAGAGCGATAAGCGCCTCGATGCCGACGACTTGAACCGTGCTGCGCTTGCCGATGCGGAAGCCAATGGCATCGTCTTCCTCGACGAGATCGACAAGATCGCCGTCAGTGATGTGCGTGGCGGATCGGTGTCCCGCGAAGGCGTCCAGCGCGACCTGCTGCCACTGATCGAAGGAACGACAGTCGCCACTAAGTACGGCCCGATGAAGACCGATCACGTCCTCTTCATCGCGTCGGGTGCCTTCCATGTCGCCAAGCCGAGCGACCTGCTGCCTGAACTGCAGGGCCGCCTGCCGATCCGCGTCGAGCTGAAGGCGCTGACCGAGGCCGACTTTGTCGCGATCCTCACCGACACGCGTGCGAGCCTCACCCAGCAATATGTCGGACTGATCGGTACCGAGGGCGTTACCATCGCCTTCACCGATGACGGCATCAAGGCGATCGCCAGGATAGCCGCGCAGGTCAACGAGAGCGTCGAGAACATCGGCGCGCGGCGGCTGCAGACGGTGATGGAGAAGCTGCTCGAGGATGTCAGCTTCGACGCCGAGGATCGCCGCGGCGACACGCTTCAAGTTGACGCCGCCTATGTGGAGGCGCAGCTTGCCGGGATCGCGAAGAACACGGATCTCAGCCGCTACATATTGTAGGTCCGGGCGGCTTCCGCCGGGGCTGCGCGGCGGGGGGAGTCGTAATGAAGATCGTGCGCGTGGTGGCGGCTGCCATGGTTCTGTTGGTCGCTCGTCAAACCGCGGCCCATGTCGTGCCCGGCCAAGTGGCGCCTCGATACACTGTCAGCACCTTCGACAAGCAGAAGATCACCTCCGACCAGCTCAAGGGCCAGGTCGTGATCATCAATCTGTGGGCCACGTGGTGCGGCCCGTGCAAGCGGGAACTACCCGCGATCGACGCCTTCTACCGCGAGCACGCGAAGGAGGGATTGCGCGTCTTCGCAGTGACCACCGACGAGTCCACGCCCGACTATATGCTGAACCCAATCTCGCATCTGCTCGCCTTTCCGCTCGCGCACCGCATTCCGGGTAGCGCCTTCGATACGCTCGGCGGTGTGCCAACCAGCTACGTCATCGATCGGGCGGGCGTGATTCGCTACGCCAAGGCGGCCGCCTTCGACCAGGCTTCGCTCGACGAGGTGATCGGTCCACTGCTGGCGCAACCTGCGCCTGCGCCTGCGCCCGCTGCCCCCGCGCCATAGCGATTCCTTACAGGCTCGACAGGAGGGCAGGAGCAGCTAGAGCAGCGGCGATGTTCGCAGCTGCAGCACCTATCCTCTTCGTCCTGATCTGGTCGACCGGCTTCGTGGTGGCACGCTCGGTGATACCGCACGTCTCACCCGAACTGTTCCTCGCGGTAAGGCTTGTGCTGACCGTCGTGCTGCTCGGCGGCGCAGCCCTGATCGCGCGCGACGCCTGGCCGCGTGGACGGCGGCTCGGGCTGCACCTCGCCGCGGGCGCCATGCTCCACGGCTTCTACCTGTGCCTGAGCTGGTGGGCGGTCGCCCGCGGCATGCCGGCCGGGATCATGTCGCTGCTGGGCGCGCTCCAGCCGCTGATGGTGGCGGTGGCGAGCGTCGGTCTGTTCGGCGAACGGCTCGCGTCACGCAGCTGGACCGGGTTGGGCGTTGCGATCACGGGCGTCGGATGCGTGCTTGCGCCGACCTTGATGAAAAGCGGCGTCGGCTCGGTTGATCTTGCAGGCGCGATCGCCGCCGTGATCGCGGTCCTCGGCATGGCAGCGGGGACCATGATCCAGCGTGGATCGATCGCCAC
>CAXTBZ010000027.1:0-4902 GCA_964242855.1 uncultured Sphingomonadaceae bacterium
TGGCTGGGCACCATGATGGCGCAGGTCTGGGCCAAGGGCTTCCGCCAGCCGATCATGCGGCGGCTGCTGTGTTTCAGCCTGTTCTGGCACGCGCTCGACATCATCTGGGTGGGCGTGTTCACCATCGTCTATCTGCTTGGAGCCGGCCAATGAGCGACCACGAGGACGATCGTCACCACGCATTGGGCGACACTGCACCGGGCGATGGCGGTGAGCAGATCCTGCCGGGCATCATCGGCTATTCGGTCGGGCTGGTGCTTGCCGCCGGGTTGACCACGATCTCCTTCTGGGTCGCCTCGACCCATGCGCTCTGGGGTCCCGGTGTGCCGATCGGTCTGTGCGTCCTGGCAGTCGCGCAGATGGGTATCCACCTCGTCTTCTTCCTCCACATGACGAGCGGTCCCGACAACACCAACAACGTGCTGGCGCTCGCCTTCGGCGTGCTGATCGTCTTCCTCGTTGTGGCAGGATCGCTCTGGATCATGTCGAACCTCAACCAGAACATGCTGTCGATGCCCGGCATGGCCAACCTCCAGTTGCAGCATTAGCCGATCCGGCTGATAGTCCGCCTCACCTGACCGGGGGGCGGGCGCGATGCAGACGGACAAGGCTAAAATCGGCTGGCGCGACCGCCTCGCTCAACCCTGGCCGGCAGCGTTGATAATAGCGTTATGCGCGCAGTTGCTATTCTCGTGGCGACTTACCACCCCGCACAAGCTGATGTTCGACGAGACGCATTACGTGCCAGCAGCACGCGCGCTGGTAGCGTTGTCTCACCCACTCAACATCGAACATCCCCTCGTCGGCAAGGAGCTGATCGCGCTCGGTATGCTGCTGTTTGGCGACAACTCGCTTGGTTGGCGCGCTTTGGCGACGATAGCAGGTGCCGCGACGGTGATGGGCCTGTTCGCGATCCTGCAACTTTTGTTCGGCCGCTTGCGGACGTCGATAGTCGGCGCAGTCCTCGCGATGCTGAACTTCACCCTCTTCATCCAAGCACGCATCGCGATGCTCGACATTTTCGAGATGGCGTTCCTGACGCTTGGCTTGGCGGCGATGCTATGGTCGATGGTCGCTCCGCAAGAGAAGGTGCTGCGTCGCTGGATTGGCGGAGCGGCGCTGATGGGCTTTGCGATCGGATCAAAATGGGCTGCGGTCCCGTATCTGGGCCTCGTGGCGGCGACCTTCCTGATCGTGCGCTGGCGCGATGCGCGCCGAGCCGGCCTTGCGCCTGTCAGAGCCTTTGACACGAGCGACGGGTCGCTTTGGCAGGAATTGTCCGCAACCTCGGCACTGGCATGGCTGCTGGGTGTCAGCGTAGCAGTCTACCTTACCACCTTCCTCCCGGCGTTCCTCTACGCGCAGGATCCTCTGACACTGTCGTCGTTGCTGCCGTTCCAGGCGAGGATGTACGCCGAACAGACGCAGGTGCTGGCACCCCATCCGTACCAGTCACAATGGTGGACTTGGCCGCTTGATATCAGGCCGATCTGGTACCTTTACGAGCCGTCAGATGGCGGCGTTTATCGTGGCGTGCTGATGATCGGAAATCCGGTGATCTGGTGGGGCGGTCTGCTCGCGGCTCTCAATCTTGTCTGGCGCTGGGCGATGGGAGGCCCGGCCAAGGCGTTGATCCCGGTAGGGTTGTGGCTCGGTGGCTTCCTGCCCTTTGCGCTGATCCCCAAGTCGCTCGGGTTCATGTACTACTATGCGCCGTCGTCGGTATTTTTGTGTGGCGTGATCGCCGTGGCGCTGTCGCCGCCAAGGAGCACGCGTCGCGGCTTCTGGCAACGTGACACCCTTTTCATTGCGGCATCTGCGGCCATGTTCCTTTACTTCTACCCGATCATCGCGGCGACGGTGCTTCCCCAAGCCGGCGCCTTCCAGCAATGGATGTGGCTATCGACCTGGCCGTAGGCGATTTCAAATGCGCCACGACGTTTCGCAGTGCGTGGCTCAGATTACCTTGCGGTCCCGAAGGCCGCCCTTATCATTGCGAGGGGGGACACGAAAACATGCTCATCGCGCAGATAAGTGATCTCCATATCGAACATGGGCCTCGAGGCGAGGAAAACGCTCGTCGCCTGCGTCACGTCATCCACTATCTCGGCGAGATGCCGTTCACGCCGGACTTGCTCATCATCAGCGGCGATATGGTGGAGGATGGTAGGCCCGAGTCTTACGTCAAATTGCGCGACATGCTGCAGCTCGTCGAGGCGCCGATCCTCTTCGCTGTCGGCAACCACGATCGTCGCTCCGCCTTTCGTGCGGCGTTCCCGCAGACGCCGATGCATGTCGGGTTCGTCCAATATGCCACCGATCTTGGTGACCGCCGCATCCTGGTGCTGGATACCCTGGACGAGGGGAGGGAGGGCGGTGCTTTTTGCGAGCGCAGAGCCGCCTGGACCCGAGCGAAGCTTGCGGAGAGACCCGACACTTCGACCTTGATCGTCCTGCACCATCCGCCGGCATGCACCGGAATCGACTGGATGGACATCCATCCCGATGATGGATGGACGAGGCGGCTCGCGAGCGCGCTAGAGGGTCATCGCCAGATCGTCGCGTTGATCGCCGGGCATGTCCATCGGCCAATCGCTATGGGATGGAGGGGGCATGTTCTCACCACCACGTCTTCGACTGCGCCGCAGGTCGCGCTCGACCTTCGCAAGATCGATCCAGCGACACCCGATGATCGTGCGCTGATCGTCGACGAACCCCCGGGTCTCGCCTTTCATCGCTGGACCTCGACGGGGATTGCCACCCACTTCGACGTGGTCGACAATCCGCAGGCGATCGTACGCTTCGACAAGCGGCACCAGCGCATGATCGGGGAACTGACGCGGCTCAGCGCGTCCGCTTGAGGTTGCTCAGCTTCAAGATCGACGCAGCTGTTCGCGCAACTCGTTCACCTCCCAAAGATCATTGCGGCTGAAGGGCAGCAGGCGTTTCAATGCGGCAAGCGTTGGCCTGTCCATAACGGATTCGAGTTCTGCAAGTCGTTCAAACCGACCGCGATCCGCGTGGGCGTCGCGATCTAAAGACTGGTCGGCGGTGCGTTCGAGCATGCATCGCTCAGCGCTCAGAACAAGCTCGCTCATCATACGCCAGTAATCCAGCACGGCAGGCTGGGCACTGTCTGCCGCCAGGGCTGCGATCGCATGGCCGCTTTCGGTGTCCGGTATCTCGCCCGCGCAAAGCGCAGAAAAGTCCGCTCGATGATGATCGCTTTCGGCGGTCAGCCAATCGCGCGCCTCCGAACCGCCGATTGTGAAGATCGCGATCAGAGCCGCCGGGACAAGCAATATGGTCAACATCATCGCGATCAGCGGCTGATCGGGAAACTGGTTGAAGACAGTGTGGATCGCAACTGCCACCAGATATCCAGGCAGAAAGGCGAAAGGATGGAGCCGCCAGGCGCCAGCCCGATCTCGCGTCCAACGCTCGGACATCTCGTGTGATAAAGTGGCCAGAACTGCAACGGTGCCGCCGTGCATAACTGCGGTACCGAGCCCGCGGACGAGCCACACGCCCGCGCTCAAGCCAGGAAAGCGCGTCAGGTAGATCATGTTCTCGATGACGGAAAAGCCCGCACCGATCGCGAACCCGGAAAGCGCTGCATCGATCTTGTAGCCGATGCGATTGCGGAAGAAGAGCCAGACGATCATCGTGCCCTTCAGCCCCTCCTCGATCCACGGTGCGGCGAAGCGGCTGTAGGTCGAGAAACCGAGCGGCAGCGCATCGAGGAAGACGCCGCTGATCGGGTACGCGATGGCAGATGCCAGCACACCCAATCCAAGCAGCCTGGCAAGTTCGCTCCGGCTCATCAGGTGGAAGACATCGAGCCACTGGAATGCGCCAAGCAGCAGCAGCACCGGCGCCAGCGCAATCACCCAGTTGATGATCGTCGCGGTGTTCATCGAGCATTCCTCATAGAATCTTGAGCGATGCCAGAACCTCGGTCTTGCGATAATGCCCTTCTATGAAGCCGCTCGCCGCGCCCACCGAGAACGTCATGGGCAGGCGCAGCGCGACGGTAAAGTTGAAGTCGATCTGGCCGCCGACAGTCTCGTAGTTGACCTTCTCGTTATCGGAGCGCTGCGTTTGTAGCACGCCCGCGAAAACGGCCGGGCGAGCCGAACTGACGTAGAAGCTCGGCGTGCCTAACTGGGCAAAACGCACCGGCGGCAGGTTCCATTCACCGATCGCCTTGACGAAGGTGCGCGCATCGATCTCATCGATGTCAAAGCCAGGAAAGCTTTCGAGCTCGCGGTATCGCTTCACCGTGCGGTCATCGACATAGTTGTTGCGGTACGAGCCGAAATAGAAGTTTGAAAGCGGATCGTCGCGGCGACCGCCTGCGAGCCCGGCATAGGTATAGAGCCACACCGAACTGTTGTGGAGGGGCAGCGGTCGCCCGAAGCTGACGCCGCCTTCGATCTTGGGGAAGGCGCTGCCATTGCCATAGTCGCCGCTGCCGACAAGCTCCCAGCCCCAGCCCTTCTCGTGATCGACCGCGCCGAGAGACTGCGTGGCGTTGGTGTATCGCGCACCGAACTGGCCGGAAAGCAGCTTGCTCGGCCCGGGGATGTTTTGCGCTCCGGGAAGGTCTTCGAGTCCGCGGTACGCCGCTAGGTCGGCGAACAGATCGAGCTGGCGCGGCGGATCGTAGATCTTGGTTTTCCGCCAGCCGATCGACAGCGCGTCGCCCTTGCGGCTGCGCTCAACCGGGCCGAACAGATCGTAGAAATCGGCGAGATTATGCCAGTAGCGGAAGCGCCAATTGAGCGTCTGATACTGGACGTCGGCATGGAAGCGTTGCGCGGTCGGGATGTCGTTGAACGGCGAGACACTGACCGTGGCGTTCAGTTGCTTGAACTGCAGCGGGTCCTCGAAGGTGAAATG
>CAXTBZ010000027.1:4912-28349 GCA_964242855.1 uncultured Sphingomonadaceae bacterium
TAGCCAAAGGCAAGGTGGCGTTTGTAGCCGTCGACGATCGGGTACATGGCGGCGAGCTTACGCTGATCATCCGGGCGGTACTTGCCGCGGTCCGTGATCATCGCGTCGAGCGGCACCTTGGCGGGCGAGCCGACGCCCCAGCTCTTCACCTCCGGGCGCGTGTCGGCAACTTCGGTGCCCAGAAACTTGATCGTGCCGAGATCATCGAGCGGCTTGGGATCGATCCGTGAGGGGGTGAAACCTTGGCCGGTGAACTCGTATACAATGAGCGAACCGTCCGCTTGCGGCATCGGCCGGAAGAAGCCGGTGGAGGCATTGGAAACAGCGTCATAATTTTGCGTGGGGACATCGAATTTGTAGATGTTCGAGACGCCGGTGTAATACGCGCTGCCGTACATCGTTCGGTTGTCGGGCGCGAAGACGAAGCTTTCGGGCGTCGAAGGCGGCAGCTCTAGCTTGGCGACATCTTCAGGCGCAGCGCCCGTCGTCAGCTGATCGATCTTCCACACGCGAACCGATTGCTTGCCATCGATCTCGCCGAGCGAGGCCGAGAGCATCGTACCGTCAGGTGAGATGTCGAGATCGAACGGTGTCTGACCGTAGTCGAAGGTATGGATCTGGTTGAAGCCTTCGTAAGGCACCGGAATGCGCACCAGCGTCGCGTAACCGTTCTGATGACGCAGGCCCCAGATCGATTTGTCCTTCGGATCGACGACTAGCCCGCCGATGCGCGCATCACGCAGCAGCAACTTGCGCTTGCCGGTATCGACATTGATCGCGAAGATATCGCGGAACGCGTAATTGTCCTCGGTGTAATATGCCGTTCGCGCATCGGGGTCATAGGCCAACGACGTAACGCTGTAGAGCATGGCGCCCTTGATATCGGCGAGCTTGCGGATCTTGCCGGTATCCAGCGACAGCACGCCCACGAACGCCAGGACGCCCGGATAGCGGAAGGCGCCAATCAGGCTGTTGGTCTTCGGATCGTAGAAGCTGCGGGAGACGGAGCCCAATCCGCGTTTGGTCAGATGCGTGACCGGCGTCAGCGGGTATTTGGACAATGCCGCAAGGTTCTTGTCCTGAAAGCTTTGCTCGTAAACTGTCCAGTCATGCCAGGCTACGTCGAGCGGGCGACCGAACACCTTCTTGAACTGTGTGGCATAGTAGCCGGCGCTGCCCGGGTCGCGCTTCAGCCACTCGATCACCTTGTCGGGCCCATAAGTCAGCGCGAGATACGAATAGAAACGCGTGCCGTAGAGATAGTCGTTCACGCCAACCTGGAAGTCGTTGGTGATGCCCTTGGATTCGAGCCCGAGCGGTGAATAGAGCGGCACGTGATCGCGGGCGTGGGCGCGGAACACCATTTCATCATAGCCGCCCTGACCCCGGCCGAGCCCGCCGGCCATCCATGTCTCCATGAACACGGCGCTGCCCTCCAGGTACCAGCGCGGCACGTTGACGCGCGGCGTCGCCAGGTAGTTGTAGAGGATGGTTTCGGGATGCTCCTGCACCGGCATCGGCTTACCGTGAAGAAAGGCGCGCCAACCGAGATCGTGCGCGTCGCTCACGTCCATGGTGGCGACATGCGCAAGCTCGTGGTTGGTCAGCGTGAAGAAGCGTTCGCCCGGGCTGAAGGTCTCGTAGGTCTGGCTGAGGGGGGCAACGTCGAGCAAGACCGCGTTGTTCGGCGAGGAGCGAGCTGCGGCGTTCCCGTAATCCGAGAAGTCCTTGAGCAGGATCGTGACTCGATCCCAGGGCTTCCAATTGAACATCTTCTTGTGGAAGGCGAGGGCGTTCTCGGCAGCGCGGCCAACGTACGGCGTCAGATAGGTCTGCGCCGGATCGAAGTAGAGCAGTTGCAGATCGTTCGTGCGCAACATCGAGAGGTCGATCTGCGGCAGGTCCTGTGCGGTCTTGATCTTCTCGGGCTTCTTCTCCGTTTCGGCGACGGAAGGAGAGGGAGGGGCCGGGGTCGCGTCCGGAAGTGGCGTCGTCGGCGCAGACGTCTGTGGCTTCACCTCGGTGACAGTGGTGTCACCCTGCGGCGCAGGCGGAGCATTGGGGATCGTCTGCGCTTTCGCGGCTCCGGGCACAAAGCCCAGAGCCGCGATCGCGAACACCAGATCCCGGTGCGAAGCTACCCGCTTCACTGTCGGCACGCGCCCCCCAGCGCCGACATTATTGGGACATGGCGCTGGCGAAGGACGGACTGCGCGCCGCAGCCGCAAAGGCAGGGTTCATCGCCAAGGCCGCGAAGGCCGGTTGCGCGGCGAGAGCCTGGAAAGCCTGCGCGTTGCGCGAGAACGCAGCGAGTGCCGCCGGGTTTTGCGCCAGCGCTGCGAAGGCCGAAGGGTTCTGGGCCATCGCTGCAAAGGCCTGCGGGCTCTGCGCCATGGCGCTAAACGCCTGCGAGCTGAATGCCTGTGCGTTGATGCCCTTTGCCGACATCGCCGAAGCCGCCATGCTCGCGTTGAACGCCGATGCAGACATCGCCATGGCGGCCAGTCCCTTGGCGTCTGACGCGGCTGCCTGGAAGGCGTTGGCGTTGTGCGACATCGCCGCGAAGGCGTCGGCGTTTAAAGCCAATGCGCTGAACGCCTTGGCGTTTGCCGCCATCGCCGAGAAGGCATTGGCGTTGTGAGCCATGGCGCCGAACGCCTGCGAGTCGGCAGAGATCTTCGCCATAGCGGCGCTGTCGGCGGCGAGAGCCTGGAAAGCCTGTGCGTTGGCTGCCATCGCCGGCATGCTCCCTGCGCGCGCTGCTGCCGCAAACGCGCTCGGGTTGCTCGCGAATGCGCCGAAGGCTTGAGCATTTGCTGCCATTGCGCGGAATGCTACCGGGTGCATCGCGAATGCCGAGAAAGCGGAGGCATGCTGAGCCATTGCCGCGAAGGCCTGAGGCTGCTGCGCCATCGCCGCGAACGCGCTGGCGTGCATCGCCATTGCATTCGCCATTTGCGCGTTGAACGCCGAAGCATCCATGCCTCGTGACGCCATGTGCGCATTTTGCCCGAAGGCGGAGGCGGCGCTCGCCATCGACTGGAAGGCCTGTGCGTTCATCGCTGCTGACTGGAAGGCGCTTGCATCCGCCGCCATCGCATCGAACGCCTTGGCATTGAGCGTGATCTTTCCGAACGCATCGGCGTCCGCAGCCAAAGCCGAAAACGCCTTGGCATTCTGCGCCATCGCGCTGAAGGCACCGGCATCCGCAGACAGCTTCGCCATCGCTGCTGAGTCGGCTGCGAGCGCCTGGAAGGCTTGAGCGTTGCTCGCCATCGCCGGCATGCTGCCAGCACGAGCGGCGGCGGCGAATGCACCTGGGTTGCTAGCGAAGGCGCCGAAAGCCTGCGCATTGGCGGCCATGGCCTTGAACGCGACGGGGTGCATGGCGAAGGCTGAGAATGCAGACGCGTGCTGCGCCATTGCCGCGAAAGCCTGAGGCTGGGTCGCCATGGCCTGGAAGGCATTGGCGTTCTGCGCCATCGCGGCGAAGGCTGAAGCCTGCTGCGCGCTGGCTGCTGCCGCTTGCGAGGCTGTCGCGGATGCGGCCTGCGCCATCGACTTGAAGGCTTCCGGGTTCCGAGCGAGAGCTGCGAAAGCCGATGGGTTTGCCGCCATCGCCGCCATCGCCTGAGAGTTCTGCGCGAGTGCTGCGAACCCCGGATCGGCCGCCAACGCGCGGAAGCTTGGATTGTGAACCATCACTTCGAAAGCATCGGTCTGCATCAGTTGCGGAACTGCTGTGTCGCCGAGCGTCACGTCCCCTGCGCCGATCTGGCTCGAGACGTAGCGGTTAGCCGGCGTGATCGTGCCGGCGGTCGGACCATGCGAAGGAAAAACCCGCCCGACGCCATACGCGCCGCCGGCGACGACAAGAACCATGGCCGCCACGGCAGCGGTTCTCTTCTTGTTCGAATTGGCCGGTGCAGTGGATACGACGAGCGGTTCGGTCACAATAGTATCGGTCATTGTCTAATGCTCCCCAGATGCTTCAAGGTCGCTTTTCGTGACTTCCCTGTCAATCCGCGTGTCTTGACTGTTGCGCGCATGTTCGATCGAGGATGACGATCCGTCCAGCATTATATTTTTTGCGTCTGTGGCAGATTTTGGCTGCTTTTGCCGATACTTGCAGGATGGTTCGCAGAGCTTGTTGATTGTAGGACGTCACAAAGCGAAACATGCCGTCAAATCAACAACGTCGCTTCAACATGCCCCAGCGTCGTTTACGGACCGTATGCCTAGCAGGCTATTTCGGGACAACCGGTATAGGCGCTGTTCCGACGATGATGTCGTTGCCGAAGCCGACGACAGGTTCGTCGATTATATCGCCCGTGCTCATCCCCACCTTCAGGCGCACAGGTGGCTGATAGATGCGTGACTGAAAAATATTGGCGCGGTTGCGCCGACGATCAATGTCGTCACGCAACGTGTCCTGAACACCACCCTGTGTCTCGGCAACCGTCAGCACCTGCGTCTCGACCGGGGGTACCGGAGTGGGAGTTGGGGTAGGCACCGGCGTAGGTGTTGGGGTGGGCGTCGGAGTTGGTGCGGGCGTTGGCGTCGGCGTAGGTGTTGGAGACGGTGTCGGAGTCGGAGTCGGAGTCGGAGTGGGAGTAGGAGTAGGCGTAGGAGAGGGGGTAGGTGTCGGAGATGGCGTCGGCGTCGGCGTCGGCGTTGGTGACGGCGTAGGTGTCGGCGTCGGCGTCGGCGATGGAGTTGGAGTTGGAGTAGGCGAGGGGGTGGGAGTTGGCGTCGGGGTGGGTGTCGGAGATGGCGTAGGCGTAGGCGTCGGCGTCGGCGTTGGCGTAGGTGTTGGTGTTGGTGTTGGTGTTGGTGTTACTGCCTGACAGCCACTTCCGCCAATCACGCAGCCATTGGCCGTCGAATTCGGCTTCAGCTTTGTCGGGTTCGTACCGTCGGACAGTACGAGGCGTGGGCCTACCGCGCCGCCCGTGTCGAAGCCGCCTGTGGCGCGGGCAATGCGACCGTTGATCACCACCTCGAGCTCGGCGCCGTTGCTCGAGATGATACGGACACCGCCAGCGCCGGCGGTGAAGCCCGCGCGGTCATCGTGGGTCGGGCCACCGCTGTTCTGAATGTCGACGGCGGTGTTCGCGGCGAACTGGATGGTGCCGGCCTGGATGTAGCCAGCCGCGTTCACGGCGCCGTCGTTCACATCGAGGATGGCATTGCGCTCCTCGATCGTTCCCGCATTGGCTAGCGAGGAGATCGTCGTCTGGCTGCCCGCAACGATCGTATCGCCCAGCAACGTGAGCAGCCCGGTCGGGCTTTCATCATCGTCGAGCACCTGCACGGAACCCGAAGGGGTGACGATCGACAGCTGCTGGGTCGCGCCGATGGTGAGTTGGTCGGTACTGCCTGCATTTCGCACGATGAGGTTGCCGGTCACGTTCGTGGTGCCGGCCGACGCAAAGATCAGCGCGGCGCCTGGACCCGAGATGTTGCCGATCGCATTGCCGTTCTGATCAAGCCCGGCACCCGATCCGATAACATCAAGATCGCGCAGAACGAGGTCTCCCCCGCTGTTGCCGGTGGCGGTGCCGGCGATGCTGATCGACCCTGAATGGATGCGCGAGAACTCCGCGTTGGAGAGCACGAAGCCGTTGCCGGACTCGCCGCCGCCGATGGTCATGCCTTCGGGATTGGTGCTGCCGAAGGTGACCGCCTGGCTGTAGATCGCCGCGCCGCCGTTGATGGTGATGTCGCTCGCCACGAAATCGACGACGGGTGCCCTGATCGTGTTCAGCAGGTCCACGCTGTTCAGGGCGTCCATGACGACGCTGCCGCCGGCCGTGACCGGGCCGAGCGTCAGCGTGCCACCTTCGGCGTTAAAGGCGGCAGAAGAGCCGGCGTCCGCCTGATCGACCGTGAGGTTGCCGCCGGCTGTGATGCCGAGCGTGTTCGACGCGTCGGCAGAGGCGATGTGGAGATCGCCGACCGAGCCGAGCAGGATGTCGGTTCCGGAGATGGTGAGCGCCGCCGGCGTATCGATGCCGAGCGCCGTGATGCTGCCGGTACCCGACGACAGGAAGATCCCGGTCGGGGCGCTGATCCCCTGGACCTTGAGCGCGCCTTCGGTGCTGACCCGGATGTTCGATCCGTCGCTTTCATTGTCCGTGCCGCCGCTGTTGGTCGCGGACAGCGAGCCAAGATCGGCAGTCTGGCTATTGATGACGACATCGTCGCCTGCCGTCGCCGTCTGGATAGAGGCAAGGCCGCTGGTCGCGTCGACGGTCACATCATGGACCGCCGACAGCGTGTCGGCATGCACGTCGCCGCTCGAGGTGAGCAGCAGGTTCGATCCGGCATCGATGTTCGCGACATCGAAGTCTCCGCCGGTCAGCGAGATCGAGCCGCCCGTCGACTTGATGTTGCTGCCAGAAATCGCCGCCCCGCCGCCGGCCTGAAGGGTTACGTTCCCGCCAGCGTTCACGCTTTGCAGCGAGATCGCTCCACCCGCGCCGGTGGTCGCCGTCAGCCCTGCGCCGGAGGTGAGGGTGCTGGCGGTGATCGCCCCTGCCGGAGAGTTGAGCCCGCCGTTGAACATGTTACCGGTCGAAAGCGCGATGGTGTTCGCTGCTTTTGCCGACACCAGCTTCAATCCGCCAGCGGTGGCAATCCGGATGTTCGAACCGTCGTTGTTCTGGTCGACTCCGCCGGTGTTGGTAGTCGAGAGCGTCTTCAGATCGACGCTGTCGGCATCGATGACGATGTCGTCGCCCGCAGTCGCGCTGGTCAGCTTGACCTGACCGCCGACGGCCTGGATGCCAATGTCGTGCGCGGCAGACAGGTTGTTGCCGCCGATCGAACCCGACGCATCAAGAGCGATGTTATTCGCCGCGGTGATGCTCTGGACGGTCAGATCGCCACCGGTGAGGTTCACGGAGCCGCCGCGCGAAGTGACCTTGGTTCCGATGACGGCGCCGCCGTCATTGGCGATCAGATTGACGTCGCCATTGGCGTCGACGGTGTCGAGATTGATCGTCTGGCCGCCGGATGTCGTCGCGTTTACCCCGTTTACACCGGTGTGCAGCGAGCTTGCCGTGATGCTGCCGGTCTTCGAGGTCAGCGCTATGCCGTAGACGGCGTCGGCGGTGGCGAGGGCGAGGTTGCCGACCGTGGTGACGAAGATGTTCGAGCCGTCGCTGTTCTGGTCGACGCCGCCGGTGTTTGTTGTCTTCAGCGTCTGCAGCGAAGCCGTACCGGCGTTGATCGTGATGTCGTCGCCTGCCGTCGCCGTGTCGAGCGTCAGGGCGCCCTGATTGCTGATCGCGATGTCGCTCACCGCGGTGAGATCGTTGGCGCCGATATCGCCGGACGAGGTCAGCGACAGCAGCCGGCCTGCCCCGATGTCCCCGAGGGTCAGATTGCCCCCATTTATGGCCACAGAGCCGTTCGCAGTCATGCCGTTGGCCGTGATCGCGCCGTCTCCCGAGGCGGTGAGGTCGATGTCACCGGCGGCGGTGAGCTTGTTCAGCGTGATGGCGTTGCCGTTGGAGGTGTTGACCGAGATGCTCCTCGCCTCGGCGGTCAACGTGTCGGCCGTTACCGTGCCGCCTGTCGAGACGAGATCGATCCCGTAGACGGCATCCGCGCTCGTCAGGTTCAGATTGCCCGATGTCGTGACGAAGATGTTGGAGCCGTCGCTGTTCTGATCGACGCCCCCGGTGTTGGTGGTCTTGAGCGTCTTCAGCTTGGCGCTGGCAGCGTTGAGATCGATATCGTCGCCGGCCGCTACACCGGTCATCGTGAGCGCGCCCGTGGCGTTCACCGTTACGTCGTTGACTGCGGTGAGATTGGTGCCGTTGATGGCCGCCGAACTGGTCAACCCGATGTTGCGGCCGGCGTTGATGTCTCCCAGTGACAAGAGACCGCCGTTGACGGCAACCGACCCACCGGACGTGATCCCGTTGGCATCGATCTCGCCGCCGTCGTCCGCCGTGAGGAACACGTCTCGCGCCGAGTTGACCGTGTTCACCTTGATCGTCTGGCCGGAGTTGGCGTTGTTGGTGTTCAGCGTGATGTCGGTAGAGTGCGTCGTCAGGGTATCTGCGGTGATCGTCCCGGCGGTCGACGTCAGCGTGATCCCGTACACCGCATCTGCGCTGCTCAGCCCGAGATTGCCTGCGGTCGTAACGAAGATGTTGGAACCGTCGCTATTTTGGTCGACGCCGCCGGTGTTTGTTGTCTTCAGCGTCTGCAGATCGGCACTTCCGGCGTTGATCGCGATATCGTCGCCGGCGGTGATGCCGGTCATCGTCAGTGCACCCTGAGCGTAGATCGTCGCATCGTTGGTCGCACTAAGATTGGTGCCGGTGATATCGCCGGAGCTGGTCAGCTGGATATTCCGGCCGGCATTGACGTCGCCGAGCGACAAGTCCCCGCCCAGGATGATTGTCGATCCATTGGCAGTGATGCCGTTGGCCGTGACCAAGCCTCCGCCATTTGCCGTCAGATCAACGTCGCCGGCAGCCGAAAGCGTCGTCACCGCCATGGCGTTTCCACCATTGGTAGTAACCGAGATGTTGCGCCCCTCCGCGGTCAGCGCATCGGCGGTGATCGTCCCGGCGTTTGAAGCGAGGGCGATCCCGTAGATGGCGTCGGCGCTGGTCAGCTTCAGATTGCCTGCCGTCGTGACGAAGATGTTCGATCCATCGCTATTCTGATCGACCCCGCCGGTGTTGGTCGTCTTCAGCGTTTTCAGATTGGCGCTGGCGGCGTTGATGGTGATGTCGTCGCCGGCGGTGATGCCGGTCATCTTCAGCGCGCCTTGCGCGTTGATCGTGGCGTCGTTGACTGCGCTGAGATTGGTCCCGTTGATGGCGCCGGAGCTGGTCAGCCCGATGTTGTGCCCGGCGTTGATGTCTCCGAGCGAGAGCAATCCACCGGTGATGTTGACCGAATTGTTCGAGGTGATGCCGTTGGCATCGATCTCGCCGCCGCCGGCGGCGGTAAGATCGACATCGCCAGCGCCGTTGAGCGTGGCGACCTTGATCAGGTTGCCGTTCTGCGTGTTGACCGTGATGCCGGTGGAGCGCGCCGTGAGCGTGTCGGCAGTGACCGTCCCGTCGCTCGACTCCAGCTTGATCCCGTACACCGCGTCAGCGCTCGTCAGGCCGAGATTACCGGTCGTATTGACGGAGATGTTGGAGCCGTCGCTGTTCTGGTCGACTCCGCCGGTGTTGGTGGTCTTGAGCGTCTTCAGCGCGGCGCTCTGCGCATTGATAGTGATGTCGTCGCCCGCAGTGGCCGTGTCGAGCGTGAGCGAGGCGGCGGTGCTGATCGTAACATCGTTCGCTGCGGTCAGATCGGTGAAGGTGCTTCCCGTGTCGGCATCAGACCCGGTCAAGGCAATGCTGCGTCCCGCGCTGACGCCGCCGAGCGTCAATATGCCGGCCGTCGCGTTGACTGAGCCGTTGGCGGTGATGCCGCTCGCCTTGATCGTGCCGTCCGAGTCCGCGTCCAGATCGACATCGGTGTTGGCGCTCAGCGTGGTGAGCTGAAGCGACTGACCCGCTCCGTTGGCGCTGGCGCTGACCGCTCTCGCTTGCGCGACGAGCGCGCCCGAGTTGATCGAGCCGGCCGTCGAGATCAGGCGAATGCCGTAGACTGCGTTGGCGCTGTCGATCAACATGTCTCCGTTCGTGGTGACGAAGATGTTCGAGCCATCGCTGTTCTGATCGACGCCGCCGGTGTTGCTGGTGGTGAGCACGCCGAGCTGCGCCTGGCTGGCGTTGATGGTGATATCGTCGCCTGCGGCGATATCGCCGGTGACGAGATTGCCGCTCTCGGTGATGGTGACATCGTTTGCGGCGGAGAGATCGTGCAGTGTGCTGCCAGCGGTCGTGGCGCGCCCGGTCAGGGTGATGTTCGCGCCGGCGTTCACGTCCGCAAGCTTCAGGATCCCACCATCGGCCGAGAAGCTGACTCCGCTGGTGGCCAGTCCGGTGGTCGTGATCATGCCGCCCGCGGCCGAAGTGATGGCGATGTTCGTGTTGGCATTGAGCGTGCTCAGCAGGATGTTCGGGCCGGCTGCGTTGATCGTGATGGCGCGTGCTTGCGCCGTCAGGGGGCCGGCCGTGATGTTGCCGCCGGTCGACTGCAGATTGATGCCGTACACCGCGTTGGCAGAGTCGAGCGTCATGTCGCCGCTAGTTGTGACGAAGATGTTCGATCCGTCGCTGTTCTGGTCGACCCCGCCGGTGTTGCTGGTGGTGAGCGTGCCGAGCTTCGCCTGTCCGGCATTGAGCGTGATGTCGTCGCCGGCTTTGGCGCTCGTCAGGTTGAGCAGCGCGTTGCCGGTGAAGGCCATGTCGTGCGCGGCATCCAGCGTGCCCAGCGTCGACGTGTTGAACAGACTGGTGGCGGTCAGCGTGATGTTGTTGCCGGCGGTGATCGATCCGATCTGCAGGTCCTGCCCGTCGGCAGTCACCGTACCGCCGCTCGATGCCAGCGTGGTGGCGTCGATCTCGCCCGTACCGGCGGATGTCAGCAGAATATCGCCCGCGGCGGTGGCCGTGCCTACGTTGATGCGCGCTTCGCCGCCGGAGCTGACGCTGATGCCCCTTGCCTGGGCGGTCAGCGAGGTGGCCTGGATCGATCCGGTCTGCGAGGTCAGGCTGATGCCGTAGACGGCGTTCAGCGTGCCCGCGTCGAGCGCACCGCTGGTGGTGGTGACGAAGATGTTGGAGCCGTCGCTGTTCTGGTCGACGCCGCCGGTGTTCGTGGTGGTCAGCGTACCGACCGTTGCGGCCGAACCGGTGACCGAGATGTCGTCGCCGGCGGTGGCGCTGGCCAGCTCGACCGCGCCGGTGCCGTCGATGGTGACGTCATGCGGCGCGGTGACGGTGCCGAGATCGAAGGCGCCGCCGGTGATCGATACCGAGTCGCCCGAAGCGATGTTGCCGCCGCCTGAGAGCCCAGTGGTGTTGATCGTGACCACGCCGGGCACGTCGATCCGCTTCAGCGGCACCACGCCCGAGGAGGTGATCGACGCGGTGGACGAGGAGAAGATGCTGAGCGGCGACGTGATCGTCGCGTTCTGCAGGCCGACCGCGCCGACTGCGCCGCTATTGCCGGGGCTAGGACCGGGATCGCCGCCCGCTATGTCTCGTCCCGCCGACAGGATGACCTGGCCGTTCTCGATGGTCGCGTCGGTCGCGGCATCGAAGCCGAGCTGGCCCGACACCAGCATGTTGACTGCATCGCCCCTCGATACCGCGTCCAGATAGATGCGATGCGGCGATGCGGCGCTCGTCGCGGCCGGGCCTATCGTGGCGCCGGTGTGGGTGAGGATGTCGGCTCCGCCCGCATTCGATCCGCTCGTCACCTGAATGTCGAACAGACCGGCATTGTACTTGATCGTGGCAGCTTCGGCAGCGACGAGCGCGGCCGAACCGTTGACATAGATCGATCCGCCCTGGTTGATCTTGGGGCCGAACAGGGCGACGTAGCTGCCCGGGGAAAGCGCCTCAATCTGGGCGTCCGGCATGATCGTGACGCCGGCGGTCGCGGTCGGGCCGGCGGTGAGCGTGAAGGTGCCCGACGCGTCGATGAAGTTGCCGTTGCCGTCGACCGAGACGGGGCTGGCGGTCAGCAGCAGGCTGCCGACGTTGAACACCGCGCTTCCCGTCGCGATGATCCCGCCCGGGCTGTAGAACCACACTGCGCCGCCCGGCGTCGTGCTCTGCCCGGCATAGCTGTTGACGGTGCCGCTGAACGAGATCGGCCGCGTCGTGTCGCGCGGCATGATCCGGTTCAGCACGACATAATTGCCGCCGATCGCTGCGGTGCTGTTGAAGGTCGCGATGTTGCCGGCGGGCAGGAAATCGATGGTGCCGGTGCCGCGCTGGTTGGTCGGCGTCCAGTCGATGACTGCGGTGTTCGAGCCGATCGTGAGCGTCTCGCGCCCGGTGGTGCCGCGATCCTGCCCGACCACGCCATAGGAGACGACCGGGCGGCCCTGAAAGGCCTGCGCGATGACGCGGACCGGCGCGCCCATGGTGGCAAGCGCGATGGTGGCCGAGCAGCCGGCTTTCAGCCGACGCCGCACGCTCGCGCGCCTGGTCCGTAAAGTATATCGAACGCCGTCCATCCGTTCCGCCCGTACGTACAAGGCCGGACACGCCGATGTCCGGCTGCTTTTGCAGGAAACGCTGGCGCTACGACAAGTACAGGACGCGGGGCTCGCCCTCACGAGTCCGTTGACAATGGGCTGAATAGCGGGCGCATTCCGAAAAGAACAGGGGCATGTCCGCCGTCATGAAGATCGAATGCTATGTATACCCGGGCTGGGACCCCCGGATCCGCCCGGCAAATCGCCGCCGCGGCTGGATGGACGAGACGCCGGAGTCCTTCGCCTATCGATGCCTTCCGCTTGCCACCGCCAACGCCCACGGCTGGGAAATCGCCAGTCCCTGCGGCTTTTCGGCGCGGTGGACCGGTGGTAGCGACGTCTCCGCCGTCGAGATCATCCTGGATGATCCGGACGCGGCGGGCCCGCCGGTGTCGCTGTTTGGCCAAGGGGTGCTGACCTTCCATATCGCCGCGCTGTTTTGTACCGAACCGGGATGGAACCTGTGGCTGAGCGGCGCGCCCAATTACGCCAAGGACGGCATCGCGCCACTCAGTGGCCTGATCGAGACCGATTGGTCACCCTACAGCTTCACCATGAACTGGCGCTTCACCCGCGCCGACACCTGGGTTCGCTTCGAGCGGGACGAGCCGATCGGCTTCTTCTTCCCCGTGCAACGCGGCGTGATCGATGCCGCCACGCCAGAACTTCGCTGTATCGACGAAGCGCCGGAGCTGAAGCGCCAGTTCGAGGCCTGGAGCCGATCGCGCGACGCTTTCCATGAGCAGATGCGCGACGCTCCGCCGGTCAGGCCTTCCGAGCGATGGCAGAAGCTCTACTACCGGGGCGTCGATGCCGACGGATCACCGGGAACGGCGGACCATCAAACCAAGATCCAGCCGCGCCCGTTTGTCGCTCCCGATGCGCCACGATGTCCGGTCGCATCCGTGCCGGTCCGTCCAAAGGACGAGCAACTGGCGAAGCGCGATTGGCTGCTCGGTGTGCAACAGGATCTCCGCAGGCTGTCGCCCCGCCTCGACCGGATCGACCGGGTGGCCGGCATCACGCCTGAGGACTTCCTCGATCGCTACTACGCAGCCAATTGGCCGGTGATCCTGTGCGGCGAGATGACCGGCTGGCCTGCACTTGATCTTTGGTCCCCAGCTTACCTTGCAGACCGCCTCGGCGACGCAGAGGTCGAGTATCAGGGAGGTCGTTCCGGCAACCCGCGTTACGAACTCGACAAGGACCATCATCGACGTACCGCGTCATTCGATGCTTTCCTCAAGATGATCGAGGCGCCGGGCAATGACGCCTATCTCACCGCCTACAATTCAGGCGCGACGCACGCGGCACTACGTCCGATCCGGCCCGATCTCGGGCGTATCGACAAGCTGCTGTCGCATGGCGCCGATGCGGACGAGGGGATGCTCTGGATCGGCCCGGAAGGCAGCTTTACGCCGCTTCATCACGATCTCACCAATAACCTTCTGGCGCAGATCGTCGGCCGCAAACACGTCGTCCTGGCGCCGCCGGCCGAGGCATCGAAGCTGGCGAACGTGGTGCATGTGTTCAGCGAAGTCGGTGATCTGCTGTCCGCCGCGGCACGTGAGCGTTTCCCCGGTATCGCCGACGTGCGCAAGGCCGAGATCATCCTCGAGCCCGGCGAGATGCTGTTCCTGCCGATCGGCTGGTGGCACCAGGTCCGCGCGCTCGATTTCAGTGTCAGCGCCACCTACACCAACTTTCGTTGGCGCAACGACTGGCACGCGAGCTACCCCGCTTAAGGTACCAGACGCGTCGTGAAGTTCACGAGCAGGCGGACATCGCGGCGCTCGCTCTCGAACGCCGTGCGCTTGAGCGGCACTGCTACCGTCATCTCCAGCCGCGCGCGATCGCCGAACGCGGTGCGCAAACCCCCGCCGGTCGAATAGAGACGCTGCGGATCGGGAAGCACATCGAGGCGCCCGCGGGTCCACGTCCACGCAGCATCGAAGAACACGAACGGCTGGAAGGCGAACTTCTTCGGCCCCGACGGGCTGAGCTTGCCGAAGCGCAACTCGGTCTGCACGCCGTAGCCGCTGTCCCCGATGAGCGCCCCCGGGTCATAGCCACGCCCGACTGTGTAATTGCCGGCCGAGAACTGCTCGTAACTGAGCAGCGGATCGAAGGCATATTGCGCACGCGGGCTGACCGCGATGGTGAAGCGTGGATCGGGCCGCATCTCGATCGTCCCACCGATCCGGACGAGCGCGCCCTGTGGATCGGCGTCGAGCCGGCTCAGCGAGGGCAGGCTGAAGCAGCGCAGATATGGATAGGGTCCACAGTCATGGCTGGCACCGAGGCCGCCGAGCCCCTTGCGGAACTCGATCGATCCGATCATCCGCCAACGCGGCTCGCTGGCGGTGTAGCCGCTGGTGTTGTCGAGGCTGGAGACATCGATCGCGCTGAAATCCAGGCGGCCGTAGAGCACGCGCAGCTTGTCTTCGGTGAACGGCGCGCCGCCGAAGCGAAGCTTCTGATCGACCACGTCGAGCCCACCGACTAGCCGCAGCGTGTCGGCCTGCTTGCGGATCAGCGGAAAGCTGGCTTCTCCCGTGGCGACGAGCGTACGCGCCCGGATCGGATCGCCGTTGCCGAGATCGGGGCGGGTCCACGCATAGGTGAAGCGACCCGCCAGGGTGAGGCCGCTGTTTCCCGGCCGTACTTCGTACGATCCTTGCGCGACACTCTGCTCGTGTATGTCTGCGGTGTTGTAAAAGCCCACGATCGCCCGATCGCCGATCCCGATCAGATCGTTGAGTTCGGCCGTGACCAGGCCCGACCAGCGACCGACCTCGTGCGATCCGTAGTTCTGGATGTTCGCCGTTACGCTGAGCGGGATTCGCGACACGATGACATCGCCGACGACCTCTCCGGGCACCGTCCCGGCGGGGCGTAGTGCCAGGCGAATGTCATAGCCCGGCAGATCGCCGGCGAGCAGCAGGCGGCGCTCGGCGACATTCTGGTTGAACGGCTGGCCATCCTTCAGCGCGTCGAGATAGGCGGCGATCAGTCGTTCGGCGTGGCCGGTGTCGCCCCGCACATGGATCGCGACGAGCTTGGCGAGGATGACCTGGAGGTGGACGACACCATCGGCGCCGATCTTCTGCGGGGGCACCTGCACCGCCGCGAGATACCCGTCCCGCCGGAGGATGGCGGCGGCACCATCGCGGATCGCGCACACCGTAGCGATCGGCACGGCACGGCCGATCTGGTCCGCGTAAGCCGGCCGCAACGATGCCGGATCGATGTCGCCCAGCCCCTCGAACTGCACATCCTTCAGCGGAACCGTGATGGCAGCGTAGCGTGGATCGTCGAGCGGGCAGGGGCCGCGCTCCACCCCGCCGGTGACCGTCAGGCGGGATTTTGGCGACGCCTGGGTGGTCGTGGGGACTCGGTTGATCTCCTCGCGCGTCGGCGGCACGGCGCCGGTGCCGGGTTGCGGCACAGCTTGGGCAAAGGCCGGCAGAGCGCCCGTGAGGACGGCGCCGCTCGCAAGAACCTTGAGGATAACCTTGTGCCGCTTCATTACGCCCCCGCGCTGCCATTATCCGGACCGCGCCCCCGCGCGGCCCGCTTCACGATCCCTGCTGCGCCGCCGTCGCCGCGATGAACACATCCACCTGCGCCTTGCAGCCGTGCGTCGCCATCGTATTCGCCAGCCCCTGCATGTCACCATCGCTCACCGGCGGAACGACCTGGAAGGAGATCGTCGAACCGGCGCCCGGCGCGCTTGTGCCGGCGAGGTGATAGGATGCACCCGGTGTGACGGGTTCGGAGGTCGGCCAGGACTGCACGGCCTGCCCCTTGATCCAGTGCAGCGTCACCGGCTTCCCCTGCGCGCCGGCGATCGTCATGTCCCCCTCGGCTTCGGAATCAGGCCGCCAGAGCGTGACGCTGGCCGGATCGTTCACGCACATCGTGCCTGCCTTGCTCGTGTCGACGAACCAGATATTGGGCTGGAAAGCCTGCAAGGCACTATCTCCGCTGCGCACGGCTCCTATCCTTGCCCTGCGTTCAGTCTTGGCGCCGGCCAGTGATGCCAGGCTGGTGGTGCCGCCGCTGTTGAGCGCGCCGGCGACGAACCCGCCCGGGCCGGACAGCGTGCGCGTGCCATGCGCATCGAGCAGAACCAGCTGATCGTTCGCGGCGAGCACGATCTTGGCCGCGTCCGGTAAGGTCTTGCCCGGCGCATAGCGCGCAGACGATGGTCCTGTCGCTCGCAAGATCATCACATCTGCGGCAGCCGTCCCTGCAGCAAGCGGCAAGACAGCGGCAAGCATCAGACAGGAAAGGCGATGGTCAATCCAGCGCAAGCGTGCCTCCCGGGCCAGTGGTGTGAAGTCGATCGAGCAGCTTCAGCAATGCTGTATCATTGCCGCGCGCCGCGGCAAAGCGGCCGAGTTCTTCCAGGGCCGTCAAATCACCGGCGTCAAATCGTCGAAGTATCAGTGTCAGCTGCTCCGCATCATCCCGCTCGGTAGCGGGCACTGGCTCAAAGACCTCCAGCGGCGTCGATCGGCCGCGCACCGCGACGCGGCCCATCGGACGAAGCGGGGGATCGGTCATGCCTGCCTTGGCCTCGGCACTGACCAACGCGCGGGTGGCGAGCGGTTTGTTGGCGCCTTCCATGCGTGCGGCGGCGTTCATCGCATCGCCGAGCGCGGTGTACTGGATGCGGCCTTCGCCGCCGAAATTGCCGACCACCGCCTCACCCCGGTGGAGGCCGACGCGGGTGCGGCCGATCGGCGGCAGACCTTCGGCGGCGCCCTTGCGGAAGGTCTCGCCCGCCTCGACCATGGCGATCGCCGCGGCAAGCGCGCGATCGCCATCGTCCGGCCGCGCGATCGGTGCGCCCCAAAAGGCGACGACCGCATCGCCGATGAACTTGTCGATCGTGCCGCCATGTTCGAGCACCACGTTGCTCAGAACATCGAGATAATGGTTCAGCAGATCGGACAGCGTCTCGGGCTCGATCGCGTGGGTGAGCTTGGTGAACCCCTCCATGTCGCTGAACAGGGCGTAGATCGTCCGGCGCTCGCCGTGGAGCTTCAGCTGATCGGGGTTCTTGAGGATCGCCGCCGCCCCATCGCGCGGCAGATAGCGGCCGAGCGCGCCCTGGGCGAAGCGCTTCTGCTCCGATCCGACGCCGCGTGCGGCTGCCGCGGCGGCGATGTAGGCCAGCGTCCAGCCGACCAGCCAGCCGAACGCAGGCAGCCCCTGCGTATCGTAGCTCCAGCGCTGCAGGGCGACGGGAAGCAGCACGATGACGACGATGCTGAGGCCGAGCAGGAGGGCGAGCCTCCAGCTGACCGCCTCGGACGCGCCGATCGCGGCCCCGGCGAGCACCGCGATGATGGCGAGCAACCAGAGCATCACTGGCGGGATCGCCGCCAGATAGCGCTCGTCCAGCCGCTGGGCGAGCATCGATGCGTGGAGCGACAGGCCGCTCGCCGTATCGCCGTAAAGGCGCGAGACGGGCGTCTGGAACTGGTCCACGTCGGTGATGCGGCCGCCGATCATTACGATCTTGCCTCGGACGCTGGCCTGGAGAAATTGCGCGCCGAGATCGCTGTCGAACAGCTCGATCGGTCGCCAGCCGAAGACCTCGCGATCCTGGAAGCGCGGCAGCCGATAGGCGATGCTGCCGCTGTAGTTCGAGAAGCGCCCGAGCCCGCCGGACAAGCTCTCCACCAGCGTCCGCGGGAGCCGCGGGTCCGGCTTCGGCCAGGTGCGGACGACGTCGTCCTCCGGATCCTCCTCGATCTTGATGCTCGCCGGATGGACGGTACTGCCGGCGAGCTTCGCGAAGAACTGGCGTTCGAAGCTCTCCTGCCACACCGCCATCGAGTCGGTGTTCGTCGCGTTGGTGGCGAAGCCTAGATACACCGGCGTCTTCATCGCTCGCATTGCCGCGATCAGCTGCGCATCCTCGGGCGTCGCCTCGTCGATCAGCATGTCGATGCCGATCGCCCTGGCACCCATCTTGTCGAGCCGGGTGAGCACGCGGGCGAGCAGGCCACGATCGAGCGGGGAACGGCGTGCCGTCAGCTTCAGCGTATCGTCGGTGTAGACGACCTGAACGATCCGCGGGTCCTCGTTCTCGATCTGCGGCGCGGTGACAAGCAGGCGGACGTCGTACATCCAGCGCTCCGCCTGTTGCGAAAGCGCGGCATGCCAGGAGTAGCGCGCGATCAGCAGCGCCGCGATCAGCAGGAGGAGCGTCGTCGCGGCACGCGCGTGGCCGATACGCGCGGCCTTGTTCCTGATGGCGCCGACAGTCCCCATGCCGACGGTCAATTCGCCCGCAGGACCGGCTTGGCGCCGTCGCCGATCAGCGCGAAGCCTGCCCAGTAGAAGGGGTGGGACGTGGCCGGCGTCATCATCAGCCGGCGTTGTGCGACACGGAGCGCTTCGGCGATCGGCGTTCCGGTGGGTGCTGCGAACAGGCCCCCGATCAGCCGCTGGGTCGCCTGATAGTCGTCGGGTGCCGGCCAGTGACTCGCCAGCACCGCCCGTGCCCCCGATCCGATGAAGGCTCGCACCAGCCCGTCGAGCGCGTTGCCGCCGCCGCTGGTGATGCCGGCCGCTCGCGTCGTCGCCACGTCCGCAGTGCCCGCGGTGTCGCAGGCCGACAGCACGACCAGATCGGCATCGAGATGAAGGCCGTAGATCTCGTCGAAGCTGAGCAGCCCGTCCGATCCCTGCGAACCGATCGAGGTGAGCAGCGCGGGTGTCGCCGGGCACTCGGGCCGCGGCGCGGTGACGAGGCCGTGGGTCGCGAAGTGGACGATGCGGTAGTCGGAGAGGTCCTTGTCGGTGGTGATCGCGGTGTCGGTGAAGGGCGCCCCGGTCACCACAATGGCGTGATCGGCGCCGATGATCCGCTGCGCGACCTGGAGCTCGATCGGCGAGATCGGGTGGTTCCAGGTGGTCAGCGGCCACCGGCAATCGATCGCGCTCGCCGGCGGATGATAGGATGTCAGCTGAAAGAAGGGCGAGATCGGCTGATTGTGCCCGTAGCCGAGATAGGCCTGTTTCGCGACCGAAGGCGGCGTTGCGCGAACGTCGCGAAATGCGCGGGCGGACAAGGCGGTCGAGACATCGAGCCGGCCGCCGAGCCAATCGATCCCGGTCATGTCGTATGGGTCCGCCTTCGGGTCGCGGATGCGAGACAGATAGCGGTCCACTCCTGGCTGGCTCGCGATCAGCAACGATACCGGCAGGCGCTGCATCGCGCCATCGGGTTCGAAGATCAGGTGCCGCGCCTGCAGCAGCGTGTCCGAAGCCGGTCCAGTTAGATCGACATAGAGCTGCCGTGCCGCGCCCGCATCGAAGGGGAAGGTGACCCGCTTGCCATCCTGCACGATCGAGATCGTCCCACGGATCGCATCGACCCGCTTGCCGAGTTCGGCAGGACCGAACGGCAGCTTCCAGCCGATTGTTCTCTCCGGGGTGACGAGCAGGCCGAACAAGGCGTCGCCAGACAGGGTGAGCTTCCAATAGGCTTCGCCAGCACGAAGCGTCGCCCGCAGATCGGCAAGCGTCAGCGCCTGCGTGGAGATCGCGCGATATGCCGGATATTGGGTGAGCTTCGCCTGCGTGGCGCTCTGTTCGGTCTCGATCTGGGCGATCTGCAGCCGATCGGCGGCGATCGTGGCGCGATCCACGACCGAGGGGGTCTCGACCGCCGAGAGCCGCGCCAGCTCGACCCTGAGCGCGCTCGCCTGGCGCGCTTCGTTCAGCGACTGGCGGAAGATGCGCCCGGCCTCACCGGTACCCGCCGACAATTCGCGCGCCAGCGTCGCCTGCGTGTCGGCGACGCCAGGCCTGAGCAGGACTTGGCTGGCAAGGAACAGGTCGTCGTACAACGCGGGGCGAGCCGACGCGTCCGCTACCAGCAGCGTAAAATACGGCTCGAGGAGGTTGGCGATCCCGCCGGTCGTGCCGCCGGAGCCGGCCAGCGACGCCACGACCGCGCGATACAGCTTCAACGCCTCCTCGTCGCGACCATGGCGAGCGTAGAAGCCCGCAAGTCGCGCATTGGCGGCGTCCAGCACCACCGAATCAGGGTACTCAATCGCGACGATCGTAGCCGCCTGCTTCAGGAGCGCTTCGGCCTGCGCCAAATTGGACGCCGTTTCCGCCAGCGCCGACTGCTCGGTCATCACCTGTGCACGGAGTCGCGCGACCGAGGCGACACGACCGTTGCGGACAGCGTTGAGTGCTACCAGAGCGGCGGCATAATGGTCCGCCGCCTGATCGGGCTTCTTCTGCAACCGATCGATCGTGCCGCGAATCGCGATCGATTGCGCATCGAGAATCGCCATCTTCTCGGCCGGCGTCAGCAGCGCCGTCGAGGTGACGCCGAGCGCGCGGGACGTCGGCCCGCCGTCGTTCATCGCCACCGCCAGATCGACATCAATCTCGCTGCCGGCCCCAGGCTTCACCGCCGCGGTGGGCTCTGCCGTCGCGTCGAGCGTCTTCAGCGCGTCGTCGAGCCGCTGTTGGTTGAGCAAATGAAGGGCCAAGTAGTTCCGGCGCAGCCTGAGCTCGACCGGATCGCTGGTCGGCACGAGCGCGGCCTGCGCGAACAGGGCGTCGGCAAGATCGATGTCGCCGAGGTCCGACTGCTGCAGCGCCCGATTGACCAGATACTCGCCGGTATCCTTGCCATAGCTCGGGCTGTCTGCACCGCTGGCCGCAGTGCGGTGGAGCAGCGTGTCAAAGAACTCGGCAGCTTCGGCGTAGTTTCCGCCGTTGTTGCGGCGATAACCCTCATCACGGGCAAGCGCCGGATCGAGACTGCCCGCCTGCGCACGGGCGAAGCTGGTCGGATCGCCGAGGTCGGTCAGCGAGATGCTGATCTCGCCAGGAACGACCCGGTCTGCCACGAGCGTGCGCAGCCCGAGCTCAAGCGCCGATCGGTACCCCGCCAGACCGTCCGCAGCGTAGAGGGTACGTCCCTTGATCAGGCGCAGCGAATCATAGCCGAGACCGTCGGCCGAGGTGCAGTGGCGATCGGTCACCACACCGGTGTCGGCAAGGGTCTCGCTCTTGTCGTCCTCGCAGCGAAGCGCCGGATCGCGGTGCGCATCGAGTCGCTTGGCGGGGTCGCTCGATCCTAGGCGAAGCGCGTAGAGATGGCCGATCGGTGCTGCGGCATCGCGGCAGACGATGGCGTATGCGCGATCGAACAGGCCGGGCGCAGCCGGATCGGCCGGCGCGGTCTGCACCTGGCAAAGCGTATCTCCGCCCGTGCCGAGACGGAAACTGTCGGCCATGCTGGGGCGGACCACCGGCGGCGCCGACCAAGCGACGCTCGCGACCGAAATCGCCAACCATGCGAACAGGATCGCGCGCATTTCGATGAACCCCCAATCCGCGGTTCGCCCTACCGATTTTCGGAGGGTCGTTGATCTGGCTGGAAGCGACGCGACGGGACTCGAACAACGAGCCGGCAAGGCAATGGATCAGGCCCCTAGCGCGCCCGAAGGCGTACGGGAAGCCGCTAGTGGCGCAAGACCTGCACGAGGAAGGTCAGCAGGCTGGCGGTCAGGCCGACCAGGAAGACGCGATAGGCATATCCCAGCCAGTAATATTTTCGCTTAAACAGCACCGTACCGTTCTGGTAGATGTCGCGTGCCATCGTCCGGTAGATGCTCTCGTCGTGGCGCAGCACCTCGAGGATGCGATCGATATATTCTTCCTCGTTGAAGCGCTTGAACGATCCGAAGAACAGCAGATTGACCGGGCCGGTGCTCTTGGAACTGATCGCCGGCAGGATCGCCACCGCTGCCAGAACGGCAGAGGCGAACGAGAACCCACCGAGTACGAGCAAGGGATAGAAAGCGGGGCTTTCATAATTGGACTGGCCGACCGCAATCGTGAAGATCACGAAGGTCGTGCCCATCAGGATCGAGGCCTTCTGGTCCGCCATCTGACTCAGCTGAATATGAGTCTGCTGGGTCGCGCACATCATCTCGATGGCGTTTTCCGGGATCGATTTGGCTTCGTGATCGGCAGCTATGCTCTGAACTTCGGGGACGTCGGCCATGCGGGCCAAGCTGGCACGGCCATGCCGCGTTGCCAAGCCGCCTTGTCGCTGCTGTTTCGAACGATGCCTTGTGGGCCGCACGCTCGCCCGCGTGTGGCTTCGCTACTTAGCGCGCGCTAGGAGCTTCGCGATGGTGATCCACCGTCCCGAACGGCCGCGCAATCTTCATCGAAGAGGGTCGCGTCGTCCATCAAGCGATCGGTTCATGGTCGTGTTGCTGGGCTTTGCGGTACTTGCGATCGGGCTCGTCGGCGTGAGCATCGTGCACATGCGACACGGCGTGCATGCCACCCTCACTATGGACCAAGCCCGCGCCTTCAACGCAGCTATTCCGTTCGTCCCCGGCCCGATCGCGCCGGCGTCACGCTTCCGCTTCCACGGCTCGCCGGCCGGTCGACTGCAGGCGATCGAATGCCTCGCAACTGCGGCAATCTACGAGGCAGGGGACGATCCACGCGAGCAGAAGGCGGTGATGCAGGTCGTGCTGAACAGAGTACGCAGCCCTGGCTTTCCGGATACGGTGTGCGGCGTCGTCTATCAGGGCGCGGCGCTGAAGACCGGGTGCCAGTTCAGCTTCGCATGCGATGGATCGCTCCAGCGTCGGCCGGAGCATGCCGGGTGGATCGCGGCCCGTCGCCTTGCCACCAAAGCGCTGTCCGGTGCAGTCGACGACGAGGTGGGCACCGCGACCCATTATCATACCGACTGGATCGTCCCATACTGGATCGGCTCGCTCGACAAGATCGCCAAGGTCCGCACGCATATCTTCTATCGGCCGCATTCGGCTCGACCACGATCATGATCTACGCCGCCCCGAAAAGCCTGTGCTGCGATGCAGCAAAAACGCTCGACAAGCGTTCAGGCGGTTGGGTAGGAGAGAGTGCATGGATACCAGCCGATTGTTCCTCGAGGCACTCGCGCTCAGGAAGTGCGTAGCGGCCACCTATAATCGGATGGCAGTGCAGCTCGCTCCGCACATCCTCTACACGCGGCATGGCGAACTCTATGTCGACGCGGTGACGTTGGAGCGGGATGGTCGGGCGCCAGCCGAGATGAAGCTCGGCAGCTTCAAGCTTGCCGGTCTGCACGAGCCGCAACTCGTTGATCGGCGTTTCGCTCCTCAGGCGATGTTCGATCCGTCGCAGGATCGTTATGCGGGAACCACCGTCTTCGCGATCTGACCTGAGGATTGGTGACCCCTACGGGAATCGAACCCGTGTTTTCGCCGTGAGAGGGCGACGTCC
>CAXTBZ010000028.1:0-27871 GCA_964242855.1 uncultured Sphingomonadaceae bacterium
GCGGCGGCGCGCGCGAGGTTGCGGAAATCGTGCTGGCTGATCTTGCCCATGCGCAACGCCTCGCCGCTGATCCCGCTGTTCTCGGCGAGGATGCGCGTGGCGAGCTGATCGGCCGACATTTCGAGGCTGAAGAAGGCGCATGCCGCCCCCAGTCGCTTGTTGTCGGGAATGCCGTCGTCCTTCTCGCGCATCAGGCGGCGCGCCGCGTTGAAGGCGATGTTGGTGGCGAGCGAGGTCTTGCCCATGCCCGGCCGCCCGGCAAGGATGATGAGATCGGAGCGGTGCATGCCGCCCATCTTCGCGTTGAGGCTGTCGAGCCCGGTGGTGATGCCCGAGACATGGCCGCCGCTGTTCAGCGCGCGCTCGGCGTTTTTCACCGCCTCGGTCGCCGCCTGCAGGAAGCTCCGCGTCGAACCCTGTTCGCCGCCCTCTTCCGCCACCTTGTACAAGGCCACCTCGGCCTGCTCGATCTGCGCCTTCGGATCGACCTCGTCCGACGTATCCATCGCGCTTTCGACCATGCCGCGCCCGACGCCGACGAGCGCGCGCAGCAGCGCCAGGTCGTAGATCTGCGTCGCGAAGTCCCGCGCGCCGATCAACGCCGCGCCCGATCCGGTGAGCTGCGCCAGATAAGCCGGGCCGCCCAGCGCCTTCATCGCCTCGTCGCCATCGAACAGCGGGCGCAAAGTCACCGGGTTCGCAATCATGTTCCTGTCGGTGATCCGCAGGATCTGCGTATAGATGCGGCCATGCAGCGGTTCGAAGAAATGCTCCTCGCGAAGCTTCAGCTGCACGTCCTCGCACAGCCGGTTGTCGATCATCATCGCGCCGAGCAGAGCCGCTTCCGCCTCAATATTCTGGGGCAACGCAGGCGCATCAAGCGCCACCGGCTGAGCGGTATGAAGAACTGGCTGGAGCATGGAAGCATTGTCCGCCTTTTGCCCCCTTCGCTCAAGCGCCGCGCGCCAATATTCCGGTGGAGCGACCTGTGGACAAGACCGCCCCTCGCCAAGCGCACGGCAACCCGATAGGGGCTGAGCGGCCATGTCCGACCCGCGCATCATAGACGTCTCCCTCGACGAACGCACGATCCTGTGGCGCAACGCCGACATCGAACAGGAGCGCAAGGTCGCGCTGTTTGATCTATTGCACGACAATCATTTCAGGCCGATCCGCATGCCGGCGGACGGCTATGCGGGGCCTTACAAGGTCGGCCTGCGCGTCGAGGAAGGGCGCCTCGCGATCGACATCAATCGGGCCGACGGAACGCTGATCGAGACGATCGGGCTCGGCATGATGCGCTTCCGGCGCGCGATTAAAGACTATTTCGCGATCTGCGACAGCTATTACCAAGCCGTCCGCCAGCACTCGCCGCAGCAGATCGAGACGATCGACATGGCCAGGCGGGGCATGCACAACGACGCCGCCGAGCTGCTACGTGAACGCCTCGACGGCAAGATCGACATCGACTTCGATACCGCCAGGCGGCTGTTCACGCTGATCTGCGTGCTCCACATCCGTGGGTGAGGTGCCGCTGAAGGATGCCGCCGTCGGCGCCTTGATCGAAGCGGCGCGGGAGGCGGCGCGGCATGCCCACGCCCCTTATTCGCGCTTTGCAGTCGGTGCGGCGCTGTTGCTGAGCGATGGCGCGGTTGTCACCGGCGCCAATTTCGAGAATGCCAGCTACGGCCTCTCGCTCTGCGCTGAGACGGTGGCGCTGGCAACCGCCAACACGCAGGGTCGGCTCGGCGATGTGGTGGCCCTGGCGGTGATCGGTGGCGCGATTGACGCCGGCGGACTGCCGACCGGAGCCCACGTCGTCTACCCCTGCGGCCGGTGCCGGCAGGTCCTGAACGAAGAAGCGCAGACGGGAGGACGCGACCTCCCGGTGTTCTGTGCGGCGGGTGACGGCCGGACGGTCGAGCGCCACTTGCTTTCTGAATTGCTGCCGTATGCATTTGGACCAAGGGACATCGGACTAAAGTAACTGTTCCCCGGCCGATGATCGTCATCCCAGTGAAAGCTGGGATCTCATGAAGGTGAGATGCCGCGCCCGCCCCGCAGAGATCCCAGCCTTCGCTGGGATGACGGAGAGGGTCGAGGCTTAGCCCCGCTCAACCTGGCTCACATCCCTGACCGCACCGCGCGAAGCGTTGGTGGTCATCGCCGCATAGGCCCGGAGCGCGGGCGACACCTCGCGCTTGCGGCCGAAGGGCTTCCAGGCCTTGGCGCCTCTAGCGACCATCTCGGCATGGCGCTCGGCGATCAAGGCGTCGTCGAGATCGAGCCGGATGAGGCGATTGGGGATGTCGATCACAATCGGGTCACCCGTCTGCACCAGCGCGATCAAACCACCCTCCGCGGCTTCCGGCGAGACATGGCCGATCGACAGGCCCGATGTACCACCCGAAAAGCGTCCGTCGGTGATCAGCGCGCAGGCCTTCCCCATGCCCTTCGATTTGAGATAGCTGGTCGGGTAGAGCATTTCCTGCATACCCGGCCCGCCCTTTGGCCCTTCATAGCGGATCACCACCACGTCGCCGACCTTCACCTCGCCTCCGAGGATGCCCGCCACAGAGGCGTCCTGGCTCTCGTAAACGCGCGCGGTGCCATGGAAGGTCAGGATGCTGTCGTCGACGCCGGCGGTCTTCACGATGCAACCCTCGGGCGCGAGGTTACCGAACAGCACGGCCAGTCCGCCGTCCTTCGAGAAGGGATATTCGGTCGATCGGATCACGCCGCCTGTGCGGTCGGTATCGAGCTCCTCCCACCGCGCCGACTGGCTGAACGCGGTCTGCGTCGGCACGCCACCCGGCGCCGCACGATAGAAGCTGCGGACCTCCTCGCTTTTGGTCCGTCCGATGTCCCAGCGATCGAGCGCATGGCCCAGCGTTTCGGCATGAACGGTCGGCTGCGAGGCATCGATCAGCCCGCCACGCTCGAGTTCGCCCAGGATTGACATGATGCCGCCGGCGCGGTGAACATCCTCCATGTGGACGTCGGCCTTGGCGGGCGCGACCTTGCACAGGCACGGCACGCGGCGGCTCAGGCGATCGATGTCGGCCATGGTGAAGTCCACGCCCGCCTCGTGCGCCGCGGCGAGCAGATGAAGCACGGTGTTGGTGGAGCCGCCCATCGCGATATCCAGGCTCATGGCATTCTCGAACGCGGCGAAGGTGGCGATACCGCGCGGCGTGGCGGTGACATCGTCCTGCTCGTACCAGCGCTTGGTAACGTCGACGATCAGGTGCCCCGCCTCGCGGAACAGCTTCTCGCGATCGGCGTGGGTGGCGAGCGTCGATCCGTTGCCAGGCAGCGAGAGGCCCAGCGCCTCTGTCAGGCAGTTCATCGAATTGGCGGTGAACATCCCCGAGCACGAGCCGCACGTCGGGCAAGCCGAGCGCTCGACGGTCGCGACCTCCTCGTCGGTATAGCTCTCGTCCGCCGCGACAACCATCGCGTCGACCAGATCGAGCGCCACCGTCTTGCCCTTGAGCACCACCTTGCCGGCCTCCATCGGCCCGCCCGAGACGAACACCGACGGCACGTTGAGGCGCAGCGCCGCCATCAGCATGCCCGGCGTGATCTTGTCGCAGTTCGAGATGCACACCATCGCATCGGCGCAATGCGCGTTGACCATATACTCGACAGAATCGGCGATCAGCTCGCGGCTGGGCAGCGAATAGAGCATCCCGCCATGCCCCATCGCGATGCCGTCATCCACTGCAATGGTGTTGAATTCCTTGGCGACGCCACCTGCCGCCTCGATCTCGCGCGCGACCAGCTGGCCCAGGTCCTTGAGGTGGACATGGCCCGGCACGAACTGGGTGAAGCTGTTGACCACGGCGATGATCGGCTTGCCGAAATCGCTATCCTTCATGCCGGTGGCGCGCCACAGGCCGCGCGCGCCCGCCATGTTGCGGCCGTGGGTCGTGGTACGCGATCGATAGACGGGCATGGCAATCTTCCAGAACGGCCTTACGCCGGTGCCAGCTCTCTACCAGCTACGCCGGTAAAGACGAAGCGCGCTAAGCAGCTACGTCAATCGCTTCGCAAGGGATGATGATCGGGCGGCCACTCGCAAGGTCGCGCGCCGCCATGCCGAACGCCTTGAAGTGATCCGATGTCATGTGCGCATCGATTGCCGCCTGATCGGTGTAGAGCTCGTTGAACACAAAACGCCGCTCACCCTGCTGCTCGCGCCACAGATCATAATGCAGCACCCCGGGTTCAGACCGCGAAGCGGCTACGCAGATGCGCGCAGCGGCGACGAACTGATCCTCGGCACCATCCTTGACGCTGACGAACGCCACGACCTTGATTGGCATCATTTAGCTCCTTCTCGTGCGAACACAGGCGCGCGCTTCTCGAGGAACGCGGAGAACGCTTCTTTAGCCTCGTCCGATTGCATCGCGCGGCGGAACAGCTCGGCTTCCTCGGTGATCCGCGCATCGAGCAGGGATCGATTCCCTCGCATCAGCCGGCGCGTCTCGGCCAGCGCCATCGGCGGCTTGCGGGTCAGCGCGATCGCCTTGGCACGGGCGTGCGCGATCAAATCTTCGGCCGGCACGATGCCGGTCACCAGGCCGGCGCGATCCGCGCCATCGGCATCGAGCGGCTCGCCGAGCATCAGCATGGCGGCCGCCTTGGCGTAACCGAGTGTTGCGGGTGCCAGCAGACTCGCGCCTGCTTCTGGCAGGATGCCAAGGTTTACGAAAGGCATGGTGAACCGCGCGGTCGGCGCCGCATAGACGAGATCGCAATGGAACAGCATCGTCGTGCCGACACCCACCGCCAGCCCCTGCACTGCCGCGACGATCGGCTTGTCGTACGCCGCGATCGTGCGGATGAAATCGAAGGCCGCGGAGCCTCCTTCAGGACCCCTTAGGAAATCCTGTATGTCATTGCCGGCGCTAAAGGCATCGCCATTAGATGCGATCAACACCGCGCCGATGTCCGCGCGCGACGTCGCCTCCTCAAGGCCCGCGATCAGCGCGCGGTACATGTCGGAAGTCAGCGCGTTCTTCTTCTCCGGCCGGTTCAGCCGCAGCTCGATGATGCCCTCGGCCTCGCTGCGTACGACGTCCTCACCCATGGGTTCGCTCCTTCGCATTTGGGTCAGCCCTTAGTCCTTTCCGTCTTTCGGGCAAATGGATGGTGTATCCAAACCACCGCTTTAGCGGCTCTGAGGACAGTTAGCGCGACAGGCGGTGACGTTCGCGCTAGACGCTCGGCTGCTATGACCGGAACATCCTCCCTCCGCACCCTCTACGAGAAGATCTGGGACGCGCACGTCGTCCAGCAGCGCGACGATGGCACCGCGCTCCTCTACATCGATCGCCATCTCGTCCATGAGGTGACCAGCCCCCAGGCGTTCGACGGGCTACGCGCGGCGAACCGCAAGGTGCGCCGGCCCGATCTCACGCTGGCCGTGGCGGACCACAACATCCAGACGACGGCGCGGGTCGATGCAGCGGGTGAGCGCCTGCCGGTACTCGATCCGCAATCCGCTGAGCAGCTCGCCGCGTTGGTCAGGAACACGCGCGACTTCGGTGTCGAGTATATCGAGGACCTCGCCGCCGAGCAGGGTATCGTCCACGTCGTCGGCCCTGAGCAGGCCTTCACGCTGCCGGGCACCACGGTTGTCTGCGGAGACAGCCACACCGCCAGCCACGGCGCGTTGGGCGCGCTCGCCTTTGGCATCGGCACCTCGGAAGTCGAGCATGTCCTGGCGACGCAGACGCTGCTGCTCAAGCGGTCTAAGTCGCTCGAGGTGCGCGTCGATGGCGCGCTAGGCCCAGGCGTCACCCCCAAGGACGTGGCGCTGGCGATCGTGGCCAAGCTGACGGCGGCGGGTGGAGCGGGCTATGTCGCCGAATATACCGGCTCGGTCTTCCGCGACATGTCGGTCGAAGGGCGGCTAACCGTCTGCAACATGTCGATCGAAGCAGGAGCACGCGCCGGCCTGGTCGCACCGGACGATACGACTTTTGCCTACCTCAAGGGCAAGCCGCGTGCGCCTAAGGGTGCGGATTGGGACAAGGCAGTCACATACTGGCGCAGCCTCGCCACCGATTCTGGCGCAACCTACGACAAGGTCGTCGTCATCGATGCCGCGACGATCGTGCCGCTGGTGACCTGGGGCACGAGCCCGGACGATGTCGTGGCGATCACCGGAGAGGTGCCCGATCCCGAAGCACTGGCCGATCCGGCGCGTCGCGCGGCCGCCGAGAAGTCGCTTGCCTACATGGGACTCACGCCGGGCCAGCGGATGCAGGATGTCAGCGTCGACCGCATCTTCATCGGCAGTTGCACGAACAGCCGTATCGAGGATCTGCGCGCCGCTGCCGCCGTCGCGCGCGGGCGTCGTGTCGCGGCGACAGTGAAGCAGGCGCTGGTCGTCCCGGGCTCGGGCCTGGTCAAGCGCCAAGCCGAGGCTGAGGGGCTGGACCGCATCTTCATCGAGGCAGGATTCGAGTGGCGTGAGCCCGGCTGCTCGATGTGCCTGGCGATGAACCCCGACAAGGTGCCGCCGGGCGAGCGTTGCGCGTCGACCTCAAACCGCAACTTTGTCGGCCGCCAAGGGCCGGGATCGCGCACCCACCTGCTCTCGCCTGCAATGGCTGCTGCCGCCGCTGTAACGGGCAAGCTGACCGACGTCAGGGAGATCGCCTGATGCGCGCCATCGATACGATCGAGGGCAAGGCCTATCCGCTCGGCCGCCCCAACATCGATACCGACATCATCATCCCGGCGCACTGGCTGAAGACGGTGACGCGCGACGGGCTCGGCAAGGGCGCCTTCGAGACGATCCGCGCAGAGCCCGGCAACGTTTTTGACAATCCGGCCTTTGCCGGCGCACCGATCCTGATCGCGGGCGACAACTACGGCTGCGGGTCGTCGCGCGAGCACGCGGCCTGGGCGATGGCAGACATGGGCATCCGTGCGGTGATCGCACCCAGCTTCTCGGATATCCATGCGGGCAATGCCTTCAAGAACGGCATCCTGACCGTCGTTCTGCCGCAGGAACAGGTCGATCGCCTGCTGGAGGTGGCGCGCGAGCACGCGATCACGATCGATCTCGAAAGCCAGACGGTGACGACCCCGTATCAGGAACGCTTTCGTTTCGAGTTCGACCCGTTTCGCAAGGATTGCCTGCTGAGAGGCCTCGACGAAATCGGCATCACCTTGGCGCTCGCCGGTGCGATTGCGGCGCATGAGGCGGGGGCGGACGCGACGACGCCGTGGGTAGCGGGTGCGGCGCAGGCGGCCTGATCTCAGCCCGCCAAGGCGTCCAGCGCCAGAACGATAGCCCCTAAAGGGCCGGCCTGATCGCCCAATGCCGGTGCCACGATGAAGTCGTCGATCTGCGCCGCGATACGATCCGCCGCGCCATAGCCGGCGAGGCTCTCCAGCAGCGCTGACCGGATCAAAGGCATCAGCTGCGGCTGCTTCGTCGCGACGCTGCCGCCGATCAGGATGCGTTGCGGCACCGCAATCAGCACTAGGTTGTGGCACATCCCCGCCAGCGCCTGCGCGACCAAAGACCACACCGGGTCGTCGACCGCGATCGTCTCTCCGCGCTGCCCGGTCCGCTGCTCGATCGCGAACCCGGAAGCGAGACCCTCCACGCAATCGCCGTGATAGACGCATGCTCCCGGCCAGGTGTCGTCAGGCGCGCGCGCGATCCGCAGGTGCCCCGCCTCGGCGTGGCCGAGCCCCCGCACCGGCTTGCCCGAAGAGATCACGCCGACGCCCACGCCCGTCCCGACGGTCACGTAGCAGAAGCTCTCCAGCCCCAGCGCACCTCCCCACCGCCCCTCGGCAAGCGCGGCCCCCGCCACGTCGGTATCGAAGCCGGTAGGCACCGCAAAGCGCCGGATCATCCGCTGGGCGACATCGACATGGCGCCAGCCGGGCTTCGGCGTGGCGGTAATTGAGCCATAGGTCGCGGATGCTGGATCGACGTCGATCGGTCCGAAGCACGCGAGGCCTAGCGCCGCGAAGCTCGGCTTGGTCTTCCAGTAATCGAGGATGGCTTCCACCGCAGCCAGCGTCTCCTCAGGCGTAGTGGTCGGCACGCGCTCCTCGGCCACGATCTCGCCGGGGCCGCGCGCGAGCACGCAGACGCACTTGGTCCCGCCGAGTTCGACTCCGGCGATGAGAGGTCTGCTCACCGGCGCTGCACCGGCCCGGTCGATCCGCGCACGACCAGCTGGAAGGGCAGCATCTGATGCGGCGGCGCCTCCTCATGGTCGATCAGCGCCAGGAGCGCGCCGGTCGCCTCGCGCGCCATGTCGCGGATCGGCTGGTGGATTGTGGTGAGCCGCGGCCACACCACCGACGCGATGTTGCTGTCGTCGAAGCCCGCGACGGACAGCGCCTCAGGCACCTTTACCCCAGCCTCATAGGCCGCGTTGAGCACACCGGCGGCCATGTCGTCGTTGCTGGCGAAGATCGCGGACGGCGGGTCGGCCAGAGCGAGCAGCGCTTTCCCTGCTTCGTAGCCCGAAGCGAAGGTATAGGCGCCCGGCGCCTCCAGCGCCGGATCGGCCGTGATGCCATGCGCCTCCAGCCCGGCGCGGAAGCCTTCGAGACGGGCCGCAGCGGACGCATGGCTGGGGTCGCCGCGCACGATCGCGATGCGGGTATGGCCGAGCTCTACAAGATGGTCGATTACGGCCCGCATGGCGGCGCGGTCGTCCATCACGACATCGGGCGCGTGGCTGCCATCCGTGGTCGGCGCGATGCGTGAGTATGGAAGCCCGCAAGCCTCGAGCTCGGCGACAGTCGCCGCGTCGTCGCAGAGCGGTGGGGCCAGCACCATCCCGTCCAGCCCCGACGCGCGGGCGATCGCCTGCATCTTGCCGGATGCCGCCGCGGCATCGCCGAACGGCAGCACCAGCAGCCGGTAACGCTCGCCCTGCAGGCGCTCGAGCGCGCCGCTTTGCAGATCGACGACGTAGTTGGGGCTGGGGTTCTCGTACGCCAGGCCGATCAGGAAGGATCGACGCCCGGCCAGGCTGCGCGCCGCGACGTTGGGGTGATAATCGAGCTCGCCCGCCGCCTTTAAAACGCGCTCGCGGGTGAGCGGGCGGACGTTGGGCTCATCGTTGAACACCCGCGACACCGTCTTGATCGACACACCGGCGGCATCGGCGACGTCGGTGATCGTGGAATGGCGTGTCGTCGGCTTCCTGATCAACGCGTGTCCCCGCACCTGCTCCCCGGCCTGTTAGGCATGTCCAGCGCTATCATGCAAGCGCGGGCGAGGCAGCGGGCCGCCAGCGTGCGCAGCGGCGATCAGCGCCACCACGTTGCGGGCGTCGATCGGATCGACCGGCGGCGGGCTGCCGGTGCGGATCGCGGCTGCGAGATGACGGTAGAAGGCGAAGGGGTCGCCGGCAGGCACGGGCGCAGAGATGCGCTCGCCATCGGCGTGCGCGACGAAGGTGGGAATGGCGGGAAGGCTGGAGCGGAAGTCCGGATCCGAAGGCGACCTGCCGCCGCGGAGCGCCGCCTCCAGCGGATCGAGGCCCTCTGTCCACCAGCTGCCGCCGTCGCCATGCAGCGCCAGATGCGGCCGCGTTGCTGCCACCAAAGACGAGGCCGACAAGATCGCCCGGCGCGTACCATATCGAAGTGTCAGTTCGAAATAGTCATCGGCCGCTGCGCCCTGCCGTTGGCTCGCTACGTCTGCGGTCATCGCATTGGGCCAGCCGAACAGCTGTATCGCGTGATCGACGAGGTGCGGACCGAGGTCCCACAGCAGCCCTGCACCCGCGCGCGGTGCGTTGCGCCAAACATCTGCCGTCTCCGGCCGGAAACGATCCCAGCGCGCCTCGTACAGAGCAGGCGCGCCGACAGCGGCAATGCGAGCCTGCGCCGCGAGAAAATCGCCGTCCCAGCGTCGGTTTTGATAGACGGTGAGCAGGCGGCTAGCCCCGGTCGCCAGATCGATCAGCCGATCGCATGCCCCTACATCGGGCGCCATCGGCTTATCGATGACGACGTGCCGCCCGGCCCGCAGCGCCGCCTCGGCGTGAACCACATGAAGATCGTTCGGCGTCGCCACGATCACCAGCTCGACCACATCGATCGCCAGCAGCGCATCGATGTCGGGCACTACCGCCGGCCGATCGCGTCGCTCTCCCGCCTCTGCACGCGAGGTCATCACTGCAGCGATGCGGTAGTCCGGCAGCGCCTCGAGGATCGGCGCATGGAGCACGGCACCGGCCAAGCCATAGCCCGCCAGCCCCACCCTAATCGGAGCAAACTTCGTCATCCGGAAAGCCATGCGCGGCAACGTCTTACATCGTCAACCATCGCGGCACCGGCTTGCCAAGCGCCTCGGCTTGACGCATCGCTGCCCCGCTCTGCCACTGGTATCCGATGATCTTCCACCTTCATCGCACGCTCTTCATCGTCTTACTCTGCGGGGCTTTTCCAGTGGGCGCCGTCGCGCCGATCGCTACGCCGGGGAAATGGACGGGCGAGAAGGAGGCGCGGCTGCGCACCGATTGGGCTTGGTTGGATCGGTATCGCGTTGCCAATGCCCAGCTTCCCGCTCGTTCTAAGGAGCCGCGTGTCGTCTTCATGGGCGACTCCATTACGCAGGGCTGGGCCGATCAGGTGCCGGAGTTCTTTACCGCTGGGCGGATCGGTCGGGGTATCAACGGCCAGACGACGCCACAGATGCTCGTGCGCTTCCGCCAGGACGTGATCGATCTTCACCCGGCGGTCGTCCAGATCATCGCCGGCGCCAACGATCTCGCCGGCAACACCGGACCGATGACGATGGAGCAGACCGAGGGGAACGTCCGCTCGATGGCCGAATTGGCGCAAGCGCATGGCGTCCGCGTAATCATCGGCTCGGTCCCGCCTTCGGCGCGGCTGCCGTGGCGGCCCGACCTCGCCGTGACCGAGCGGATCGTCGCGCTGAACGGGTGGCTGCGGAGCTACGCTGCAGCAAGTGGCGCGGTGTACGCCGATTATTGGTCGGTGCTGCAGGACGGCAGGGGTGGTTTCCGCGCCGATTGGACCTTCGATGGTGCCCATCCGAACCGTGCTGGCTACGCTATGATGGCACCCGTCGCCGAACGCGCGATCGCCGCTGCACTTGCCCGCCCCGCCCCGCCGCCGATCCTCGGCGCCGAATTTCGCTAAAGCATCAGCCCAGCCGATCGGCCTGGAAATCGGTGGCGCGGATGAGGCGATCAAGCGTGCCGGGCTCGCTATAGGCATGGCCCGCGTCCGGGATCAGGTGGAACTCGGCTTCGGGCCAGGCGCGATGTAGGTCCCAGGCGCTCCGCACCGGCGTCGCGGTGTCGTAACGTCCCTGGACGATGGTGCCGGGTATGCCGCGCAGCCGGTAGGCATCCCGCAGGAGCTGGCCCTCCTCCATCCAGCCTTTGTGGGTGAAGTAGTGGTTCTCGATCCGTGCGAAGGCGAGCGCGAAGCGATCCTCGCTGAAGCCGCCCACGCTCGCGGGATCGGGAAGCAGGGTGATCGTGCTGCCCTCCCACAGGCTCCAGGCGCGTGCACAGGCGATCCGCTCCGCCTCGTCGCTGCCGGTCAGGCGACGGCGATAGGCTTCGACCAAGTCATCCCTCTCGGCCTCCGGGATCGGCGCGAGGAATGCCTCCCATTTGTCCGGAAACAGCCACGCCGCGCCGCCCTGATAGTACCACTCGACCTCCGCCTGCCGCAGCAGGAAGATGCCGCGCAGGATCAGGCCGGAGACGCGATCGGCATGGCGCTGCGCATAAGCCAGCGCCAGCGTCGATCCCCAGCTGCCGCCGAAGACGAGCCATTGCTCGTGCCCGCACGCTACGCGCAGTCGCTCGATATCGGCGACGAGGTGCCAGGTGGTGTTCGCCGCTAGCTCCGCGTGCGGCTCGGAGCGGCCGCAGCCGCGCTGATCGAACAGCAGCACGTCGTAGCGCGCGGGATCGAACAAGCGGCGGTGGGAAGGCCCGCAACCGCCGCCCGGGCCACCGTGGAGGAAGACGGCTGGTACGCCGCCGGGGGTGCCACAGCGTTCCCAGTAGAGGCGATGTCCCTCGCCGACCTCGATCATGCCCGAGGCGAAAGGCTCGATGGCCGGGTAAAGCTGGCGGAGCGTCTGTGTCATCTCGCCGACATTGCAGAGGGCGCATGGCTCGCCAAGCCCGGCTTGCAGGGGAGCACCCGACGGGCCTAGCATCGACCGATCGAGGAGGGACACACCATGAGCGACGAACTCGTCTTCTACACCAACCCCAGATCGCGCGGACGGATCGTTCGCTGGATGCTGGAGGAGGTCGGCCAGCCATACCGTACCGAGATCCTGGAATATGGCACCGGCCTGAAGGGCGCCGCTTATCTAGCGATCAACCCGATGGGCAAGGTGCCCGCGATCACCCATCGTGGTGATACGATCACCGAATGCTCGGCGATCTGCGCCTATCTGGCAGATGCCTTTCCCGATGTCGGCCTGGCTCCACCCACGGCCGATCGGGCACGCTATTATCGTTGGTTGTTCTTCGCGGCCGGCCCCTTGGAAGCCGCCATCACCAATATGGCGCTGGGGGTTGAGGTGCCGGCCGGGCGCGAGGCGATGGTTGGCTATGGTAGCCTGGGCCATGTGCTGGATGCGCTCGAAGGCGCGATAGACGGTCGGGATTACATCGCCGGCGACAGCTTTACTGCGGCCGATCTTTATGTCGGGTCGCAACTCGGTTTCGGCCTGCAGTTCGGATCGATCGAGGCGCGGCCGAGCTTCGCCGCCTATGTCGGCCGATTGCACGGACGACCAGCCTTCCAGCGCGCCTCGGCGCTCGACGATGCGGCCATAGCCGCTCCTGAAAACGCCTGACATGAAAAGGCCCGGCGGATCGCTCCGCCGGGCCATAATCCCGATGTTCGATGCCGACTTAGCGGCGGCCGCCGGTGAAGCGCAGAAGGAACATGAACATGTTCAGGAATGCGATGTACAAGCCCAACGCACCCATGATCGCGGCGCGACCATAGAAGTCGGTGCCGCGTACCGCGAAGTAGCTGCTCTTGATCTGCTGCGTACGGTAGGCGGTGATGCCCGCGAACAGCAGCACACCCACCGCCGAGATGATCAGGTCCATTGCCGAACTGTGCACGAACAGGTTGATCACCATCGCCGCGATAAGACCGATCACCGCCATCATGAAGAAGGCGCCGAGCGGGGCAAGATCGCGCTTGGTGGTGTAGCCATAAAGGCTGAGGGCGCCGAAGGCGACCGAGGTCGCGAAGAAGGTCTGCGCGATCGAGGTGCCGGTGTAGACCAGGAAGATGATCGAGGTCGAAAGCCCCATCAGCACCGCGTACGACCAGAACAGCATCTTGGCGCTGGTCTCGCTCATCCGACCGATGCCGTAGCTCATCCAGATGACGATGCCGAGCGGCGCGAACATGACGATCATCGGCAGCAGCCCACCGCCGAGAAACAGATGCGCCGCCATCGAGTCGTTGCCGCCGCGTGCGAACAGCAGCGCGACGATGCCGGTCAGCAGCACGCCGGACGCCATGTAGTTGTACACGGACAGCATGTAGGACCGCAGCCCCGCGTCGAACGCCGCGTCGCGTGCGCCCGTCGCCGCGCGAGGGACCGCTGTCGTTCGGGGATCAGACCAGTTGGCCATCTCGAAATAATCTCCATATCGCCGGCGCGTACCGCCGACTGTTGCAATATCGGCGCTTGTCCGGCCGCATTCAAGCGAAACCGGTAGCGGACGTGCGCTGAACGGGAGATTGCGAATGGCGAACCACCGGCTGTTCGTGGCGTTCAGGCCGCCGGCTGCCACGCGTGTGCTGCTCCTCGGCATGGAGGCCGACGTCCGGCACGCGCGCTGGCAAGACGATACGCAGCTGCACTGCACGCTCCGCTTCATCGGCGAGGTGGATCATCACCAGGCGGAGGATATCGCCGCCGCGCTCGGCCGCGTGCGGCATCCGGCGATGGCGCTGAGGCTCGGCACTATCGGCGTTTTCGAACGACACGGCCGTATCGATACATTGTGGATCGGCATCACGCCGCGCGGCGCGATCGAGCCGCTGCACCGCCAGGTTGATCAGTCACTGCGCCGGGTCGGCGTGCCGCCGGATACGCGCGCCTTCGTTCCGCACATCACGGTTGCACGTTTCTCGCGCGGCGCAGCGCCTGCATCTGGCATCGTGCATGCGGTCAAGGCGCCGATCGGCCACGCGTTTGAGGTGGGTCATTTCGAGCTAGTCGAAAGCCGGCTGGGTTCCGACCGCGCTTCGTACGAGACAATCGCGCGCTACGCACTCGACTGAGGCTCGAGAGCAAGTCTCAGTCACGCCTGCAAAGGCCGACCACCATCAAATAACCGCAAAGGAAAAGGGAGCCGACCGAGGCCGACTCCCTGTCCTTTTCGAAGCCTCGAAAGGCTCCGCGTAGCGATCCTTACTGACCCGAACCCGGGCCGAAGGTGATCTCCACGCGACGGTTCTGCGGCTCGCGCACACCGTCTGCGGTCTGCACCAGGAGGTGCGTCTCGCCGAAGGCCTGCGTCTGGAGCGCCGCATCCGGAACGCCCTTGCCGGCGAGGTAGGACTTCACCGCGTCTGCACGACGCTGCGAAAGGCCGAGGTTGTACTTCGGCGTGCCCGAAGTATCGGTATAGCCCGCGAGCTGCACCTGAGCCGAACCGGTCTGCGTGTACGCTGCGGCGGCGTTGTCGAGGATCGACGCGGCTTCCGGCGTGATATCCGACTTGTTCCAGTCGAAGAACACGATGAACGGACCCGGGTTGACCGGCGGCGGAGGCGGCGGCGGCGGGGGAGGCGGCGGCGGCGGCGGCGGCGGCGGCGGCGGCGGCGGCGGCGCAGCCGGTTCGCCGAAGTTGAAGATCAGGCTGCCCAGAATGCTGTGCGACCGCATCTTGCCACGCGCGCCGACAACTGCGCTGTCGTCGGGATCAAGACCCACGAACTTGATGTCGCGGACGTTGAAGAAGCGATACTTCAGGCCGACATCGATATTGTCGGTGAGCGGAGCACGCACACCGGCGATCGCCTGCCATGCAAAGCGCGTGTCGCTGTCATCGAGGAAGTCGGGGAAGTCCCTGCCACCGCGCCAATCAGACGCCTTGACGCGAGCAACACCGGCACCACCGCCGACATAACCACTGATGCCCGAATCGTCACCGAAGTCGAGCAGCGCGTTGACCATGAAGCTGAGCGCAGTGGTGTTGCCAAGATACTTGCTCTTGTAGACACCGGCCGCCGTCGTGAAGTCCTGGTTCTCGGCACGCTTGTATCCGGCCTCGCCCTCGATCCGGACCGGACCGAAGTCATAGCCGACGATGCCATCGACATCGTAACCATAATGCTCATTCACCTTGACGGTGTTGCCGTCGGTGAGATGGTAGTGCGAGTCCTCGACGAGCATCGCGCCGCCTTCTACGCCCACATACCAGGCCTGATCCTTCGCATGGGCGGCGGCACCGGCCAATGCGGTGGAGGCCAGCGCCATAACTACGGCGAGCTTCCGCATAATAATCCCCTTTCAATCAATTCCCGTCTGGGAACAGATAAATCCCTAACCAAAGAGGAATATCCACGCAAGCGCGCATATTCCCATACTGTTGCCCGATAGCCACAAACCCGCAACTGCTTTGTTGTGAACCACCCTCGGCAAGCGGTCGCACAACCTTCGACTTGGCTTCGAGTTGCGCAGCGCCGCAAAAATTTTCAGTTCGCGATGAGACCGTGGTTTTTGAGCATCGCGAGCATCGTCGATATTGCCGCTCGCGCCTCGACATCAACCACGCCGCCGCCAATCGGCGCAGCGATCGAAGACTGTTGCATTCCAACCACCTGCACCCCGCCGATCGTCAGCCGATGCGCCGCAACGTCACCCGCCTGCCACGCCGCTCCATCGAAACGCACGTACACGCCGTCGGCGATCGACCAAGCCATCATGCCCGGCTGCGGAGAGACGAAGCGCCAGCCGCCTTCGGTCCATGCCGCCAAAACTGCCGCCTGCCCCGACCAGTCGCCGGTCGGCGTCGCACCGGTAATCCAGCACTGTCCGGAAGACGGCGATGTCGGCGGGACCTCGTCCCCGACGGTCTGCACGGCCGGCTGGAGCAGCGCATCGATCCGCAGCAGCGCCTCGTTATGGAACAGCTCCTTCTGCGCCTGACCGGACGCGATGAACGGCAAGGCAAGGCGCGGCGTGGCATCGGACATATCAGGCTCCTGGCGACAAGGTGAAGACAGCGGCGGGCAAGGAGGCCGCGGTGGTGCCGACCTGCGCGACGCCGACCGACAGCGGGCCACTGCCGCCGATCGCAGCGACATCTGCCGCGGGTATGATCATCGCGGGCGCGGTGGCCGTCAGCAACAGCGACGCGCCACCGTCCCGTATTATGGACACCTGGTAGCGCTCGCTTTCTTCGCCGAGCGGCACGTCGATGCTGTCCAGCCAGTTCCAGCCGAGTCGGCTGCGCCGCGTCCAGGCGACGGAAAGCGATCCGCCGGATGCGAAACTCGCCGACAGTGCGACAGGGGCAGGCGGCCGCATCGCACGCGCTTCGAAAAGGATCGAAGCATCGACCGGCACCGCGTCGCCGACGCCGCTCGCCGACACCCGCATCGGCTGGCCGATCATCGACGCCGGAAGCGTCCAGGGTATCAGCGTGTCGGCATCGATCAGCACAAATCGGTCGCCGATCGCGTGGCCGCCGATCGCCCACTCGCTGCCGCGCCGCCCGCGCAGCAGTCCGCTCAGCCGAAACAGACGCGGCGCGATCTGCGTAGCGCTCGCGAACTGGATCATCTCGTCACCTATCAAGGCGAGGTTCTCGGTAGCGGAACGACCAGTCGTGTCGCTGCCGGTCAGCACCATCTCGTCGTTCAGCAGCTCGACGTCGATGACGTTGGCGAGATCGCGGACCATCGCGCTCCCTGGCCCGAGCACCGTTGTGGCGTGGCCGATGATTGCGGCGGCGGCAGTCTGCCCGATCGCCTGCCAGCTGGCGCCATCGTCCGCGCTGATCGTCAGCGCCGCCTTGCGCCATCCCGCCGACTCGCCGGCAGCGGCGATCAACAGCGTCGGCGAGGTGGAGAGATCGTCGCCGAGCGATGGCAGATCGAGCAGCGCCAGCGTGGTGGCGCCGTGCGGCAGGTCCGGCTGCGAAAGGCCGGTTCCGGCACTGGCCGGCGGCAGCGCGCTTCCCGAGGTAGCCAGCCGCTGAGCGGTCAGCGTCAGCGCCATCGCCTCGAAGGCGCGCTCGGTGATCCGCCAGCGGCCGCTCTGCCCCGGCAAGGTAACCAAAGATCCCGCTTCGAGATCGAGATGGCGCCACGGCAGCGCGATCTGCGCCGTCGTCCGTCCCACCCACTCGCGCGCCAGCCGCGCCTCGACGATACCGCGCGCGCTTGCCGCATCGATCGCGGCGGGAAGCTCGATGGTACCTGCGCGACGGGCGGAAGCATCGCGGCGCGCGCTCTGCGAGCCGAGCTGATAGTCGAGCGCGGGATCATAATAGCCGATCGTCAGCGCCTCGTTGAGCGTGCCCGCCGCCTGCCGTTCGATGGCAAGCTTGGCCGGCGCCTGCTTGCCCGATGCCGCTGCTCCGAGATCGGCCGCGTCGATCGCTACAGGATCAGCCGTCTCGTCGACCAGCGAGAGCCCGTCCGGTCCATCGGCAAACAACACCGGCAGCGCCGAGGCGAGCCCCTCGATCGCGCCGCGCACGCTGTCACCCGATGCCGCATAGCCGCCGAGCAGCGGACCGCCCGCGCCATGCACGTCTCCTCCGGACAATACCGCGGCGATAGTCGCGAGCGAGATGCTGCCGTCGTCCGCCTCGACCTCGAAGCTCAGCGAGGGAATGCGGTTGCCGTAGTCGGCCAGCTGCAGATTCTCGAACACGGCATAAGCCACGCCACGATGCGCCGGTGTCGCGTCGATGCCCTCCGCTGCGCCGATCAGCGGGTCGATTGCCTGCGCCTCTTCGCCGAGGTGGAGCCGAAACGCGCCGACATCGCCCTTCCAGTCCCCCGCCTGGCCGCGCAGCAGCGTGCCGTCAGCCCAGATGCGACGCACCGCGATGATCGGCCGAGCGGAAAGCGCCACCGCGAACGATGCCGAGTAGCTGTAGCTCGTCACCTTGGGCTGGCCCTTGCCCGCGCTCGACTTGTGCTTGGCCTCCTTCAGATCGGTCGCCCAGATCACCGAGCCCGAGACCCGCATCGTGCCGAACAGGATCGGCAGGTCGGCGCCGTAGGACGATCCCTGCACCGCCAGGCTTTCGAGCCGCGGGCCCTTGGCGCCGGCTGGCGTGAACAGCGCGCGATCGATCTGATTGCCGATCAGGCCGCCGATCGCGGCGCCGATCGGCCCACCGACGACGGTGCCGACGGCAGTGAGGACGAGAGTGGCCATCTGGGTTCCTTCAGAGCGCGCGCCAGCGGCCGAGCAGCGGCCAAGGCAGCGAGCCCGGTACCTCGGTCACGCGGCGCAGGCCCGCATCGGCATGGATGAAGCCGCGATCGGTCAGGATCGCGAGGTGGAGCTGGTGCGGCCCGGGGCGGAGCAGCAGCAGGTCGGCAGGGCGCGGCGGATCGCTTATCCTCAGGAACCCGTGCGCCTCGATCTCGGTCGCGACCCGATCAGCATCGCCGCCACGCAACGCGTACCCAGCGGGAACGCGATCCCGCCCGTAAGCGCAGGCGATCAGACCCACGCAGTCGAGCCCGGTGCCGCTCGATCGTCCGTGCAAGCGGAAGCGCGCGCCGAGACAGGCGCGGGCGGCGGCGACGATCGCCGCTTCGGAAGGCGTCATCAGTCGGTGCCGTAGCGGGTGAGCAGGTCGATGCCCGGCAAATAGGGTTCGCCGCGGAAGTTGGCGGCGTTGGCAAACCGCGTGCGACAGGTCGCGAAGAGGCGATCGCAGCCCTCGGTCAGCTCCACCAGCGCCCCCGGCTCGATCGAGAACACGGGCGGATCGCGCAGCGTCACTGTGTCGCCGGCGGAGGACAGGATCGCCGCTGCTAGCCCTGCATTGGCACCGTCAAGCCAGCGCAGGCGGCCATAGGTATACGCGCCGAGCGATGGCTCGGCCGCATTGAGCGTCAGCACCTCGTCCGCGACAGACACCACGCGCGCGAGCCGCGTCCTCCTCGCCAAGTCTACCCGGCAGCGGCGATCGCCGAGCGATGCGCGGCAATCAGGCGAGGTCTGCTCGACCACCGGCCGCTCGAGCAGCGCGGTCGGGCCGCGCAGTTCGGCGGTGAACGCCTCGTCGTGGATCGAGACGTCGCCGATCTCGCCGCGCGCGATCGCCAGCCTGTTCGAAGGATCGGTCCAGTCGACCGCAAACAGGGTCAGCGTCGCCCCGTCCCACCGCCCGGCGGCGAGATCTTGCGCCGTGATCGCGTCGTGGGTGAGCGCACCCTCCACATCCAACGTGTCGACGACGAACCCGTCGGACTGACGGATTGCCGAGGGCACCATGCCGGGACTGGATCGGTAAACCACGCCGGCGATCGTCAGGTCCTGATCATGTGCGGTGAAGCCGATCGTCACGCCGTCCGTCCGATCGAGCCGCCAGCACAGCGCCATCGTGGTGAGCGGACCGTCAAGCCAGGCGACGCTCATGACTCGCGCACCTCGATCAGCGGCACGGCGGGCGCCTCACCGGCAAGAAAGGTCGCGCGGCTGACCTCGAGCATATCCTCGGCGAAGCGGACGGGAACGTCGAAGAGGAAACCCGCAGTCACCTCGGCGCCGACAGCCGGAGCGGCCTCGAACGAGACGACGCCGCCCGGCAGCAGCGACCATCCGGTTGCCGCTTCGACGCCGCCGACAGCCACGCGCACGCTCCCCGCGACCGGCCTTGTGATCCTGCGCACCTGTGCCTCGTCGCCTTCGCCGTAGCGCTTGACGAGCGGGAAGCTGGTGGCGGAGCCGTCGCCGAGGCCGAGCGACTGATCGAGCGGGGTTGACGTCTCTCCGCCGCCCGAACTTGCATCGAACGGATCACGAAACCGGAACGCCCGCGCCGCCCCGCGCCGCGCGCGGAAGAAGGCGAGCAGCGTGGCGATGTCCGCCTCGGAACGTACCCCGGGGCCGGCGTCGAAGCGCAGCCGCGCGTCCGCCCAATCGGCGTTGCGTTGCTCCACGCCCGCCGCGGTCGTCACGATCGCGGTCGAGAAAGTGGGGGTGACACTTGCCTGCGCGCCCAGCGCCAGCGGGAAATCCACGTCGTCGAACGCCTGCACGTCACCCTCCCCCAAATCGAACACCGTGAAGCCGTCGCGCGCCACCTGCGGCAGCGCCCAGATGAAGGCGCGTGGTACGCCTCTGGCCTGCGCCGCCCGTGCCGCCGCCTCGATCCGCGGCCAGAACACTGCGGCATCGCCGGCGTTGAGTACGAAGCCGGAAAAGTAATCCTGTGCCTCTGCCGGATAGCCGAGCCGATCGGTTGAGAAGGCGGCGCCGCGTTCGCTCGCCCCGGTGTCGCCCAACTGCACCCAGTCGTAATCTTCAAGCTGGAGGCGATCGAAGGCGGGGCTCGCCCAGCCGATCGGCAGATTGGCGCGCACCGCGTCCGGCGTTCGCGGATCGAGAACGGTCGGCAGATAGGTTAGCAGCAGGATTTCGGCGTCGGCCGCCACCTCCTTCACCGCCGCACCGATCGCGGCGGTGGACTCGGCTAGCAACGCGCCGGCTGCGTCGAGCACCGCCTGCTGCGTCACGCTTTGCGGGCCGATCAGGCTCGTCACTGCATCGACATCTGGGCCGAGCGCGGCACGCGCTGCGTCGTCGTGCAGGCAGATCGTGCCGTCGGCGCGCGTCCACCACCAGGGCTCGCCGATCTGGAAGCGCACCGTGCCCGCTTCGGCCGCCATTTTCGCAAAGATTGTGGCGACCGTCTTGAGGTAGCTCATCGCCGGTACGCTCGCCGGCGACAGCAGGGTTGAGGGCGGCATCCACCCGGTCAGTGCCGGAGAACCGTCGGCGGCGCGCTGCTTCCAGTCGTTCCAGCAATGCTGATCGAGTAGCTCGTAGGACATCGACAGGATGACCTCGAAGCCCTGTCCGGCGGCGCGCGCGAGGAAATCGCGATGCCAGGCGTCCGCCGCGACGTTCAGCACCCCGCCCGCCAGGCTGACGAGATGCAGCCCGACGCCCGCATTCCATTCGAGCCGAAAATAGTGGCTCATGCCGACATAATGATCGATCGCGCCGCGATAGCCCAAGCCCAGGATCTGGCGCAGCACGCGCGCGGGCGTCTGGTTGTAGGCGTCGTCATAGCCGGTCGCGATCATCAGCCCATGCGGCGGCACCAGCCCGTCGCCGATCGCGAGAGTCGAGCCGGCGCCATCGGAGACCATGCCCGACAGCTCGACTTGAGCTTCAGCCGGCGCGGCAAGCTCGCCGGCCACGCCGGTATAGCCCGGCGGCACCAGCGACAGGAACAGCCGATCGATATCACCCGCCCATACCGGATCGGCATCGGTGGGCAGCGCGAAACCGCCGTCCATCGCCCCGAAGTCGAGGCTGATCTGCGCGTCCTCGGGCGTGCCGACCGCGTAGTTCCAGAGCCTGACATACCAGCTCCTCGACGTTCCAGAGGCATCGCGGCCTTCGATCGTCAACGTCGGGCCATTGATCGCGTCGAGCGGCATCAGCCCGGTCGATCGCCAGCGGAAGGCGAGCGTGCAGTGGCGGAAATCACGCGCGGTCTCGTAGCGCAGCAGCGGGTGGTCGATCGTGTCGGCGGTCTCCCAGATCAGCCCGGCGAGATCGTTCGTCCGATAGAAGACCGCATCGACGCGCATCGCCTGCGGCCCGGTCGTCGTCACCGCCGCCATCATCGGGCGCGGGAAATTGACCGTCCAGAAGCGCGGATCGAAGCGCTTGATCCAGCCGCCGGCGCGCTGCTGCGCCTTGATCGCGTCGGCATCGCCGGCGAGCCACCAACCCATCTCAGCGGTCCGCCTGGGCAAGCGCGCGGGAAACGGCTCGCGCCACCTGCCGGCTCGATTGGGCGAGCGAGCGTGGCTCGGTGCCGGCCGGTGCGTTGATGCTGATCGCGACGCGGACATCGCGCGGCTGGGCGGAGGCGGCGCCGGCGCCAGCGATGCTGCCGGCCGCGGTCGGCACGAACAGCTCCGGCCCCTGCTCGCCGACCATATAGGGCCTGCCGGGCGAGACCGGCCCGCCCGTCGCCCGCCCGGGGGAGCCCAGCAGCGAGGTGATCAGGCTGGTCCCGAGCGACAGCAGCCCGCCGCTGTTCGCTCCCGATCCGCCGCTTCCGCCCAGCAGCGCGGCAAGCCCGCCCTTCACCGCTTGCGCAGCGATGCCGGACAGCACCGTCAGCGCGGTCTTCTCGAGATCGTCGAAGCCGAGCTTGCCCGAACGTACCGCCCGCGCCAGCCCGTTCTCGATCAGCGTCGCCGCACGATCGGCGCCGGTGCCGAGCGATCCCTGCAGCGACGCCTGCATCGCCGCGGTATCCTGCGCGAACGCCTGCGTGTCGGCCCGCACGCCGATCATCAGCGTCTCGACTGTCTCATCCATCGGGGAACTGCTCCTTCAAGGCCGCGATCGTGGTGGGCGCGGGTGGCCGGGCGGCGTCTGCCTCCGGCCCGGCAAGCGCGGTCAGCACGGTTTCGAGTTCGGCCGGCGTGGCACGCCAGAACTCGTCGGGCCGCCACCCGGCGACCGCGCCCGCGATGCCGGCGAGGCGGGCGGCACTCATCCGAAATAGTCCGTTCGTGTCGAGCGAAGTCGAGACACGCGCCTCAGGCGCACCGCTCGCTGCGCATCCCTCGACTACGCTCGGGACGAACGGGTAGTGGGTAGCCCTCACAGCCCCTTGACGATCTGGCCGAGCAGGGTGCGCAGGACCGGGGTCAGCACCGCGATGCCGGCCTCGACCACCTGTTCGCCGAAGCTGTCGCTGGTTAGATCATCGGGTTTGCCGACGAGGCAATGGAACACCAGCGCCACCGTGTCGGACAGCGTCAGCGTACCCGCCGCCGCCTGCTCGACCAGCGCGAACAGAGGCCCGATTTGCTGCTCGGCGGCGACAAGCGCCTGGAAGCTCGGGCGAACGGTCAAGGTCTGGCTGCCGAGCACGAGCGCGGTCTCACCTCGTGCGGGATTGGCGGGCGCGCTCACAGCGACACCACCTGCCCCGAGGATTCCAGCGCCAGCGTGTAAGCACGCTCGCCGTTGAAATCGCCCGAATAATCCAGCTTGGTGAGCAGGAAGCGGCCCTGCATGGTCTCGCCGCCCTCGAAACTCAGCTGGTAGTCGTCGAGCGTGCCGGCGAGCACGTTGTTTTTTCAGCCGTGCCTCGGCCGCTGAGCCGGTGAACACGCCCGATCCTGCGACCGACACGCTGCGCGTGCCGGCGCCGGACAGCAGCTCGCGCCAGCCGCCCGAATCCTTGTTGGTGATCGCGACGATCTCGCCGGCGATCGAGAGCATGGTCGTACGCAGCCCCGCCACCGTCGCGTAAACGGGCGTGGCACCGCCGTCGCCGACCTTGAGCAGGAAGGCGCTACCGCTTTCTGCGGGCATGATGTGTCTCCTTGTCGTCTGAAGCCCCTCCCTGGAAGGGAGGGGTTGGGGTGGGTGGAGGCTTGGCGATACGGATCGAGTGGGAGACGGGGCGGCCGCATTGCCCGGCCTCGACCCCCCCCCTGCCCCTCCCTGTCAGGGAGGGGGGATTTCGAGCGTCCGCACGCGGTAATCCAGTCGCCCTGCCCACGGCCCGTCCGGATCGCGGACGACGCGGGCGCGCAGGAAGACGAGGCTGGCGATGCGGTGTCCGTCGAGGGTGCGCGGCATCGCCTCGATCGCATCCTCCGCCGCGCCGAGCAGGGTGTGGAGCCGCGCCGGGGTCGCGCCGTCGTCCCAGATCGCGATCGACAGGCGATGCTCGCGGCCGCGGCCGGTCTTGTGGCTCCAGTCGATCGTCGACCCGTCCGAGATCGCGAGGTAGGGACAGGCCGCGTCGGCGGGCGGACCGTCGTAGATGCCGCTAAGCTGGTCCGCGAACGGCGCTGCGCGCAGCGTCGCGACCAGCGCGCGCTGGAGGGCCTGGGCCGCCGTGCTCATCGCACCAGCCCGGCGAAATCGCGCAGCCGCGGATCGGTCAGCGAGCGGATCGAGAGATCGCGGCCGGTGAGAGCGATGCCGTTCTCGTCGAGCGCAACCGTGACATCGCCCGGCACCTCGAGGGCGATCGCCGCGGCGATGCGCGCCTCGGCACCGGCGAGTGCGGCTGCGAGCGCGGATGAAAGGCGTAGCTCGGTCATCGATCCTCCTCCAGCATCACGATCAGGCGATCGGGCGCAGCGGGATCGGCCTCGACGGCGCGCACGGCGAAGAGCCGCCCGCGCCACTGCAGCCGATCGCCTGCCGCCATGTCGGCCCCGCTGCGCATCGTGGCACGCCAGCGCGGCGCTGCGACGGGCATGTCGCCCGCTCCCCAGGCTGCCGCTGTGATCGGCTCGAGCGCTGCCCAGAGCGTCGCGATCGTTGTCCATGCACCGGCGGCACCGCCGAGATCGTCGCGGGCCTCCGCGCGCCGCTGAACCGCCACCCGCTCGGTGAGCGCGCCTGAAAGCTCGCCGCTCATGCCAGCCGCATCCGGCGATAGGGTCGCCACAACGCAGCGATCGCCGCGGGCGGCCCGGCGTCGTCCGACGCATCGCGATGCGTGTAGAGATGCGCCGCCAGCCGCAGCACGCCCTGGCGCAGCGGCTCGGCAAGCGAGGGCCAGTCCGCCGCCGATCCCGCGGTGTAGCCGACCTGCAGCCGGCTTGCTCCGACAGGTGCGATCAGCCGCACCCAGCCGTCACCCGCCGCATCGATGTCGATCGCATAGGCGCCGACCGCGAGTATCGTGGCGGTGCCGGCCGGAGCGAGCGATGCCACCGACGTGATCGCCGTCACCGGCGTCGCGGGAAGCCGCTGCCACTCGGGACTGCAGGCCGGCACAACATCGCTCCGCTGTGCCGCGAACAGCGACAAGCCGGTGAAGCGCTCGCACAGCCCGATCGCGGCGCCGATCAGCGTGACGAGCAGCGCGTCCTCGTCGTCGCTGTCGATGCGCAGATAGGCCTTGGCATCGGCCGCAGCCGCGGACGCGATCGGGGCAGACACGCTCATCGCGCCGCCTCCAGCTCGAGGGTGCGTACCAGCGTCCGGTCGTCCGCCAGCGTCACCCGGTTGATCAGACGATAGCGTGTGCCAGGCGAGCCACCGGCGATCCGCGCGGCGGTGGTGCCGGGCTCGGTCTCGGCCGGCTCGATCGAGAGCCCTTCGGGGCGACAGTCCCAATCGCTCGCTTCTATAGGAACGCCGAGCAGCACGGCGCGCGGCCAGCAGATGGAGTAATCGAGGATCGCCTCGGGCGACTTGGTCAGCATGGGCGCACTCCCGAAGCGTCGAGAAAAAAGAAGCGCCGCGCGAGGGTTGCTCGCGCGGCGCCAGATGTACCTTGAGGTGGCGAGATCAGGTCGCCGAGAACCGGATCAGCTTGATCGCCTCCGAGTTGGAGACGGTGCCGCCGATCCGCCGCGTCGCGTAGAAGTGGACGTAAGGCTTGGCGGTGAACGGATCGCGCAGGACGCCGGTCTCGCCACGCTCAGCGATCAGGTAGCCGGCCTTGAAGTTGCCGAACGCGATCGGCGTGGTGCCCGAGCCGATATCGGGCATGTCCTCGGCCTCGACCACCGGGTAGCCGAGCAGTGTATCGGGCTGCCCGGTGACCAACCCCGGCGACCACAGGAACTGGCCCTCGGCGGTCTTCATCTTGCGGATCACCGCCAGCGTCGTGGAGTTCATCACGAACACCGCACCCTGGCGATAGGGCGAGCGCAGCGACTGGACGAGATCGACCAGCAGATCCTCTGGCTCGGTCACCGGGAAGCCGCCGTCGACACCGGTTGCCAGGTACTGGATCGTGCCGAACGCGCGCGTTCCGTCGAGCGCGGCGCTCCTCGGTACAGACAGGAAGCCCTTCGGCTTGTTGACGCCGTCGCCGTTGACGAAGGCGGCACCTTCGGCGCGCGCGAACTCGTATGCGATCTCGCCGGCCAGCCACGCCTCCAGATCGAAGCCGGCATCGTCCAGCATCGCCTGTGTCGCCGCCGGATTGGCGAAGAGGTCGCCCATCGGCGGCACCACCTCGGCGAAGTTCGGCGTCGGGGAGTCGGGGCGCACCGCGTTCTCCGCCGCCCAGCCCGACGAGACGCCGCCCGTCGTCACCAGCTTCCGGTAGCCCGACGAGCCGACCGTCACGACATTGGCGAGGCCACGGATCGGCGAGATCGCCGACAGGATCGATCCGATCTCCGCATCGATCTCTTGCGGCACGGCATAGCCGCCGGTGGCATCGGCGGTGCCGTCGATCGCTTTCACCTCGATGCCTGCGCTGTTGCCGTGGCGCAGGTAGCGGTCGACGAACTGCTTCGCCTCCGGCGCGGCGGCCCCGGCAAGCGGCGCGCGGGCGGCGGCGATGGTGCCGGCGTCGAGCTTGGCCTTCAGATCCGCCATGCCCGCGCGCAGCTCGGCGATGTCGTCGGCGCCCGCGAAAGACGCTTCCAGCGGATCAGCTTTTATTTCGTACTTGGGGGTCTCGTACATCATGTTCTCCTCAGACATTCTTGTCCTCCTCTTGGACGGCGTGCACCCGGGCGCCGGGCTGCATGGGAAAGGTGACGAGGCTGACCTCGACCAGATCGAGGTCGGTCAGCGTACGGCCCCGATGGCGTGGCTTATGGCCACGAACCCGGTAGCCGAAGCTCAGGCCGCCGACCGCACCATCGCGGAGCAGGGCTGCGGCCTCGGCGGCGTGGCGCGCCTCGGGGGTGAGCCGGCCGATCACGCGCAGCCCGCGCGCATCCTCGGCGATGCTCTCGATCCGGCCGATCGGACGCTCGGGGCTGTGCTGCCAGAGCAAGGGCACGCTTGCGGCGCCCTCGACCGCGCGCGCGAACGCACCCGGGCGGATCAGGTCGCCGCCGCGATCGACCTTGTCGAACAGGGCGGCATATCCGGCGAAGCGCAGGGTCATGGATGGATCTCCCCGGTTGTGCCGAGCAGATCTTCGCACAGTGTCCGTTCGTCCTGAGCAAAGTCGAAGGACGTGCTGCAAGCGCAGCGCTCGGGGCACGCACTTCGACTACGCTCAGTGCGAACGGAGTAGGGGTGAAGAGGCTCAAGGCAGATCACGATCGCACCAGCGCGACCATGCCGAGCCTGGCGGCCATGCCGAGCATCAGCGCGGCGAGCAGGATGCGGATTACCCAGCTGACCACTGCGGCCCGCGCCGTGCGCTTGGCGTCGCGCCAGGCCGAGAGCAGTTCGCGCAACTCGTCCAGATCGGCGCGGGCGCGTGTGTCGGCGAGGCCCAGCCGCTCCAGCGCGCGGGCCGCGCCGAGTTCGCTCGCCTCCTCGGCCATCGCGCGCAGCGTCAGCAGGTCGGCGCCCTCGCTCCGCCCCTGTTCGACGAGGCGGGCGAGCAGCGCGCCTTCGATGTCGTGGGTCATGCCGCCTCCCCCGAATTCCCGGAGCGCGGCGCGAAACCCAGCATCGCACGCTTCTCGTCGTCGGAGAGGAAATCCGCGTCCGCCACCAGCGCCCACAGTGCCTGGCGATCGCTCGCCAGCGCCGGGATCCGATCGAGATCGATCGCGAAGCCGAGTTCTGGCCACCACGCCGCCAGCCCGCAGCGCAGCGCATCGATGATCTTGTCGGCCAGCGGCAGGATGGTCAGCCGCCACAGCGCGCGGTTGGCCTCACTGTAATTGGCGTAGGTGTTGTCGCCCGGCAGCCCGAGCAGCATCGGCGGCACCCCGA
>CAXTBZ010000029.1:0-27744 GCA_964242855.1 uncultured Sphingomonadaceae bacterium
CGCCCGAGAATATCGAGGAAATGGCCAAGAAGCTCGAACAGGAATATTGATCCTGCACGGTTGAGGGTATGGGTGGTGCCCTGTTTCACCGCCCGGCCCGCGGTACCTTGCACGGCTGCGGGACGAACTGAAGGACGATCATCATGCGCCATCGCGTCGGCGGCCGTAAGCTCCAGCGGACCGGTTCGCACCGTACCGCCTTGTTCCGCAACCAGTCTGCTGCGCTAATCAAGCACGAGCAGATCACCACCACGCTCGCCAAGGCTAAGGAGCTTCGCCCTTACGTCGAGAAGCTGGTGACGCTGGCCAAGAAAGGCGGCCTCTCCAATCGCCGCCTCGCGTTTGCTCGCCTGCTCGACGACGCGCAACTGGTGAAGTTGTTCGACGTGCTGGCTGAGCGCTACACGGCGCGCAACGGCGGTTACACCCGCATTATCAAGGCCGGCATCCGGGCGTCGGACGCGGCGCCCATGGCGATCATCGAGTTCGTCGACCGCGACATGTCCGCGAAGGGTCAGAACTCCGGGCCGGTCTACAGCGATGACGACATGGATGAGGCGGCATAAGCCTCGCCTTCTTATCGAAGCATCATCGAAGGGCCGTCCCGGATCGGGGCGGCCCTTTTCGTATGAGACTAGCTGAGGTTTGCAACACCGCGCCGTGACGTTACGGAAGTGGGGCCGCCTTGAAGCGGGAGCAGGACAGGATGCGCCGCCCATGAGCCCCGACGGCCCGATCGCCTATCCCGATACGCGCCGCGACGACGTGGTCGAGGAGCTCGGAGGACGATCGATCGGCGATCCGTGGCGCTGGCTGGAGGGCGATGTCCGCCACGACCAGGCAGTTGCCGACTGGGTAGCTGAGCAGGCAGCTTTCACCGAAACGTACCTGGAGACACTGCCGGGACGGGCCGCGATCCGCGATAGACTGACCAAGCTCTGGAACTACGAACGCGTTTCGATCCCGCGGCGGCGTGGCGGGCGCTACTTTCATCTTCGCAACGCTGGGCTCGAGGCGCAGCCGGTGCTGTGCGTACGGGACGGGGTCGATGCCGCGGCGCGCGTGCTGCTCGATCCGAATGGCTGGTCCGACGATGGGGCGACCGCGCTTGCGGAATGGGAACCGTCCGAGGACGGGCGCCGCGTCGCTTTTGCAGTACAGGACGGAGGCAGCGACTGGCGGACGATCCGAGTCCTAGATGTCGCAAGCGGCGAGGCGCTCTCTGATGAGGTGCGTTGGGTTAAGTATTCAGGACTGTGCTGGGCGACCAACGGCTCAGGCTTCTTCTATTCGCGTTTTCCCGAGCCGCGTGCCGGGCAGGAGCATCAGGCGCAGAATCTCGATCATGCAATCTACTTTCACCGCCTCGGCACCGAGCAGACGGCCGACTTCCTCGCTTATGCCACCGCCGACCGGCCACGGCTGATCCATGCCGGCGAGGTCAGCGAGGATGGTCGCTGGCTGCTGATATCGTCCGCCGAAGGCACCGAGAAGCGCACCGAACTTACCGTGATCGATCTTACCGCGGCCAAGCTTGCACCCAGGATCCTGGTGCGTGGGCTGGAGAACGACTGGCGGCTGGCGGGATCGAAGGGCGACATCTTCTACTTCGTCACCGATCTGGAGGCACCGCGACGCCGCATTGTCTCGATTGATGTGGGATCGGAGATGCGGCGCCGGCGCGAGATCGTGCCGCATGGCGAGGATGTCGTGGCCGATGCCCTGGTAGTCGGCAACCGGCTACTGGTGTCGGTGCTACGGCACGTTGCAAGCGAGCTCAGGCTCTACACGCTCGACGGCAAGCTGATGGACACAGTGGTCCTGCCCGGCGTCGGCGCGGTGACGGCGATGGAGGGCAACGCTGGCAGCCCGGAAGCGTTCTTCGCCTTCACCAGCTACGATCGACCGACCGAGATCCACCGGCTCGATGCGAACAACGCAGTGGGGCTGCCATATTCGCAGCCGCCCCTGTCTTTCGATCGCGATCTGTTCGTCGTTGAACAGGCGGCAGCCACTTCGAAGGACGGCACCGTCATCCCGCTCTTCCTGCTGCGCCGGCGCGATGTCACGGGCCCGGCGCCGACGATCCTCTACGGCTATGGCGGCTTCGAGATCTCGCTGACGCCGGGCTTTTCGCCAGCGGCGCTCGGCTGGGCGGCGATGGGCGGGGTCTATGCTGTCGCCAACATCCGCGGCGGCGGCGAATATGGCAAGGCGTGGCACGATGCCGGCCGCCGCGCCAACAAGCAGAACGTGTTCGACGACTTCATCGCTGCGGCCGAACAGCTGAAGGCGGATGGCACCGCATCCAGCCTGGTGATCCATGGCCACAGCAACGGCGGGCTGCTCGTCGCCGCAGTTACCAACCAGCGGCCGGAGCTGTTCGCCGCGGCGCTCCCCGCAGTCGGTGTGCACGACATGCTGCGCTTCCACCGCTTCACCGCCGGGCGCTATTGGATCGACGATTATGGCGATCCGGGGAAGGCGGAGGAACTCGAGATCCTGCTCGGCTACTCGCCGATCCACAACATCCGCGGCGGAGTGGACTATCCTGCCATCCTGATCGCAACCGCCGACACCGATGATCGCGTGGTGCCCGCGCACAGCTTCAAATATGCCGCTGCGCTGCAATCCTCGCCGATCGGGTGCAAGCCGCATCTCCTCCGCGTCGAGACACGCGCTGGCCACGGCATCGGCAAGCCGACCGCCAAGCAGATCAACGAAGCAGCCGATCTCTGGGCGTTCGCGGCGTACTGGAGTGGGCTGGCGGCTTAAGCCGCGCGCGCCGTCGCCCCGCTCAGTGCCAGCACGATCTCCCGCTCGTTGGGCACACGTTGTTCGATCACGCAGCGCAGCTTCAGGCCATCAAAGCCGTGAACCGGTAGCGCCATAGCCTGGGCGATGATCGAGTCGTCGCGGGTCTCGACGTGGCGGCCGGCGGCGGTGCCGACGCTCGCGATGTGGAGCGTCTCGTTGAAGGCGTAGCGTCCGGTCGACGCGATCATGCGGTTCTGATCGTCGACCACCGTGACGACCGCCCCCGAACTCGCCTGCTCGACCGAATGGAGCATCGCGGCGGCCTGCGCCTCCCAGTCATATTCCAGGTAGAAGACGCCGAGCGTCTTGCCCTCACGGCGGACGGGCGCGACGTAGATCAGCACCTTGCGGTTGTTGGAATAAGGGTTCTCCCAGACCTCGTCGGTAAACCAGTCGTCGCCCGGCGCGGCATGAAGCGCGTTGCTGTACTGGGGCTCGTTACGCAGGTTGATGTTGCGCACCTCGGCATTGGCATGCGCGCTGACAACGACATGGCCCTCGTCGTCGGCGATGAAGGCGTTTAGAAAATAGGGCGAGAAATGCAGCATGGCGCGCAGCCGATCTAGCGCTCGTGCTTCCGCCGTTGCATCTGTGCGCGCATTGGCGGCGCCTTCGATGATGTGGGGATCGCTGGCGAGTACGCGGACGTCGATCGAGCGATCATAGAGCGCCCGCGCGATTGTCTGGATGATCGACTGAGCAAGCTCGGCGAGTCGTGCGCCTTCGACCTCGGCGACCAGTTCGTCGGCGATGCCGGCACCTTGCGCCAGGCGGTCGAGCACCTCGGCGCGGAAGGTTGCAGCCGATGTGCGGGCTTGGCCGGCGAGCGCCTTCACCTCCTGCGCCACTACAGAAAAGCCGCGTCCAGCCTCGCCGGAACGCGCCGCTTCGATCGTGGCATTCAGCGCGAGCAGGTTCGTGCGCCCGGCGATCGCCTCGGTCTCGGCGGCATAGTGCTGGACCTCTTCGCGCAACGTAGAGAGCAGTGAGCGAATACGACGAGGCATGACGATCCCCACAGAAGCGGCCTTGAAGCGGGTGTAGGGCGCAGTGGTAAACAAGCCGTTGACCATGCAGTGGCCGACCAGAGCGGGCAGGCGGACTGGACTCATCAAGGGGCCGCCGGTATCGGCTCGCCATGACAGTCGCCCCCCCTGACAGCATCCTCATCGTCGATTTTGGTAGCCAGGTGACGCAGCTGATCGCGCGCCGCGTACGTGAAGCGGGCGTGTATTGCGAGATCGTGCCCTTCCAGTCGGCAGACGCGGCGTTCGACCGGATCGCGCCAAGCGGCCTGATCCTCTCGGGCGGCCCGGCCTCGGTGACCGAGGAGCAGGCGCCGAGCGCGCCGCAGCGCTTCTTTGAAGCGGGCGTGCCGGTGCTGGGCATCTGTTACGGCCAGCAGACGATGTGCAAGCAATTGGGCGGCGAGGTGGTCGTCTCGGGCGAAGGCGGCGAGTTCGGCCGCGCCTTCGTCGAGGTGGAGGGTGCTTCGGCCCTGTTCGAGGGGCTTTGGGCGGAGGGCGAACGCCACCAGGTCTGGATGAGCCACGGCGACAAGGTGAACCGCTTGCCGGAAGGGTTCTCGGCAATTGCTACGTCGCCGGGCGCGCCCTTCGCGATCACCGCCGACGAAAGCCGCCGCTTCTACGGCGTCCAGTTCCATCCGGAGGTGGTTCACACACCCGACGGCGGCAAGCTGATCGCCAACTTCGTCCGCCATGTCTGCGGACTGGGCGGCGACTGGTCGATGGCAGGCTTCCGCGCCGCCAAGATCGAGGAGATCCGCGCGCAGGTTGGTACGGGTAAGGTGATCTGCGGGCTGTCCGGCGGGGTCGACTCTTCGGTGGCGGCGGTGCTGATCCACGAGGCGATTGGGGACCAACTCACCTGCGTATACGTCGATCATGGCTTGATGCGCGCCGGCGAGAGCGAGCAGGTCGTCTCGCTGTTCCGCAACCACTACAACATCCCGCTGGTCCACGTGAACGCGGAAGCGCTGTTCCTGGGCGGGCTCGCCGGCGTCACCGATCCCGAAGCCAAGCGCAAGTTCATCGGCAAGACCTTCATCGAGGTGTTCGACGACGAGGCCAAGAAGATCGGCGGCGCCGATTTCCTCGCGCAGGGGACGCTCTATCCCGACGTGATCGAGAGCGTCAGCTTCACCGGCGGGCCGTCGGTCACGATCAAGAGCCACCACAATGTCGGCGGCCTGCCCGAACGCATGAACATGAAGCTGGTCGAGCCGCTCCGCGAACTGTTCAAGGACGAGGTTCGCATGCTCGGCCGCGAGCTGGGGCTGACCGAAGCGTTCGTCGGTCGTCATCCGTTTCCCGGCCCGGGCCTCGCCATCCGCATCCCGGGCGAGGTCACCAAGGAGCGTTGCGACATCCTGCGCAAGGCCGACGTGATCTATTTGGAGGAGATCCGCAACGCCGGGCTGTACGATGCGATCTGGCAGGCCTTCGCGGTGCTGCTGCCGGTGCGCACCGTCGGCGTAATGGGCGATCACCGCACCTATGACAGCGTGTGCGGATTGCGCGCGGTCACATCGGTCGACGGCATGACAGCTGATGTCTACCCGTTCGATGCCGGCTTCCTGTCGCGCGTCGCCACCCGCATCGTCAACGAGGTCGCCGGCATCAACCGCGTGGTCTACGACTATACCAGCAAGCCGCCGGGTACGATCGAGTGGGAATGAGCGATGCACCCTCAGTATAGCGAATGGCTTCGCCTCGCGGTGCCGACTAAGCAGATCTGGAGCACAAAACTCTCAGAACTGAGGAGGGTCGAGGCCCTCTATGGCGATCTGGATACTCTTTATGATGGAGATGAACTGCAGAGCCTCACAGACACGCTAACCTATGGCGCTGACGATGAGCGCTGCAATGCGCCAAACCCCTCGCGGCTGGAGATCAGCGGCAACCTTCGCAATAATCTTGCCTCCTATAAGTCTGCTGTCCAGAAATATGCGCGGTTCCGCCAAGATGTCGAACTGGAAGCGGCGCGACCTGTGCTCATCGGCCAACCGTCTGTCGAGTTGGCAGCGATCGAGACTGAGCAGACCTTCTCCCTCGAGCGCGATCTTCAATCCGCACTGCGGCGTTCAATTGTTCAACTGGATCCAGGCTTAACAATTATAGACGGTGGCGCTGAACGGAGCGTTGCTTCTGGTAGGATCGACATCCTTGCTCAGGATCGCAGCGGCGTCAACGTCATCATCGAGCTTAAGGCTGTTAGGGCGCCGCGAGATGCGGTGGCACAGACTTTGGCCTATATGGGTGATATTCAGCAAGAAACTGATGAGCCGGTACGTGGGATTCTAGTCGCGCCGGGATTTGATCCGCGCGCGATTTCCGCTGCACGCGTGGTGCCCGCGCTAAGCCTTGTGACATACGGCTTCAGCTTTACCTTTGCTCCACAAGCATAGCATGACCGTCACGCTGTACGGCATCCGCCACTGCGACACGATGAAGAAGGCAGGCGCGTGGCTCGACGAACACGGCGTCGCCTATGTGCTGCACGACTACAAGAAGGCCGGCATTGGCCGCGCTCGGCTCAACGGCTGGGTTGCCGAACATGGTTGGGAGACGATCCTCAACCGCGCCGGCACCACGTTCCGCAAGCTTCCCGACACCGAGTGCGAGGGGTTGGATGCGGAGAAGGCGGTCGAGCTGATGCTGGCTCAGCCTTCGATGATCAAGCGGCCGGTGCTCGATTATGGCGGCCATACCATCGTGGGCTTCAAGCCTGAGCACTATGCATCGGTGCTCGGCTGATGCCGGTGACGCTGCCCTGGCCCGACACGCCGCAGGCGCGGATCGAGGCGATGGCCGTGCTGGAGACGCTCAACGCCGATCTGCTGAGCCACGACAGCGCGACAATGACGCTGGATCGCTGGTGCGCCGATCACCGCCTCGCGACGCCGGCGACGGTCACAGCCGAGCGGGTGCAGGAGCCGGACAAGGCCGCAACCGCCGAGACACGCACGGCACTGAAGGTCGCGCCGGTCGCGCCGGTCGCCTATCGCCATGTGCGCCTGCGCTGCGGCGATCATGTGCTTTCGGAGGCGGACAACTGGTACGTGCCGAGCCGTCTCACGCCCGACATGAACCGGGCGCTCGAAACCAGCGACGTCGCGTTCGGCCGGGCGGTGCAGGCGCTGCACTTCTCCCGTCACACGCTATCGGCGACGCTATTGTGGCGGCCGTTGCCCGAGGGCTGGGAGATGACCGGCCTGCCGGGTTTGCTGAGAGGGCCTAGGTGGCTTGCGGTTCCCCATCATGTGCTCGAGCATCGCGCCGTGCTGGCCACGCCGGACGGCACCCCGTTCAGCCTGGTGGTGGAGGACTATACCTCCGCGGTTCTCGACTTCCCCCCGCCTCCCGGCTAACCCGCGGCCATGTCCACCACCTTCACGCTCGATACCTCGACGAGCCGGGCCAACCCCACGCCGGCACCGATGAAGCGGCTGACGGTGCCGGCGATCACGGCGCGCAAGGGCGGCGAGCCGATCGTGATGTTGACCGCCTACACCGCGCGCATGGCGCAGCTGCTCGATGCCCATTGCGACATGCTGCTGGTCGGCGACAGCCTTGGGCAGGTGATCTACGGATTGCCTTCGACGCTCCAGGTCACGCTCGAGATGATGATCGCGCACGGCGCGGCGGTGGTCCGCGGCAGCTATCATTCGGTCGTGATCATCGACCTGCCGTTCGGCAGCTACGAGCAGAACCCGGAGCAGGCCTTTGCTTCGGCCTCGCGGATCATGGCCGAGACAGGCGCCGCCGGCGTCAAGCTCGAGGGCGGCGAGACGATGGCGCCGACGATCGCCTTTCTCACGCATCGCGGTATCCCGGTGGTCGGCCATGTCGGGCTTACTCCGCAGGCGGTGAACGTGCTCGGCGGCTATGGCGCACGGGGTCGCGGCGATGCGGAACACGCCCAAATCATCGCGGATGCCTGCGCGGTGGCCGGTGCCGGCGCTTTCGCGCTGGTTGTCGAGGGCGTGGTCGAGACACTGGCGCGGGAGGTGACCGGCGTAGTCTCTTGCCCGGTGATCGGCATCGGCGCATCGAACGCGTGCGACGGCCAGGTGCTGGTGATCGACGACATGCTCGGCATGTTCGAACGCACCGCGCGCTTCGTGAAGCGCTACGATGATCTGGCTGGCCGCATTTCCGCCGCCGCCGCCGCCTACGCAGGCGAGGTACGATCGCGCGCCTTCCCTACCGATTCCGAGACCTACGCCCCCAAGTAGCTGTTTCGCTTCGCTCGACTCGCCGCTAAGGTCCGCCGCGCTTTCGCGGGGCACATGCCCGCGCTTTGGAGATCATGATTGGCCCTGTCGCCCCAGAATAACCAGGCCTTCATCCGCGAGGTGGACGACGAGGTCCGTCGCGAGCAGGCGCAGAAGCTGGCGCGGCGCTATGGCGTGATCGTGGCCGTCATCGTGGTGCTGGCGTTGCTGGCCTTCGGCGGCACACTCTGGTGGCGTGCGCACCAGGCGACGCTCGCCGGCGAACGCGGCGACCAGTTCGTGGCGGCGATGGCGTCGCTCTCGGCAGGCAAGGAGGACGATGCGCGCAAGCAGCTCGATACGCTCGCCGGCACCGGCACGAAGGGCTATGCGCCGCTGGCCCGCATGCTGGAGGCAGACATGCTCGTGCGCGATCGCAAGGAGAGCCAGGCGGCGGACGCCTTCCTCAAGATCTCGCAGGATACGTCCGCCCCGCAGCCGCTGCGCGACGTGGCGTTGCTGCGCGCGACGACGCTGCAGTTCGACACGATCCCGCCGCAGCAGGTGATCGATCGGATGAAGCCGCTGGCAGTGACGGGTAATCCCTGGTTCGGCAGCGCTGGCGAGATGACCGGGCTTGCCTATCTGAAGCTGAACCAGCCCAAGCAGGCCGGCGCGATGTTCGTGGCGATGACCAAGGACAAGGCAGTACCTGCATCGCTGCGCTCACGCGCGGCGCAGCTCGCCGCCGATCTGGGGCTTGAGGCCGTTCAGCCTTCGGACACTCCGGGTTCGTGATGGCGGAAGATCGCCGAGAAAACATGAGCGCCGACGTGCGCGACCGGACAGGATGATGAAGACGATGATGGGGCGGGACATGGATCGGACGCATCTGGGGCAAGCCTCGCTGATCGCGGTGCTGATGGCGGCGACGCTGCTCGGCGGCTGCGGCGTGTTCAAGGGCGGCGACAAGAAGAACCGCACCGCCGTGCTCGGTGAGCGGATTCCGGTGCTGACTGTCGAGAGCAGCGCCGGCACCGATGCCTCAATCTCGTCGACCCCGGTCTCGGTGCCGCCGGCCGACACCAACGACCTCTGGAACCAGCCTGGCGGCAATGCGCAGAAGGCGGTCGGCAATGTCGCGCTCGGCGCCCAGCCGGTCAGGATCTGGGACGCAAACCTCGCCAAGGGCAGCCACAATGCGCGGCTCGCGGCAGCGCCGGTGGTGGCGGACGGCCACGTGTTCGCGATGGACACGCTCGCCAACGTCCGCGCCTTCGATGCCCAGACCGGGCGCGAGCTGTGGTCCACTCAGCTCAAGGCCAAGCCCGGCCCCTCGCTCAAGAAGGCGGGCGTGATGGGGGTGTTCGGCGGCAAGGAGCAGAAGCACTACAGCCGCTCGCTGTTCGGCGGCGGCGTCAGCTACGATGCCGGCAAGCTCTACGCGACCACCGGCCTTGGCACCGTGGCCCAGCTCGACGCGGCGACCGGCAAGCAGGGCTGGGAGGTGACCCCCGGCGGGCCACTGCGCGGCGCCCCCGCCATCTCGGGCGGCAGCCTCTACGTGATGAGCCAGGACAACCAGATCTACGCGATCTCGGAGGCCGACGGCACGACGCAGTGGACAGCATCAGGGCCTCTTGAAACGGCGGGCGTATTCGGCGCCGGCGCGCCCGCGATCGCGCGCGCTACGGTGATCGCCGGCTTCTCCTCGGGCGATCTCGACGCCTATCGGTACGAGAATGGCCGTATCGTTTGGCAAGATGCGCTCACTCGCACCAGCATGTCGACGAGCGTCGGCGACGTGACCGATGTCGATGCGAGCCCGGTGATTGACGAGAGCCGCGTCTATGCGGTGGGTGCCGGCGGCCGCATGATCGCGCTCGATCTGCTGACCGGCCAGCGACTTTGGGAGGTCAATATCGGCGGTATCTCGACGCCGGCGCTGGGCGGCGACTGGCTGTTCGTGGTCGCCGATGATGCCAAGCTCTATTGCATCGAGCGCACAACCGGGAAGATCCGCTGGACCAGCCAGCTGCCGGAGTGGCGCAAGGAAAAGAAGAAGACCGGCCAGATCTTCTGGAACGGCCCGGTGCTCGCCGGCGGACGGCTGGTGCTGACCAATTCGCTCGGCGAGCTTGCCTATGTCTCGGTCGCGGACGGCAAGGTGCAAAGTACCGAACGCGCCGCCAAGGCACCGTTCACGTTGCCGCCGGTGGTGGCGAGCAACATGATGTTCCTGCTGTCGAGCGACAATCGCCTGACCGGCTGGCGATGATCTGAGCCCTCTCACGCTGTGCGGGAGAGGGAGGGGACCCGCCGAAGGCGGGGAGGGTGAGGGTCTTCTTCTTCCTTCCGCGAAGAAAGAAGAAGACCCTCACGCAACCTCTCCCACGCAAGCGGGAGAGGGGTTAAGAAGAGCCCAATGTCCAAGCTCCCCATCGTCGCGATCGTTGGCCGCCCCAATGTCGGCAAGTCGACGTTATTCAACCGGCTTGTCGGCAAGCGTATCGCGCTTGTCGACGATCGGCCGGGGGTTACCCGCGATCGGCGCGAGGGCGACGCCGATCTGCTCGGCGTGCCGTTCAAGATCGTCGATACCGCCGGCTTCGAGAGCGACGACCCGCAGACACTGCCTGGCCGCATGCGCGCGCAGACCGAGGCGGCGGTGGCACAGGCCGATGCGGCGCTGTTCATGATCGACGCGCGCGCCGGCGTCACTCCGCTCGATGAGACGGTGGCGCAGTGGCTGCGCGGATCGGACACCCCGATCATCCTCGTCTGCAACAAGGCGGAGGGCAAGGCAGCCGAGCCAGGGGTGATGGAGAGTTTTCGGCTAGGCTTGGGCGATCCGATCCCCTTCTCGGCCGAGCATGGCGAAGGCATGGGCGATCTGTTTGAGGCGCTCCTTCCGCATATCGAGCGCGACGAGATCGAGGAAGAGGAGGAGATCGAGGACGATCCCGACGCGATCCTGAAGCTCGCCATTGTCGGTCGCCCGAACTCGGGCAAGTCGACACTGGTCAACCAGTTCCTGCGTGAAGAGCGGATGATCACCGGGCCCGAGGCCGGCATCACCCGCGATTCGATCGCGGTCGATTGGATGTGGCCGAGCCCGGACGGTCGCTTCCGTGCAGTCCGCCTGATCGATACCGCGGGGCTGCGCAAGAAGGCCAAGGTCGAGGACAAGCTGGAGAAGCTGTCGGCGTCGGACACGATGCGCGCGGTGGATTTCGCCGAAGTGGTGGTGCTGCTGCTTGATGCCACACGGGGCCTGGAGGCGCAGGATCTGCGCATCGCCGATCACGTGCTGCAGGAGGGCCGTGCGCTCGTCATCGCGCTCAACAAATGGGATGTGGCGGAGGGTCAATCGGCGCTGTTCAACGGCGTGAAGACGGCGCTCGACGAAGGGCTGAGCCAAGCGCGGGGCGTCCCGCTGATCGCCGTCTCGGCCGCAACCGGCAAAGGGCTTGATCAGCTGCTCGGCGCAGCCTTCGAGACGCGCGATGCCTGGTCCAAACGGGTCTCCACCGGCGTGCTCAACCGCTGGTTCGAAAAGGCGGTGGAGAAGAACCCGCCGCCGGCCCCCGGCGGCAAACGCATCAAGCTGCGCTTCCTGACCCAGGCCAAGACCCGTCCGCCGGGCTTTGTGCTGTTCGGCACCCGGGTCGATCAGTTGCCGATGAGCTACCAGCGCTACCTGATCAACGGCATCCGCAAGGATCTGGGCTTCGGCGCCGTGCCCGTCCGCCTGACGCTGCGCGCGCCCAAGAACCCCTACGGCACCCGGCCGAACGACTCACGAGACGATTGAGCAAGGCGACTGTCTCGACACCCTTCTGCGATTATCGCGCGCGGCTCGTAACCCTCTCTTCACACGTGAGGGTGCATAGCCGGGCTGCAAGGTACCGGGGTGAAAGGGGTCGCCAAGTGGCTATGGGAGCCGCAGAACTGGTCGATTGGGGCGTTTTCGCCCGTGTTCGTACGGAGCTGGGCTCCGGTTTTGTGCGAATTCTCGGCTATTTCCGCGAAGACGGCATCAAGTCCGTCAGCCAGATCGAACAAGCGATCCGTGACCGTTCGGCGGCCGCGCTGGTCCTGCCTGCGCATACGCTGAAGGGCGAGGCGCGTCAGTTCGGCGCCACCCCACTCGCCGAATTGTCGGAGGTCATCGAGATGACCGCGCGCCGCTGCGTCGAATCACGCGAAACGCCCGACGAGCTCATCGAGCGGGTCGTAGAACTTCGACCATTGTTCGACGCGACGCTTCGGCTATTCGATAGAGAGGTCAATCCGATCGTCGAGCGCCGCGCGCCGAGCGGCGGCTTCGGCCGTCGGCCATCGGGCGGCTTCGGCATGGCGCAGCGCTAAGGCTCACGCCCCGGTCGACGGACTTTCCTCGTTGGCCGGCTTGCTCTGCAGCTGGACGTAGTTCTGGATGCCCATCAGCTTGATGAGATCGAACTGCTTCTCCAGATAATCGACATGCTCTTCCTCGTTGGCGAGAATGCGGCCGAACAGATCGCGGCTGACATAATCCCGCACCGCCTCGGCCTGTGCCATGCCATCGCGAAGCGCCGGAATCGCCTCTTCCTCCAACGCTAAGTCTGAGCGCAGCACCTCCTCCACCGACTCACCGATGCGCAAGCGACCGAGCAGCTGGAAGTTGGGCAAGCCATCAAGGAAAAGGATACGCTCGGACAGCCAGTCGGCATGCTTCATCTCGTCGATCGATTCATGGCGTTCGAAATCGGCGAGCTTCTGCACGCCCCAATGATCGAGCATGCGATAGTGCAGCCAATATTGATTGATCGCGGTCAATTCGTTCTTGAGCGCCAGATTGAGCAGCTCGATGACCCTTGCGTCACCCTTCATGTCGGCCTCCATGCATGTTGAGGCCGATCTAACCGTTCAGGCGGCGCAATCCCACCGCGAACGACTCGCGCAAGTCATTCTCAAGCAGCGGCGATATGCTCGCTGGAGATAAGTTCACGGGCGAACGGCACACACTGGCCGCAACGTGGGCGGCAGCCGAGCGAGGCATAAGCCGATAGCGGATCGCGGCAACCCGCACGCGCCGCCGAACGCACATCCCGCTCCCGCAAGGCATTGCAAACGCAGATGACCATTGATGCCGCTCTCCCCGAACCGTAATCTCAGTCTGTATAGCTATTGCAAGACGATCTCAATATCAAATTAAGGGCGCATCGACTGAAGCGCGCCTCTCGCCAGCGAACGCCAGACCCATTCGAGCGGACCGTAGCGGAAGCGGGCGAGCCACCACGGGCTCCACAGCAGCATCAGCGCCCAAGCGGCGAAGACGATCGGATACAGCCAGACGCGCTCGATCCGCGCGAACAGGTCGAAGCCCCAGCCGTCGAACAGCCAGCTCATCAGCAGGCTGGTGCCGAGATAGTTGCTGAACGCCATGCGTCCGGTGGCACGCAGCCGTGGCCAGTCGCGCGCGGTCAGCCAGGCGAGCGCGAGCGCTGCCCAGGCTAGCGCCAGGATCGGCCGGAGCAGGGTGCCGCCGATTGTCGCCGCGGCGAACGTGGCGAGGGTGTCGAAGCCGCTGCGGAAGCAGAGCCAGCATAGCAGGATCTGCGGCGGCAGCCCGATCGCGAAGCCGATCGCTGCGGCACGCAGGTAGCGCGCGCGCGTCCAAGTGCCGGTCAGGAAGCCCGATCGCAGCGCCGCCATCCCGATCGCCATGAACGCCAGCGTCTCCAGTCCGTCGAAGCCGAGCAGGAAGGGTATGCCAGCGGGCTCGTTGGCGAGATTGGCGGCAACCATCCCGCGCCAGCTTCCGCGCATCCGGGCGATCTCCGCGGCGATGTCGCTCGGATTGCCGATCCCGACGCCTTCGCTGAAGCTGCGCCAGGCGGCGAGCGTCGTAGCTTCGGCGTGCGGCATCGTCGCGGCATGACGCAGAGCCAGGAAGCCACCAAGGAACAACCCCTGGATCGCCAGCTGAGCAAGCAGCAGGAGCACCGCCACACGGATCAACTGGCGCGGCTCGAGCAGGATGAGGGGCAGGGCGACGATCCCTACCAGCGCGTAATGCAGCAGGATGTCGCCGGACCAGAGTAGGAACAGGTGCGCGGCGCCGAACAGCGCCAGCGCGGCCATCCGCGCGAGATGGACGCGCGCACCGCTCGTGCCCGCCGCCTCCGCGCGCTCGACCAGGATCACGGTCGAGGCGCCGAACAGGATCGAGAACAGCGCACGCATCTTGCCGTCTACGGCCACGAAGTTCACCGCCCAGACGGCAAGGTCCGCCGGCGCCGATCCGCCACCGTCTAGCGGGTTGAAATAGGCGCCCGACGTCAGACCGAAGCCGGCGATGTTCATCAGCAGGATGCCCATCACGGCAAGGCCCCTCAGCCCGTCGATACTGCCGTGTCGCTGGTTCACGTTCGTCGCGTGCACGCCCGCCCGTCCGTGCGTCAAGCCGCAGGGGGAACATGACGTGCGGCAATCGGTTAAAAGCGCAGCCGTTTCCACCCCGAAAGGATCGCATCATGGCTGACGCCGCCGGTACCGACGAGAAGCCCCGCACCAAGACTCCTCGCGCCCGCAAGGCTCCCTCGAACACGGCCGGGACCAACGCCGCTGCCAAGACGGTGCGCAGGCCACGAGCGCCCAAGACTGCGACGCAGAAGGTCTCGGCCAGTGTTGCCGCTGCCGGGAAGGGTGTGTCGGACACCGCGAGTCACGCCGTCGATGCTATCAAGGGCACTGCGGAGAAGGCCGTCGCGGCCAGCCTCGTCACCGAAGCGGCGAAGGCGGTGACGTCGCGTGCACGCAAGGTGACCGCGCGCAAGCCGGGCAGCAAGACCGCTGCTCGGCCTGCGGCCAAACGGAGCGCCGCTTCGCACAAGTCGTCCGGCGTTGGCACGATTCTGGGCGTCGCCGCTGCCGGACTCGCTGCGGGCATTGCGGTGAACCTTGGCCGCAAGGCGGCGGTGCAGGCGCCAAGCGTCATGGCCGGCGACTGGTTCGAAGCCTTGAAGGCCGAGCACAAGATGGCGCTTGGCCTTCTCGACAAGCTGGCGCGATCGACCCCCGAGCAGCCTGCCAAGCGATCGCTGCTGCTGGTCCAGCTGAAGCACGCGCTCGGCAAGCATGCCTTTACCGAGGAGAATGCGATCTACCCGGCGCTGCGCGATTGGGGCGACAAGGCCGATGCCGACGCGCTCAACCACGAGCATGGCTATGTGAAGCAGTACCTCTACGACCTCGAGAAGATGGGCAAGTCCGATCCTGGCTTTGGCGCCAAGATCGCCGACTTCCGCGCCGATCTCGAGAAGCACATCCGCGAGGAAGAGGACAAGATCTTCCCCCCGTTCCACAAGGGCCTTAGCGAGGAGCAGAACAAGGCGTTGACCGCGATGGCGAACAAGGAAGGTTTCAAGCTGGCCTGAGATTGCCTTCGCAGGGCAGCGGCGCGGCGCATCCTAATTCGATGCGCCGCGTCGCTCGTTCGGATTACTTATTGGTGACAGGTGTTACGCCCGGCGTACCGCACTTGGCGAACTTGCCTTTAGCGTCCTTGCAGCGGGCGCCTGCGGGCGCCGCGGCGGGCGGGCATTTGGTGAACTTCCCGTGCGCGTCCTTGCACGGGGCTGCGAGCGCAGGCACGGCGGCCAGCGACAGGAGGGCAGCGGCGGCGGTTATCAAGCGGATCATGCTCGTCTCCTCGGCCGGCGCATTGCCGGTAAGTTGATCTACAGCAGTTTCGATTCTGCTTCTACAGCGTGGCTGTGGAGCTATCTCGCCGACTGAAAAAGCATAACGAACGGTGCTTATGGGAGCGTTATAGCTGATCCAAGCCGCCCGACTCCGAGCAAAGAGGCTGATCTTAGCCAAGCCGTATCTCAATCCTCCCCGGAACGGCGAGGGGGACCATCCGCAGGATGGTGGAGGGGGCTCGCCACGGGCGCCGCGCTTGCGGAGAGCCCCCTCCACCACGCTTCGCGCGGTCCCCTCCCCACGAGTGGGGAGGATCGGGTTACGCGAGAGCGGCGTCGGCGCCCATCAGCGCCGGGAAGAAGCCCTCGTGCGCGCGGCGGAGGTCGGCGAGGGAGATCATCGCGACGTGTCCCGAATAGCCGGGATTGCAGCCAATCTGAATTACATCACGGCTGGTGTCTCCGATGAATCGGATATGCACGCCTGCTGTGTTGGCGCGTTCGATAATGCGTTCGTTCGCGGTGCGATCAACACTTACTAAATAGCGGGCCTGATCTTCGCCGAAGAGCGCTTCCGCCATCCCTGCCCCCTGAGCGTCCCAATCAATATCAATAACAGCACCGACGCCCGACGCTAAAGCCATTTCCGCGACAGCTACCAGCACACCCCCGTCCGAAACGTCATGAACTGCCAAGGCGATCCCCTCTTCGATCATGGCACGCACGAACTCGGCATTTGCACGTTCGACTTCGAGGTGAACCGGCGGTGGCACACCGGCTTCGCTGTTGCAAATTTCCCGTAACCAGATCGATTGGCCAAGATGCCCGCGGGTCTCTCCAATCACCACGAGCATTTGGTCCGACTTGAACCGGATATTCGCGCTCTTGGACCAATCCGCCAGCAGCCCCACGCCGCCGATCGCCGGTGTCGGCAGGATCGCGCTGCCGCCGCCCGTCGCCTTGCTCTCGTTGTAGAGCGACACATTCCCGCTCACGATCGGGAAATCCAGCGCCCGGCAGGCGTCGCCCATCCCCTCCAGACAGCCCGTCAACTGCGCCATGATCTCGGGGCGCTGCGGGTTGGCGAAGTTGAGGCAGTTGGTGATCGCCAGCGGGGTCGCGCCGACCGCCGACAGGTTGCGATAACATTCCGCCACCGCCTGCTTGCCGCCCTCATAAGGGTCTGCATAGCAATAACGCGGCGTGCAGTCGGTCGAGATCGCGATCCCCTTGCGGGTGCCGTGGACGCGCACCACCGCCGCGTCGCCACCGGGGCGCTGCACGGTGTCGCCGCCGACCATGTGATCGTACTGCTCCCAGATCCAGCGCCGCGAGGCGATATCCGGCGAGGCCATGAGCTTCAGCAGATCGGCGGCGATGTCGGTGCTCTCGGGAATGTTGCCGAGCGGCGCGACGTTCGCCCACGCCTTGTATTCCTCCTTAGAGGCGGCAGGTCGATCGTAGAGCGGTGCCTCGTCCGCAAGCGGGGCGAGCGGGATGTCGGCCACCGTCTCGCCGTTCCACTTGAGCACCATGTGGCCGGTATCCGTCACCGTGCCGATCACCGCGAAATCCAGTTCCCACTTGCGGAAGATCGCTTCGGCGAAATCCTCGCGGCCTGGCTTCAGCACCATGAGCATCCGCTCCTGGCTTTCGCTCAACATCATCTCGTAAGGCGTCATGCCCGTCTCGCGCTGCGGCACGGCGTTCATGTCGAGCTCGATGCCGACGCCGCCCTTGCTGGCCATCTCGACCGAGGAAGAGGTGAGGCCGGCCGCGCCCATGTCCTGAATGGCGACGATGGCGTCCGACGCCATCAGCTCGAGGCAGGCTTCGATCAGCAGCTTCTCGGTGAACGGATCGCCGACCTGCACGGTCGGACGCTTGGCGTCCGCATCCTCGCCGAAATCGGCCGAGGCCATTGTCGCACCATGGATGCCGTCGCGACCGGTCTTGGAGCCGACATAGACGATCGGATTGTCGACGCCCGAGGCGGCCGAATAGAAGATCTTGTCCTGGTCCGCGATGCCCACCGTCATCGCGTTGACGAGGATATTGCCGTCATAGGCCTTGTGAAAGTTCACCTCGCCGCCGACGGTCGGCACACCGACGCAATTGCCGTAGCCGCCGATGCCGTGGACGACGCCGGCGATGAGGTGCTTCATCTTCGGGTGATCGGGCGAGCCGAAGCGGAGCGCGTTGAGGTTGGCGATCGGCCGCGCGCCCATCGTGAACACGTCGCGCAGGATGCCGCCGACGCCGGTTGCGGCACCCTGATAGGGCTCGATGTAGCTTGGGTGATTGTGGCTCTCCATCTTGAAGATGGCGGCCTGGTTGTCCCCAATGTCGATCACGCCGGCATTCTCTCCGGGGCCGCAGATCACCCACGGAGCGTCGGTTGGCAGCTTCTTGAGGTGGATGCGCGAGGATTTGTATGAGCAATGCTCGGACCACATCACCGAGAAGATGCCGAGTTCGGTCAGGTTCGGCTCTCGCCCGAGCGCGTGCAGCACGCGCGTATATTCGTCCTCGGACAAACCGTGCTGGGCGACGACTTCGGGCGTGATCTGGCTCATGGCGGCGCCGATAGCGCGGGGGCGCCGAGCGGGCAAAGAAAAAGGCCGGCGGGTCGCCCCACCGGCCTCGGTTACACGGGTAAGCCTTGTCGCCTCTATTCGCTGTCGCAGCTCTGGGCGTCCTTGCCGGGGACGGCGACCTTGACCGAAGCATCGGTCGCCGCGCCAGAAAGCGAGTAGCCGCCAGCACCGACCATCGGCTGGCCCGCCGCCGGTGCCTTCAGCAGAACGGGGGAGGCGCCCTTCTTCGGCGTCAGGCTCGCGCTCGCATTGTCCGAATAGAAGTCGATGGTGACGACGCTGTTGTCCGCGCAGCGGAACGTCTTGGTCGCGAGGATCGATGGCGGCAGGGTGACCGGGGCGGCGTTCGCTACCGCAGTCTTCATGTCGTCACTGGTATCGTTGCCATGAATGACCGTGGGCTTGCAGGCGCCGAGCATCAGGAAGGGGAGGACGGCCAAGGCCGCGGCGGATGAGGAGCGGGAGGGGGTTCGCATAGGACGACGCTGATCGCGCATCCCAATCGTTAACGTCAAGCGCCTTCTTGCGGTGCGGCAATTTTCGACAAGCGACCGGCCGGCTGGGTTGATCGGCGCGAAGCAAAGCTGCGTTGCCGGGCCGGTTGGCGAACCCTATGTCGATACGATGACAACGGCCACCCTGCAGACGTCGATCGTACCGGACGCGCTCGCGCTCATCGGCAACACGCCGCTGGTTCGACTTGCCGGACCGTCGAACGAGACCGGGTGCGAGATCCTCGGCAAGTGCGAGTTCATGAATCCAGGCGGATCGGTGAAGGACCGCGCCGCGCTCTTCATCGTCGGGGATGCCGAGGCGCGCGGACTGCTCAAGCCCGGCGGCACGATCGTCGAGGGCACGGCGGGCAACACCGGTATCGGGCTCGCCCTCGTCGCGGCCGCCAAGGGCTATCGCACGATCATCGTCATTCCAGAGACGCAGAGCCAAGAGAAGAAGGACACGCTGCGCGCGCTCGGCGCCGAACTCGTCGAGGTTCCGCCGACGGCCTACTCGAACCCGGCGCATTATGTTCACACCTCGCGGCGCATTGCTGAGGAGACCGAAGGCGGCTTCTGGTCCAACCAGTTCGACAACACCGCAAATCGCCTGGCGCACATCCGCACGACCGCGCAGGAAATATGGGCGCAAACCGGGGGCCGCATTGACGGCTTCACATGCGCCTGCGGGACCGGCGGCACGCTGGCCGGCGTCGGCCTCGGCCTCAAGGAGCATGACGAGGCGGTGACGATCGCGCTGACCGATCCGGACGGCGCATCACTCTACAGCTATTATGCGTGCGGCGAGCTTGCTGCCGAGGGAAGCTCGGTCGCGGAGGGGATCGGCCAGAGCCGGATCACCGCCAATCTGGATGGCGCACCGGTTGATAGGCAGTTCCGCATCTCGGACAGCCAAGGGCTTGACTGGGTACATCGGCTGCTGAGCGACCAGGGGCTGCACCTCGGCCTGTCTTCAGGCATCAACGTCGCCGGCGCGGTGGCATTGTCGCGGGTGCTCGGGCCGGGCCGGACGATCGTCACCATCCTGTGTGATTCAGGCATGCGCTACCTTTCGACGCTGTCGAACCCGGCGTGGCTGCGCGCCAAGGGGCTTGCTGTGCCGCCATGGCTGGAGCGCGGATGACGGCTGGGTTACAGGATGGCATGGTTGAGGACGATGCCCCCGCCAAGGAGCGCCAGCGCGATGCCGCGATCCAGCGCGTCCGCGTCGGCCTGACGGGACTTGCGGCGGTGTTCCTGCTGACGTTGCTCGCTGCATCGATCTTCGGGATGCTCGGGCAGGATGATCACGCCGCCAAGCTCGCCAACGGCGTCGTGACCAGCAACGGCACGATCGTTCCGGATCCGCCCAAGGAGCCGCTCGCCGAACTTGGCGTGGCACCCGGTGGCAATTCGCCGAAGAACGCCGCTGCGCCTGCCTCGACCGCTGTCGTTACGACATCGCCGTCGGCACCGGTCAACTCTGCAGTACCGCCGCCCGCAAGGCGCTGATTCGGCTGGCCGGTGCGCCGGCTTAGTTCAGAAACTCTGGTGTAGCGCTCGGACAGCAGCCTGCCGTCGCGCGCCGTGCACATCCTTATCCACAGGCTCATCCAGGAGAACAAAGCAAGAAATCGTGCGCTAGGTGGGGGTTTGTCTTGCCCGCCCTTCGAACATCGAACCAAGAAATACACAGCCAATCCATGTTTACCCCATCAAGTGGTATTGTTTCCCTAGTATGACCCATGTTAGGTCGTGCTCGTCCGCAAGGAGGCCCGCGGGGAGCGAGGGTCTGCGATGTGCGGAAAAGCGGCGGGGGAACACGCGTCGCTGAACGGGGCATGGGTTTGGACGTCGGCCACATCTTTCAAGGCCATGCGCTGAACGCGGTGGACGCGAAGGGACGGGTGTCGGTGCCGGCCAGCTTCCGCACGCTGATCGAGAAGCGTGCTTTGGCCAACAATCTCGATCCCGAAAACGCGCTCAAGATCGGCGAGCACAAGAGCGGCGATTGCTTGTGGTCGCTCGACGCCGTCGCGTCGGCGGAGATCGATCGCCAGCTGTCCGCAAGCGTCGCCGACCTGCCGGCGGCCGAACGCATGGACAAGCTGGAAGAGCTGGCGATGGACGCGCATGGCGGGCTGGAGAAGGTCACCTTCGACGGTGCCGGCCGCATGGTCCTTTCTCCCATGCTGCGCGAGTTCGGACAAATCGACGATCTCGCCTTCTTCGTCGGCGTCGGCCTCACCTTCCAGATCTGGAACCCGCGTCTGGCGATGCAGCGCCTCCCCGAAGCATCGCGCGTGCGCAAGCCGCTGGCCTTTCTCCTGAAAGAGCGGGGCATCGTCTTGTGAGTAATGAGTCGCACATCCCTGTCCTGCTCGACGAGGTCATCGCGGCGTTGGCCGTGCAGCCGGGCGAGACGCATGTCGACGGCACCTTCGGGGCCGGTGGCTACACCCGCGCCATTCTCGCGGCGGGAGCTGGCCGGGTCTATGCCTTCGATCGTGATCCGGACGCGATTGCCGCCGGCCGCACGCTGGAGGCCGAAAGCGATGGTCGCCTTATCCTGGTTGGCGAGCGCTTCTCGCGGATGGTGGAGGCGCTGGCCGAGCGCGGCGTCGATGCCGTCGATGGTGTGACGCTCGATATCGGCGTCTCCTCGATGCAGCTCGATCAAGCCGAACGGGGCTTCTCCTTTCAGGGTGACGGCCCACTGGACATGCGCATGGAGCAGGCGGGGCAGAGCGCTGCCGACTTCGTCAACGAGGCCGAAGAGGCCGCGATCGCCGACGTGCTCCATGGCTACGGCGAGGAGCCGCGTGCGCGGCGCATTGCGCGTGCCATCGTCGCGGCGCGCCCGCTCTCGCGCACCGGCGAACTTGCCGATGTGGTGCGCCGCGCAGTCGGTCACCATCCCGGCATGCCCAAGGATCCCGCGACGCGGACCTTCCAGGCGATCCGCATCCACCTCAACCGCGAACTGGACGAACTGGACGAGGGGCTGTCCGCGGCCGAGATGCTGCTCGTTCCCGGCGGCCGCCTCGCCGTGGTGAGCTTCCACAGCCTCGAGGATCGCATCGTAAAGCGCTTCCTAAACGCGCGCGGCAAGCCGACGCCGGCCGGATCGCGCCATCTCCCGCAGGCCAAAACGTCTCTTCCACAGAGCTTCGACGCGGTCTCCCGCGGCATCCGCGCGGGTGAAGCGGAGACGCGCCGCAATCCCCGTTCGCGCTCGGCCACGCTTCGTACCGCCCGCCGCACCGCCGCCAGTGCTTGGTCGATCGAGACCGTCCGCCAGACATCTGCCCGTCAAGGAGCCCGTTGATGACCATCGCGACACGTTTCAGGACGGTGAGCTGGGCGGCCTGCGTGGCAGGCGCGGCGCTCGGCTGCTACCTGGTCTCGCTGCAGGTCGCATCGGAGCGCGCGCGCGTTGCCGACACCGAACATGGCCTGCTGAGCGCCCAGCAGGACATCCGGTCGCTGCAGACCGAACTCAACACGCGGGGCCGACTCGTGCAGCTGGAGCGGTGGAACGCGGACGTCCTCTCGTTGACCGCACCCAAGGCGCACCAGTATCTGGCAGGCGAGATGCAACTTGCCAGCCTTGCCGTTCCGACGCCGTCGCCGACGATCGACAGCACCCCCGATGCTGCCGGCCTGGAGGTCGCCCCCGCGGTCGCTCAGGTGGCGTATCGCCGCGTGGTCGCCGCGCCGACGACGCAGCTTGTCCATTCGGTCTCTCTGGATCTGGATGCACCTGCCGAGCGGCCGGTGCTGCGCCGTGCCAGCCTGACCATCCCGGGCGATGACGTGATCGCTTATCTCGATCGGGGTGGGAAGTCGCCGCGGCCGTGAACACGGCCACCGTCGCACGCCCCGAACGGGTCCGGCTTGCGGACAAGCGCCAGCAATCGCTGGTGCTCGTGCATTTCCGCCTGATGGTGGTAATGCTGCTGTTCCTGGGCGTCGTCGGCATCATCGCCCTGCGGCTGATCTATGTATCGATCTTCGTCGCGGGATCGGCGCCGACCCCTGCCGGTGACGGGCTGCTGCCAGCGCGCGGCGACATCGTCGATCGCAACGGCGTGCCGCTCGCGCGCACGATTCAGGCCTGGTCGATTGGCCTCCATCCCAAGCGGCTGGTTAACGATCCGATGGAGATTGCGCAGAAGCTCGCCGCGCTGATGCCCGAGCACAGCGTTGCCGATTATTTCGGCATGCTACGATCGGGCAAGAACTTCATCTACCTGCGCCGCCGCGCGACGCCCGAGCTGGTCGCGCAGGTCAACGCGATCGGCGAGCCCGGCATCGCGCTCGCGCAGGAGCCGGTGCGGCTCTACCCGCAGACCTCGCTCGCCGCCCACGTGCTCGGCTGGACCGATATCGACGGGCGCGGCGTGTTCGGCATGGAAAAGGTGCTGAACAACCGCCTGCTCGATCCGAACATGCGTGGGACGCCCGTCCAGCTCTCGATCGATGCGCGGGTGCAGGCCGCGCTCGAGGACGAGCTCAGCACCGCCAAGGACAAGTTCACCGCGGCGGCGGGATCGGGCATCGTCATGGACGTGCACACCGGCGAGGTTATCGCGATGGCATCGCTGCCGACGTTCAACCCGAACGATCCGGGCGGCACCGACATCGCCAACCTCAAGAACAACACGACTCAGTCGGTCTACGAGCTCGGTTCGACCTTCAAGGCGATCACGCTCGCCAACGGGATCGAGAACGGCGTCATCAAATCGATGGCGCAGAAGTACGATGCGACCGCGCCGCTCCAGATCGGCCGCTACAAGATCCATGACGAGGAGCCGGCGGGGCGCTGGCTCGATATTCCCGAGATGTTCACCAAGTCGTCGAACATCGTCACCGCGCGCATCGCCGAGCAGATCGGCCAGCAGCGCGAAACGGCGATGTTCAACAAGCTCGGCTTCGGCCAGGCGCCGGAAATCGAGCTTACCGGTAAGGTGCATCCGCTGTGGCCGCGCTACTGGGGCCGTACTACGGTGATGACGGTCGGCTTCGGCCACGGCATCGCGGTGACCCCGCTGAACCTCGCCATCGCCTATTGCGCGATCACCAATGGCGGCATCTATCATCCCGCGACGCTGCTCAAGATCGCGGCCGATCACCCCGTGCCTGCCGGGCGCCGGGTGATCTCCGAGTCAACCAGCGCACGCATGCGCCAGCTGCTCCGCTTGGTGGTGCTGCCGGCCGCAGACGGCACCGGCAAGAAGGCCGACGTGCCGGGCTTCCGCCTCGGCGGTAAGACCGGGACCGCGGAAAAAGCTGCCGGCGGCGGCTACAACAAGAAGCTCAACGTCTCGACCTTCGCGGGCGTCTTCCCGATGGACGATCCCAAATACATGGTGATGATGACGCTGGACGGCCCGCACGCGACCGCCGACACCTATGGCTGGACGACGGCGGCGTGGGTGGTGGGCCCGGCGATGGGACGGATGATTTCGCGGATCGGCCCGCTGTTGGGGGTGATCCCCGACGAGAGCCACGACGTCGACGAGAGCGATCTGATGCCTCTGCTCTGGCATCCGGGCATCTCCAAACTCAAGCTCACCGGCGCCGCTGCCGCCAAGAACGACAAGGACTGAGGCGACGGCCATGAAACTGGGTGCGTTGATCGGTGACGAGGAGGTAGTAGGAGCGGATGCGACGGTGACCGGATGCGCGATCGATCACCGCAAGGTCGCGCCCGGCACGATCTTCGGCGCTTTTCGCGGCTTGGCGCGCGACGGCGAGGATTTCATCGGCGGCGCAGTATCGGGCGGCGCGATCGCGGTCGTCGCTCGGCCCGAAGCCGCCGTGCCAGCGAATGTCGCCCATGTTGCAGATGCGGAGCCCCGCCGCGCCTTTGCGCGCATTGCCGCGTCCTTTTACGCGCCGTTTCCCGAAACCGTCGTCGCGGTCACCGGCACCAACGGCAAGACCTCGACCGTCGAGATGATCCGCCAGCTCTGGCACATGCGCGGCCTGCGCGCCGCGTCGATCGGCACGTTGGGTGTCACCACCACGGATGGCGAGGGCAAGGCCCAGGCGATCTCCACCGGACTGACCACGCCCGATATCGTCACCTTCCTGTCCAACATGGCGGGGCTGCGCCGCGAGGGCGTGACCCATGCCGCATTCGAGGCGTCGAGCCACGGCCTCGCCCAGTTCCGCACCGAAGGGCTGCCGGTGCGCGTCGCCGCCTTCACCAATCTCAGCCGCGATCATCTCGATTACCACGGCACGATGGAGGCCTATCTCGAAGCCAAGTTGCGGCTGTTCACCGAAGTCGTCGACAAGGACGGCACGGCGGTGGTGTGGACGGACGATCCCGCCTCGGCACGGGTGATCGAATTGGCCGAGGAGCGCGGGCTCGGCCTCGTGACGGTCGGCACCAAGGGGGAAACGCTCAGGCTCATCGAGCGGACGCCGACGCAGCTCGGTCAGACGCTGACGATCGAAGCCGAAGGCAAGACCCACAAGATCAACCTGCCGCTGATCGGCGCCTATCAGGCGGCGAACGCGCTGGTCGCCGCCGGCTTCGCGCTGGCGACGGGCGGGAGCCTTGCAGAGACGTTGGGCCATCTGGCGCGGCTTCAGCCAGTGCGCGGGCGGCTCGAGCGCGCGGTGATCACCGCGAAGGGCGCGCCGGTCTATGTCGACTACGCACACACGCCTGACGGCCTGCAAGCCGCGATCGAGGCCCTCAAGCCGCATGCGAAAGAGCGCCTGATCGTCGTCTTCGGCGCCGGTGGCGACCGCGACACGGGCAAGCGCCCGGAGATGGGCGCGATCGCCGCCAGCCTCGCCGACATCGCGATCGTCACCGACGACAATCCACGGACGGAAGACCCAGCAGCCATCCGCTCGGCAATTCTTGCGACGGCGACCGGCGCCTCCGAGATCGGCGACCGCCGCGCCGCCATCGCCGCCGCCGTCGGGCAGGCAAATGAGGGCGATATCGTCCTCGTCGCAGGCAAGGGCCATGAGACCGGGCAGATCGTTGGCGACATGGTGCTGCCGTTCAATGACATCCAGGTGGCGCGCGAGGTGGCGGCGTGAGCTCCTTTGGCGCCTTGCCTGCGGCAGGTCCCTCGACTCCGCTCGGGACGAACGGGTTTTTTACAACACCCCCTTCTCCGTTCGTGTCGAGCGAAGTCGAGACACGTGACACATGGCGCAGCGCATGAAGGCGCTCTGGACCTCCGCCGAGATCGCGCAGGCTACCGGCGGCACTGCGTCCACCGACTTTCCAGTTTCCGGTGTCGCATACGACTCGCGCGAAGTCGGCGCGGGCAATCTGTTCGTTGCGCTGAAGGGCGAGGCAACCGACGGCCATCGCTTTGTCGAGCAAGCCTTCAGGCAGGGCGCAGCGGGCGCCATCGTCTCCGAACCGGTAGAAGGCGCCCACGTACTCGTCGCAGACACCACCGCCGCGCTGAACGCGCTCGGCGCCGCCGCCCGCGCGCGTACCGAGGCGAAGATCATCGGCGTCACCGGATCGGTCGGCAAGACTGGGACCAAGGAGGCGCTATGGGCGGCGCTGGACCGCACGCTGCCGGGTCGGGCGCACCGATCGGTCAAGAGCTACAACAATCACGTCGGCGTGCCGCTCAGCTTGGCTCGGATGCCGGCCGACACCCGCTTCGGCGTGTTCGAGATGGGCATGAACCATTCGGGCGAGTTGGACGCGCTGACCCGGCTGGTCCGGCCTCACGTTGCGCTGGTGACCGCGATCGCGCCGGCGCATTCTGCGTTCTTCTCGGGCGAGGAGGCGATTGCCGATGCCAAGGGCGAGATCTTCCGCGGCCTCGAACCCGGGGGCACCGCGATCATCCCGTTCGACAGCCCGCATTACAAGCGCCTTCGCGCGGCCGCGGAGCCCAACGCCACGAACATACTGACCTTTGGACGCGGCAAGGGCGCCGACGTCCGCGCCGACGAGGCGATGCGTGGGATCGCCGGCACGCTGGTCAACGCGACGCTGCCGAACGGCCAGCTGACCTTCACCATCGGGCTTCCGGGCGAGCATTGGGTGTCCAACGCACTTGCGGTGCTGGCGGCGGTGGAGGCGGTGCGTGGCGATCTCGCCGCTGCCGGTCTCGCGCTTGCCGAGATGGCGGGGTTGCCGGGCCGTGGCGCGCGTCGTGCGATCCGCTTGGCCGACGGCGAAGCGCTGCTGATCGACGAAAGCTACAACGCCAACCCCGCCTCGATGGCCGCGACGATCCGCGAACTGGGTCAAGAGAAGGCGACGCGCCGCATCGCGCTACTCGGCGAAATGAGGGAGCTCGGCGAGGGTTCGGCGGCTTACCACGCCGCGCTCGCACAGCCGTTGATCAATGCCGGCGCCGATCCGGTCATCCTGGTCGGCGAGGCAATGGCGCCGCTGGCGGAATCGCTTGCCGGGCGCGCTCGTGTCGAGCATGTGGCCGATGCCGCGACCGCGCGGGGGCTGCTGGAGACGATGCTCCGCCCCGGCGACGTGGTGCTCGTCAAGGGATCCAACGCCATAGGGCTCGCCCGCGTCGTCCAGGCGCTGGCGGGAGAGTTTGCTTAGATGTTGTACCTGCTGGCCGATTATCTCGGCTTCCCCCACGCGCTGAACCTGGTGCGCTACATCACCTTTCGGGCGGGAGCCGCGGCGATCACCTCGCTGTTCCTGGGGCTGTTCATCGGCCCGCGCTTCATCGGCTGGTTGCGGATCAGGCAGGGCAAGGGCCAGCCGATCCGCCTCGACGGGCCGCAGACCCACCTCGCCAAGCGCGGCACCCCGACGATGGGCGGGCTGATGATCCTGACGAGCCTCGTCGTCTCGATGCTGCTGTGGATGGACCTCACCAATCGCTACACCTGGGCGGTGCTGTTCGTGACGCTGGGCTTCGGCGCGATCGGCTTCA
>CAXTBZ010000030.1:0-26379 GCA_964242855.1 uncultured Sphingomonadaceae bacterium
TTTCAGGCATCCTCTCCTAAAACTTCAGGCCGTCCTTCGGGGCGGCCTTTTTTTGTCTTCCCGCTGTTAGCGAGACAACAGCTTCTGGCGACGACGCTGTACAGAGGAGCCGTAGCCCAACGCCTCGCGATATTTAGCTACTGTCCGCCTCGCGATATCGAACCCGCGTGGCCTGAGCAGCTCGACCAACGAATCATCGGACAGAATCGCGTCCGGCGCCTCGTCGGCGATCAGCTTCGAAATGTGGCTTTTCACGGCGATCGCCGATGCCGCCTCGCCACCGTCGGACGACTGGATCGCGCTGGTGAAGAAGTATTTGAGCTCGAACAGGCCGCGCGGGCAGAACAGATACTTGTTCGATGTCACGCGGCTGACGGTCGATTCGTGCATGCCGATCGCATCGGCCACCGTTCGCAAGGTCAGCGGCCGCAGGTGCTCCACACCATGTCGGAAGAACGCCTCCTGCTGCTTCACGATCTCGCTCGCCACCTTGACGATGGTGCGTGCCCGCTGATCAAGCGCCTTCATCAGCCAGTTGGCGCTCTGCAGGCTGTCGTTGAGCCAAGCCTTGCTGCTTCGATCATGCGCGGCCCCGGCCAACTCAGCATAATAGCTGCGGTTGACGATCAGGCGCGGCAGCGTGGCGTTGTTAAGCTCTACCGCCCAGCCGCTCGCAGTGGGTGCCACGAACACATCGGGCGTCACCGCTTGCGTCTCGCCTCGCCCGAACTTCAGGCCGGGCTTCGGATCATAGGCGCGCAACTCGCGGATCATGTCCTGCATGTCCTCGTCGTCGACCCGGCAGATGCGTTTGAGCCGTGTCAGATCGCCGCGTGCGAGCAGATCGAGATGGCTGATCAGCGCGGCCATGCAGGGATCGTAGCGGTCTGCCTCTTTGGCCTGCAGCGTCAGGCACTCGGCCAGATCGCGCGCGCCGATCCCGGTTGGATCGAAGGTCTGAACCGCCGCCAAAACGCGCTCGGTCTGCCCGAGCGGAACGCCCAGCCGCTCGGCGATGTCGAGCAGGGGCGCGGTGAGGTACCCCGCCTCGTCGAGCGCATCGACGATATGGCCCGCGATGACGAGGTCGCTGCCCGCAAGGACCTGCCCGGCTTGCGCCATCAGGTGATCGGCAAGGCTTACCTCGCCGGCGAGCGTCTCCTGCAGGTCGCCGCCCTCGCCGCCACCAGCCGCGGTACCGCCCATGCCGAGCGCGCCGTCCATTCCCGGCGTGGCCGCACCCACCATGTCGGACGGCGAATCATGGTGGAATGTCTCTGCCGAATAGTCGACGTCGAGCGGGCTGTCCTCGCCGCCGCCGTTGAGGCCGGCCAGCGCGTCGGTCGGCTCGGCTGAGTCTGGCTCGATGTCGCCCTCGGGCTCGCGCATCTCGTCCGCGGCACCGCTGTCGAGTAGCGGGTTCTTCTCGAGCTCCTCGGCGACGAACGCCTCGATTTCTAGGTTGGAGAGCGCCAGCAGCTTGATCGCCTGCTGGAGCTGCGGCGTCATCACCAGCGATTGTGATTGCCTAAGATCGAGGCGCGGACCGAGCCCCATCGGCGCTAGAGCTCGAAGCCCTCACCGAGATAGAGGCGGCGCACGTCCGGATTGGCGACGAGTGCTGCGGGCGAGCCCTGGAACAGCACCTTCCCGTCATAGATGATGCAGGCGCGATCGACGATGTCGAGCGTCTCGCGGACATTGTGGTCGGTGATCAGCACGCCAATGTCGCGCCGCTTCAGGTCCTTCACCAGCTCGCGGATGTCGCCGATCGAGATCGGATCGATGCCGGCGAACGGCTCGTCGAGCAGCATGATGGTCGGGTCGCCGGCGAGCGCACGGGCGATCTCGCACCGCCGTCGTTCGCCCCCAGAGAGCGCCGTCGCCTTGGCATCGCGCAGATGCTCGATGTGAAACTCCGCCAGCAACGTATCGAGGCGCTGTGCGCGCTGCGTCGGGTTTGGCTCGGACAGTTCGAGCACCGAGGCAATGTTCTGCCCAACGGTCAGTCCGCGAAAGATCGAGGTCTCCTGCGGCAAGTAGCCGAGCCCTAGGATGGCACGGCGATACATGGGAAGCGCGGTGATGTCCTGCCCGTCGAGCAGGATGCGCCCAGCATCGGGTTTCACCAGCCCCATGACCGAGTAGAAGCAGGTGGTCTTGCCTGCGCCGTTGGGGCCGAGCAGGCCGACTACCTCGCCGCGCGCCACCTCCAGGCTGACATCCTGCAGCACCGGGCGCGCGTCATAGGACTTGGCGATCGAGACGATCGACAGCGCACGCGGCGATGGCGGCGCAGGCGGGGCACTCTCCCGCGGGATGAGGATTGTCTCGTTCATGGCTGGCCTTCGATACCGCGCGGCATGTGGCAGGGTTCGTGCATGACGATCAAGCCCCTGCAGGTAAACCGTCGCTATTTGGCGGCAGGCTTGGCAACGCTTGCGGGTGCCGGCGCGCTGTCGTTCTTCTGCGGCACGGTGAAGCGGCCGGAGACGCGACCGCCCTTCCCGCTGGTGCCGTTGCCGCCAACCGCCCCGCCGTCCATCACCGCCTGGTTGGTATTGAGGTTGATGACAAGCCGGCCGCCGCGCACCGTGCTGGCATTGGCGCCGGTGCGATCGAGCGTTACACCGCCGACCAACGTCACAAGTCGCTTGTCGATATCGTAGATGCCATATTGCCCGTGCGCGACCTCGGTCGGTCGTGTGACGACGACATGGCCAGTCGCGTCCAGGCGGTGAACCTGCGCGCCGCCTCCCGGACCCGAACTGTTGGCCATGCTGCCGGTGTAGTTTGCAGTCACCCGATCAGCAGTGAGCGTCATGTCCTGCTGCACGGCCTTGACGGCGCCGGTCAGGAACGCGCGATGTTCAAGGTCGTGGACCTCCATGTGATCCGCATCAAAATCGACCGGCGCATTGCTGTTGTGCTGGGCCTGCTGGGCGTGGGCAGCGCCGGCGAGCATCAGGGCGATAAGCGGCGCGGCGCGGCGTACTTTCATTTCGGCGATGTGCCGCTTCGCTGGGCGATATGCAAGCGAGCATGGCCGTTCAGCACGACGATTCGCTGGTCCAGATCGGCCTGCATCCGATCCGCGCTGAACGTACCGAGCGGCATCGTCCCGGTCACTGGATTACGGCTGGCGAGCCTGCGGGTCTGCATGTCGAGATCGACGTCGTGCGTGTCGAGCCGGTAACCGTCGGCGCTGCGGAAGGCGACGGGGCCGTTCAGTCCGACCTGCTGGTTGTTCATGTTGTAGGTGCCGGTGGGCGCGGTGATTGTCGCCGGGCCTTGCTGCAGGCCGATCTTCGCAGACAAGGTGTCGAGCTTGACCACAGGATCGGCCGAGGTCTGCTGGACGGCGGAAAGCGCAGTCAGCGAGAAGGGCTGCCCTTTCTGGTCCTCGCCGCGATACAGCGCCTGAGAAACCCGCAGCCGCTCCTTCGCGATCGCCACGCGGTCCTTGGACAGCACGAACGAGATGTCGCGTCCCGAGGTGAGCGGCGCGAAGCCGAGCGCCAAGACAAGGATCGCAACCGAGGCGGGCAGAGTGACGCGCGCCACGGCGATGATTCGATCGTGGCTCGATCCCGGCACCGCCCATGCGCGCCGCTTGCGCCGCTCGGCACGCGCGACGTCGGACAGCGGGCCGGCGACAGCCTCAGGCATGGGTGTGGTCAGGCATGCGCGAAGATGTCGATTTCGGGCCAGCCGGCGAGATCGAGCTCGGCGCGTGCGGGCAGGAAATCGAAGCAGGCCTGCGCGAGATGCATCCGCCCCTCGCGGATCAGCCGCGCATCGAGCTTCTCCTTCATCGCGTGAAGGAAGCGCACGTCGGACGCGGCATAATCCTTCTGCGCGTCGGAGAGTTCGGATGCGCCCCAATCGGACGATTGCTGGACCTTGGAAACCTCCTGCGAAAGCAGTTCGCGAACCAGCTCCTTCAAACCATGGCGATCGGTGTAGGTGCGGATCAGCCGGCTGGCGATCTTCGTGCAATAGACCGGCGCCGCGATCGTTTGCAGGTAGCAGCGAATAGCGGCGAGATCGAACCGCGCGAAATGGTAGAGCTTCAGCCGTGTCTGATCGCCGAGCACGCTGCGCAGATTGGGTGCCGCATAATCGCTGCCGGGATTGAAGCGGACGAGGTGCTCGTCCGCGCCACCGTCCGAGATCTGGACGACGCACAGCCGATCCCGCGGGGTAATCAGCCCCATCGTCTCGGTGTCGACGGCAACCGAGGCACCCGGCGCGAACACGTCGGCCGGCAGATCTTCTTCGTGGAAATGGACAGTCATGCGGCGCGCATAGGCGCTTGCACGACGCCGCTCAATGGCTGTTCCCGGAATGGCAAGGACGTCAGCGCTTCCTGCGAGCACGCGCCATCATGTTCAGCGCCTCGACCCCGCCAGAGAACGCCATTGCCGCGTAGATATAGCCTTTCGGCACGTGGACGCCGAAGCCGTCGGCGATCAGCACCGCCCCGATCATCAGCAGGAAGCCCAATGCGAGCATCACCACCGTGGGATTGCGCGCGATGAAGTGGGCGAGCGGGTCGGCGGCGACCATCATCAGCCCGACAGCGACGATCACGGCGGCGGCCATGATCGGCAGATGCTCGGTCATGCCGACCGCGGTAAGGATCGAGTCGATCGAGAAGACGATGTCTAGCGCGATGATCTGCGCGATCGCAGCGCCGAACGACAGGCCGGCCCTGGGGTCGCCGGCGCCATGCTCGTCACCATCGTCCATCGTGTGATGGATCTCCTTGGTCGCCTTCCAGATCAGGAACAGCCCGCCGGCTATCAGGATCAGGTCACGGAGCGAGAAAGCGGTGTCTAAAGCAGGATGACCGTCGACGAGCGGGCCATGGATGCCGAGGTCGATCAGGGGCGCGGTCAGCCCGACCAGCCAGCTGATCGTCGCAAGCAACGCCAGGCGCAGCACCAGGGCCAGCGCGATGCCGAGTCGCCGCGCCCGGGTCTGCTGGTCGGCGGGCAGGCGATTCGACAGGATCGACACGAAGACCAGATTGTCGATGCCGAGCACCACCTCCATCACGATGAGGGTGGCCAGCGCGATCCAGGCGCCCGGATCGGCAATAAGCATCAGAATGGACTGCATGACGGTGCACCGTCCTAGATACTGCGCGCCGGCGCAAGCTTCCGGGTGCGCTACCGTGACAATCTTGCCACCTCCGACTGCAGCGCCCTGAACGCACGATGAAAGGGCTCGCAGCCCTGTGGATAATCCGTTATGGGTTGCGCCGGGCGCGCTCTTCAGTTCCGTGTCCGGAGGCCCGCGCGCTACGCCCGGTGCGTGGCCTTCCAAGAGATATCGGGCGACCCGGGAAAGATTATTCCAGCATGAGTTTTGATCGTGGGCGGCGCGGGCAGCGCGGCGGCAGGGACAAGCGCGACGGCTTCGGCGGCGACGATTTCGGTGGTGGCGGCAGCAGCTATGGCGGCGGCGGCTTCGGTGGCGGCGGTGATCGCTTCGGCGGCGGTGGCGGCTTCGGTGGCGGTGACCGTTTCGGCGGCGGTGGTGGCGGCGGCGATCGCTTCGGCGGCGGCGGCGGTGGCCGCGGCGGCTTCGGCGGCGGCGGCGGCGGTGGCTTCGGCGGCCCGCGCGGTGGCGGCGGCGGCGGCTTTGGCGGCCCCCGCGGCGGCGGCGGCATGCCCGCCCAGGTGATCGGCGAGGCCAAAGGCACCGTAAAGTTTTTCAATGGGCAGAAGGGCTTCGGCTTCATCGTCCGCGACGATGGCGGCGAGGACGTGTTCGTGCACATCTCGGCAGTCGAGCAGGCCGGGCTCACCGGTCTCGCTGAAGGTCAGCCGCTGGCGTTCACGCTGGTCGATCGTGGCGGCCGCGTGTCCGCATCCGATCTCAAGATCGAGGGCGATGCTCTTCCGGTCGAAGAGGCGCCACGCGCGCCGGCTCGTCAGCTGACCGGCGAGAAGTCGTCCGGTACGGTCAAGTTCTTCAACCCCATGAAGGGTTTCGGCTTCATCCAGCGCGACGACGGCCAGCCGGACGCATTCGTGCACATCTCCGCCGTCGAGCGGGCCGGCATGACCTCGCTCAACGAGGGTGATCGCCTGGAGTTCGAGCTCGAGGTCGATCGTCGCGGTAAGTATGCTGCGGTGAACCTCACCCCGCTGCACGAGTAGACCTTCCTAGAGGGTGCAGAAGGCCCGATCCGCGCCAACGGTGCGGGTCGGGCCTTTCTACGTCAGCACCAGCTGTCAGCGGTCCAACCGCTGTCTCTCAGCCTGTTCTTTGCCATTCGTACGCACGGTCCACTGTCGCGACGATGACGCGGTACCAGTCGTACCAGAGCGCTCGGCCCTGCTCGCGAATACGGGCATGATCGGGATCGTCACGCCAGCCCAGCGCCGAAGCCTCGTCGCGCCACCAACTGATCGTCACGCCGACGCCATCATCGCCGCGCACCGCATCGATCCCGAGGTAGCCATCGCGGAGTTGGGCTGCGCACCCCATCGCGGCAGAGGCGACCTCGTAGCTGTCGCTGCCCGCGGCGGATCGACCGGAGAGGAAGATCACCGCGATCGCGCCGGGTGCAGGTGTGATCACGAAGACCGGGATAGACTGCGCCAGCGCCGCGATGAAGCGGAAAAAGAAAACGCGTGCGCGCTTGCTCGACACGGCTCCGCAACGCCATAGTCGCGTTGAGGTCATGTGGGCGCTTGCCTTCGCGACCGGGGCTTGCCAACGCTGGCAGCGGGCGCAGCCCCGAGTGGAGAGAGCATGACAGGTTTTTCTGCGGAACAGGCCGCCAGTCACAAGCGAGCCAAGGCGGCTCCCGGCCCGATGGCGATGTTCTTCCGGGGTTTCCTCAAGCATCCGGTCATGGTCGGTTCGATCATCCCGTCTTCACGCGCCGTCATCGAGAAGATGCTTGCGCCGGTCGACTGGGCGAATACGAAGGTCTTCGTCGAATATGGTCCCGGTGTCGGTACCTTCACCCGCCCGATCCTCGAGCGGCTCGCCCCCGATGCGACGCTCGTCGCTATCGATACAAACTCAGATTTCTGCGAATATCTGAAGCAGTCCATCCCCGATTCGCGGCTGCAAATCGTCAACGGTTCGGCAGTCGACGTGAACGAGATCCTCGAGGAGCTAGGCCTCAGCAAGGCCGACTATGCGGTGTCCGGCCTGCCCTTCTCGACGCTCCCGCCCGGTGTCGGTGCAGCTATCGCAAAGGCGACATCTTCTGCGCTCCGCCCCGGTGGTGCTTTCCTGGTGTACCAGTTCCGCCCCAGCGTCCGCGACATCATCGCGCCGTTCTTTGCGCGGGTGGATCATGCGTTCGAACCCTGGAACGTGCCGCCTGCTCAGCTCTGGTGGTTCCGCAACGACTAGCCGACGTCGGCGCCGGGGCTTCGGAAGTTGAGGCGGCGGGTCACCGAGTAATCGACCACCGCTACGATGAAGTAAGCGAGCTTCCACTTGGTACGCGTCCACCAGCCGATCTGATCGCGAATGCGCTCGAGGCTAGCCTCGCGAGATCGGTCGGTCTCGTTCTCGAAGTGTCGGCGCAGGCGGTCGGCAAGCGGCACGTGCTCGATACGAAGCATGATCTCGCAGTTAATGTACAGGCTGCGCATATCGAAGTTGGACGAGCCGATATAACTCACATCGTCCGCGATGAAGAGCTTGGTGTGCAGCTTCTGCGGCTGGTATTCCCAGACCTGTGCGCCGCGCCTGAGCAGCCGGACGTAGCAGTTGCGCGCCGCCGCGATCGTCATCGTGTTGTCGGATCGCGCTGCCGAGATGATCCGCAGCGACCCGCGCCGGGCAAGGCGCCCGATACGACGCAGCGTTCCCGGGTTGGGGGCAAAGTAAGCGGCAATCACGTCGAGGCGCGACGATCGGCGGATGTCGGCCTTGAGAGCTCGCGCCCAGGGACTGAGTCGCTGGGTGGGGCCGCCGAACAGCCAGCGCAGCGGGCCCGTTTGCTGGCTTTGATCGACGAGACAGCGGTTGAGCATGCGGATTGTCGCCTTGGGGTCGCGGGCCCAGCCGAGGATCGCATCGAAATACCCATGCAGGTGATCGGCCAGCGGACCTTCGATGAGCAGGCCGAGATCCCGCCAATCCTGCTCGGTCTTGCCAAAATAGCCTTGCGCAATGTTGAAGCCGCCGATCATCGCGCGGCCATCGTCGGCAAGCGTCAGCTTCTGATGATTGCGCAGCAGGTAGCGACGCCCATAGCGCGGCAAAAAGCGGCACACCGATCCGCCGGCATCGCGGAGTGGCTTGAAGAAGTCGTCGGCGGTGCGCTCGGTGCCGAAACCATCGACCAGCAGCGATACCTTCACACCTCGGCCGCGCGCCGCGATCAGCGCATCGCGCACCCGCGTGCCGACCGGATCGTCCCAGAAGATGTAGTAGAGCAGCCGCAGTTCGCGCTGCGCCCCATCAATCAAGGCGATCAGCGCTTCGATGCGTTCTTCGGGCTCGATCAGCAGGTGCAGCCGATTGCCGTCGATCTCGAACCGGTCGTCAGCCTCGTGTTCGGCAGTCATCATGCTGCCCCATGCCGCGGGACATGAGGCATAGGCAAGTCACCGCGCGTCGCGTCGCGCTTTCGTTGACAAAATCGCGGCATAGGGCTACTCGCCGCCCTTCATCCGAGATCGTTGTTTAGTCAGGAAGCCAGCATGGCGCGCGTCACCGTCGAAGATTGCGTCGACAAGGTCCCCAACCGGTTCGACCTCGTATTGCTTGCGGCGCACCGGGCGCGCCAGATCTCGGGCGGCGCCGAACTGACGATCGATCGCGATCGCGACAAGAACCCGGTCGTCGCGCTCCGCGAGATCGCTGACGAGACAGTCGAGCCGACGCAATTGTCCGATTCGGCGGTTGCCGGCCTGCAGCGGGTTCAGGTCGACGAGGACGATGCCGTCGACGAAATGGGTTCGCTGGCCCAATCGGCGGAGGCGCTGCGCCTGACCGCCGCTGCCCCGGCACGTAACCAGAATGTCGGCCCCGACTACGAGTGAATGAGCTTCAGCCGGCTGCGGCGACGCGGCCGGTGAGCGGTCTTTCAGCGGCAATCGCCTCGTCCTGATCGAGGATGATCCAGTGAAGATCGTCGAGGCCAAGGCGGCGACCGTCTGCGGCCAGCACCGCGACGTCCTGCACAGCTAAGCCATCGCGATTATCCACCAGCCGCGTGCTGGCCGGCTTGCAAGACGCCCATTTGGCACCCCATTGGCGCAGTGCCACCAGCACCGGCAGCAACGCGGCACCCTTTTCGGTCAGCAGATACTCAACCTTGCGCTTGTCGTCGGTGCAGGGGCTGCGTTCGAGCAGGCCGTGAGCGACCAGCCTTGCAAGGCGGTTCGCGAGGATGTTGCGCGCGATCCCGAGTGTCGACTGAAACTGCTCGAAATGGCCGAGACCGTTGAAGGCCCCGCGCAGGATGAGAAACGACCACCGCTCGCCAACGACCTCGAGCGCGGCTGAAAGACTGCACCCGGTCACGATCCGGCGCACGACATCGCTATCTTCCACGGGCCTCTCCTCGGGTCGGCAAGATAGGTCGAGTCGGACAAAAACCCAAATGGCGTCGCGTAGGAGCCACGACGGCGGCGAAAAGCATGCCACCGAGGCATTTCATTGGTTGCGCTGACCGGCGCTCAGCCCACATCATGTCCTGGTGCTCAGGCAATATGAACTCGTCGAGCGGGTGCGCCGCTATGATCCCGATGCGGACGAGGATCTGATCAATCGCGCCTACGTGTTTTCGATGCAGGCGCACGGCAGTCAGAAGCGCGCATCCGGCGACCCCTATTTCAGCCACCCGATCGAGGTTGCCGGCATCCTGACCGATCTGCACCTCGACGACGAGACGATCGCCACCGCGATCCTGCACGACACCATCGAAGACACTCTCGCCACCCCCGAACAGATCGAGCGCCTGTTCGGCGCCAACGTCTCGCGCATGGTGGATGGCGTGACCAAGCTCTCCAAGATCGAGGCGCAATCCGATACCGAACGCGCCGCCGAGAACCTGCGCAAGTTCCTGCTTGCCATGTCCGACGACATACGCGTGTTGCTGGTCAAGCTCGCCGACCGGCTCCACAACATGCGCACGCTCCAGCACATTCCGAGCGAAGCCAAGCGCCGCCGCATCGCGCGCGAGACGATGGATATCTACGCGCCGCTCGCCGAGCGCGTCGGCATGTACGAGTTCATGAAGGAGATGCAGACGCTCGCCTTCCAGAATCTCGAGCCCGAAGCCTATGAATCGATCACCAAGCGGCTCGCGCAGCTCAAGGAAGGCGGCGGCGACCGCATCGCGCGGATCGCGTCGGGCGTGACGCTGATGCTCGGCCGCCACGGCATCCAGGCCGAGGTCTCGGGCCGCGAGAAGCATCCTTATTCGATCTGGCGCAAGATGACCGAGCGCCACATCAGCTTCGAGCAGCTTTCCGACGTGATGGCGTTCCGCGTCGTCGTCGCCGACACCGAGCAATGCTACCGCGCGCTGGGCCTGATCCACGAGCGCTGGCCGATGGTGCCGGGGCGCTTCAAGGATTATATCTCGACGCCCAAGCGCAACGGATACCGTTCGCTGCACACCAGCGTGATCCACAACGAGAAGGTGCGGATCGAGGTGCAGATCCGATCCGAGGCGATGCACGCGCAGGCCGAATATGGCTATGCGGCACATTGGGCATACAAGCAGGGCACCGCGGCGGATATCGGCGGCACCAAGGTCAGCTGGATTCGCGATCTGGTCGAGATCCTCGATCATGCTGACAGCCCCGAAGAGCTGCTCGAGCATACCCGAATGGCGATGTACCAGGATCGCATCTTCGCCTTCACGCCCAACGGCGAACTGATCCAGCTGCCCAAGGGATCGACCCCGATCGACTTTGCCTATGCCGTGCACACCGATCTCGGCAACCAGGCAGTGGGCGCGAAGGTCAACGGCCGGCTGGTGCCGCTGCGCACCCCGATCCAGAACGGCGATCAGGTGCAGGTGCTGAAGTCCGCCGCGCAGCGGCCGCAACCCGAATGGATGAACTTCGTCGTCACCGGCAAGGCCAAGGCCACGCTCCGCCGCTTCGTGCGCCACAAGGAACGCGACGAGATGATCGCGCTCGGCCGCAAGTTCTTCGACGAGATCGTCTCCCGCCTACCCGCGCCGCTGAAGCCGGATGCGGTGCGAAACGCGATCAAGCGGCTGCATCTCGCCGACGAGAACGCGATGATGGAGGCGATCGCGCGCCGGACGATCGACGATGCGGCGGTGGCCGAAGCGCTGATGCCGGGTGCCGAGGCGGAGGCGAACTCACGTCCCGTCCCGCACCGCGACGCTGTATCGATCCGCGGGCTGACGCCCGGGGTCGCCTTTCAGCTGGCCGATTGCTGCCATCCGGTGCCGGGCGACCGCATCGTCGGCTTGCGCAAGCAGGACGCACCGGTCGAGGTCCATGCGATAGACTGTCCGACGCTCGCCAATGGCCTCGAGGATGCCGACTGGGTCGATCTGGCGTGGGGTGACAAGTCGGACGGCGGCACCGCCCGATTGTCGGTGATCCTGCGCAACGAGCCGGGATCGCTTGGTGCGATGGCGGGAATACTCGGGGCACACGCCGCCAACATCCTCAATCTCACGCTGATCCATCGCGACACCAGCTTCCACACCTTCCAGGTCGATCTGGAGGTCCACGATCTGGCCCACCTGATACGCATTCTTGCGGCCCTGCGCGCGGCCGATGCGGTGAGCCAGGCAGAACGAGTGCGGCTGGGTGACGAGGAACGCTGGGAAGCCGCCTAGCCTTCAGGGATCGCCTTCGCGTTGCTGACAGCATCGAGCGGTATCATGCCATAAACGTGCGGAAAGAGCTGCCCGCCGCGCGACCGCTCCCAGGCAACGGCGTCACCCAGCACATCGAGTTCGACCTCGATCAGCATCAGATCGTGCAGGCCATCGAAATGCTTGGCGTGGGTCTCGACCACCTGTTCGGCGGTCGAGAGGTGGATGTAGCCGTCCTCGATGTCGATCGGCGCGCCGATGAACTCGCCGCGATCCTGCCAGCCTGCCCATTGGCCGGCGGTGAGGATCTTGTAGGCCTTGGTCATGGTTGGCTGATCATCGAGGCACGATCATGGATGAAGGTGCCCACCTTCGCAACATGGCCCTTGCTCGAGCTGGAGCGTGACATGCCGCACCGAAAATCGTTCGTCGAGCATACGGATCAACGCCACGCGCACCCCTTCGGGTTCCCTCCCCTCGTTGACCTCGACATGCGCGGTGAGGCTGGCATCGTCCCCCGCGAGCGACCAGAGATGGAGATCGTGGACACCGCCGACGCCGTCGGCCTGGGCAAGCGCGCTCCGCACCTCGAGCAGCGAGAGACGTGAGGGAACACCCTCCAGCAGGATCTGCGTGGTGTCGCAGAGCAGGCTCCAGGTCCGCGGCAGGACCCACAGGGCGATGCCGATGCCGATCAGCGGATCGATCCATTGCAGGTGCGTGAACCAGATCAGCCCGGCGCCGACGATCACCGCCAGCGAACCGAGCGCATCCGACATCACCTCCAGATAGGCACCTTTGACCGCCATCGAATGGCCGCGGCCGCCCGACAGCACTGCCATCGCCGCCACGTTGGCCACTAGTCCGAGCGCAGCGATCGCCATCATGCCGAGCGACGCGACCGCTACCGGATCGAAGAAGCGCCGTACGCCCTCGACCAGCACCACCGCCGCCACGATGAACAGCAGCACCGCATTGAAGGCGGCAGCGAGGATTTCGAAACGCCGATAGCCGAAGCTGCGCTGGTCGTCCGCAGGCCGCTTGGCGATGGCGAGTGCGGCAAGCGCGATTGCGAGCGCGGCGGCATCGGTGAACATGTGCGCGGCGTCCGACAGCAGGGCCAGGCTGCCGAACCACCAGGCGCCGGCTAGCTCGGCCCCCAACACCGAGAGATTGAGCAGGAGCGCGATGCCGATGCGGTTGGCACTGGCGCCCGCCGCATGGTCATGATGCCCGCCCGAGCCGTGGTGATGATCATGGCCATGATCATGATGATCATGGCCGTGATGGTCGTGCGCGTTCATGCCCGAGCCTTACCGCAAAGCGACGCCACACAACATGACAAGTCGGTCAGATGCTTCCGACGCCCTTTGTCCGCCGCCCCCGCGGCAGTTCACGCCTTCCGCCAGTGGATGTCGATCGGCTGTTCGGCGTCGGCCAGCACCCGCCCGATCGGCCAATCCGACTTCGCCCCTTCCTCCAGCGCGTCTTCGAGCACCTGCTTCTTCTCGTCGCCGTCGATAGTGATGAGGATCGCGCGGGCCGACAGGATTGCGGAACGGGTCAGCGTCACCCGCGCCACCGGCGCCTCCGGTGGCAGCGGATCGGGCGTGAGGCCGATCGCCTTCTTGGATGACGCCAGCGCCTCGTCGTAATCGGGGCCGTGGAAGATCGAGGCGGTATGGCCGTTGGTGCCCATGCCCAGCCAGACCAGGTCCACCGGCCATTTGAGATCGGCGAGCCGCGCGTCCGCCGCCTCGCCCGCCTGCTTGACGCCGAGCTTGCCCGCGGTCAGCGGCACGACGCGCGCGCCGAGCGGCATGAAGTTGCGCGCGAGCAGATTGGCGTTGCTCAGCGGATCGGTGACGTCGACCAGCCGGTCGTCGCCGGGGATGATCGTCACGCGCTTCCAGGGAAATTTCTTCGCCTTGAGCTTCTCGAACACCGGGATCGGCGACTTGCCGCCGGGCAGCGCCAGCAGGCATTCGTTGCGCGCGTCGATCGCGCTCTCGATGATGAAGGCGACGTCGCCCGCGACCGCTTCGGCCCATTCCTCGACGTCGTCGTAATCCCACCATTCGGCTTCAATCATGCCAGTGCACTCCATCTCGTTCGGTGAGCGCAATCGCAGCGGACGGCCCCCAGGTTCCCGCCGCATAGGGGCGGGGTGTGACGTTGGCGGCCTTCCAGCCGTCGCGGATCGCGTCGATCCATTCCCATTGCGCCTCGACCTCGTCGCGCCGGACGAACAGGGTCGGGTCGCCTTCGATCAGATCGAGCAACAGGCGCTCATAGGCGATCCGGCGGCGGAAGCCAGCGAAGGCCGAGGTCAGCGACAGGTCGAGCGGCACCTCGCGCAGCGTGATGCCCTCGCGGCCGAGCCCGGGCTCCTTGACCATCACCAGCAGCCTTATACTCTCTTCTGGCTGCAAGCGGATCACCAATTTGTTCGATTGGAGCACGCCGCCGCGCCCGCCGAAGATCGAGTGCGGTACCTCGCGGAACTGAATGTAGATTTCGCTGTGGCGGTTGGGCAGCCGCTTGCCGGTGCGCAGGTAGAAGGGCACGCCGTGCCAGCGCCAATTGTCGACATGCGCCTTGACTGCGACGAAGGTCTCGGTGTCGGACGCGCGACCGAGCTCGTCGATATAGCCAGGCACCGCCTGCCCCGCGACCGCGCCCTCGGCATATTGGCCGGTGACCGAATGGCTGGCCGCGGTGGCGCGATCGATCGGGCGGAGCGAGCGCAGCACCTTGACCTTCTCGTCTCGCACCGCCGCGGGGCCGAAGGTCGCGGGCGGCTCCATCGCGACCAGGGCCAGCAATTGCAGCATGTGGTTCTGCAGCATGTCGCGCAGCGCCCCGACGCCGTCATAATAGGAGACCCGCCCCTCGAGCCCGACCGTCTCGGACACGGTGATCTGGACGTGCTCGATCCCCTCGGCATTCCACAGCGGCTCGAACAGGCGGTTGGCGAACCGCAGCGCGAGCAGGTTCTGCACCGTCTCCTTGCCGAGATAATGGTCGATCCGGAACGTCTGCGCCTCGGTGTAGGCGTCGGCGACCGCATCGTTGATTTGCGCCGAGGAGGCGAGATCGTGCCCAAGCGGCTTTTCGAGGCCGATCCGGACATGCGGACCGTCGAGCCCGGCCAGCTTGAGACCCGCAATGGTCGATCCGAACAGCGACGGCGCGGTCGAGAGGTAGATCGCAATCGGCATGTCGCGATCCGCACCGACCGGACCGGCCAGCGCGGTGAAACTCTCCGGCTGCGACGCATCGAGCGGTACGTAGTGCAGGCGATCGAGGAACGCCGGGATTGCATCGGGTTTGCGTGCGTCGGGCGACAGGAACTTGTCGAGCGCCGCACCGGCCGCCTGGCGGAACGCCGCGTCGTCGAGATTGGAGCGCGCGGTGCCGATGATCTTGAGCTCGGGTGCGATCAGGCCATCGGCGTGGAGCGAAAAGAGCGAGGGCAGCAGCATGCGCTGCGAAAGATCGCCTGTAGCGCCGAACAGAAGCAGCCGGGTGGCCGGCAGCATCGTGGACGAGGACGGTTCGACTGAAGATGCGATCATGCAGGTTCCTCGACGCGGCTTCTAACGGACGCAAGCGCCGTAGCCGCAATCAGCCGTGCCGAGCTAGATGTCCGGCGCTGTCTTAGCGTCGGGCGGGCTTCATCATCGCCGTTCAGATGCCGTCCGGTCGCGCATCGCCTTGAACTCGGAGCCGGCATTCCAGGTCGGCCACTCGCGCGACCACGCCAGTCGCCTGCCCAACGCGTAGAACAGGTTCACGTCGGCGGCGGCGCCTCGCAGGTCCCAGTCGGCGGACCAGCTGTCGCAGGTCTGGTGATAGCAGTGCGCGGTGTAATTGGTCACCCATTGGTCGCCGGCCGCACGGCCGCCGTTGACCAGGTCGACACCGCCGCCGGCGCCCATCAACAACAAGGTCGGCACCCCGCGCTTGGCGAGCGAAAAGTGATCGGCGCGGTAGAACAGCCCACGCTCCGGCTTGCTGTCGGGTGTGATCGTGCGACCTTGCGCATTGGCGACCTCGGCGAGGTCGGCCTCCAGGCTGTCCTGTCCGGCGCCGATCAGCACGACGTCGTGCGCCGGCCCGGCGGTCTGGAGAATGTCGATGGTGAGGTTGCCGACCGTCTTCGCCGGATCGAAGACCGGGTTCTGCGCATAGAATTCCGAACCGAGCAGGCCACGCTCCTCGGCCGTCCATACCCCGAAGGCGATCGTACGCTGCGGCGCCGGCCCCGCTTTGAATGCCCTGGCAAGCGCAAGCTCAGCGGCAACGCCCAGCCCATCGTCGTTGGCGCCGGGCCGGATCGTGCGGCCCTGCGCGTCGGGTGCGCCGATGCCGTAGGCGTCCCAGTGGGCACCGTAGAGCAGGGTCTCGTCCGGGTGGGTGGTGCCGGTGATCTTGGCGAGCACATTGTGGCTCTCGATCCGATCGGATGTCACCGGCATGTCGACCGACAGCCTCGCATTCTTGAGCTCGACCGGGTGGAAGTCGCTCTGCCGCGCCTGCTGCTTGAGCGTCGCGAGATCGAGGCCAGCCGCCTTGAACAGCTTGTCCGCAAAGGCTTGCGCGATCCAGCTCTGCAACGCGACCGGCTGCGGCTGGCCCGCCGCCACCGGTAGCGCGTAGGTGCCGCCGACGCTGTTGCCGGCGACGTTCCAGCCATAGCCCGCCGGCCCGTCCTCATGCACGATCAGCGCCCCGATCGCGCCGCGCCGTGCCGCTTCCTCATATTTGTAGGTCCAGCGGCCGTAATAGGTCATCGCCTTGCCGCCGAACTTGCCGAAGGCGCCGTCACCGGCCTGCGCCTCGTAATCGGGATCGTTGACGAGGAAGAATGCGACCTTGCCGTGAAGGTCGACGCCTTTGAAATCGTCCCACCCCCGTTCGGGTGCCGAGACGCCATAGCCGACGAAGACCAGCGGCGCGGCGGCAATCTGGACGCGATCGGTCGCGCGGGTGGTACCCGGCGCGATATCGGTGCCGACGACCGGAGCGAGGTCCTTGCCGCCGACACCGATCGACAGTTTCACCGGCTTGCCTGCGACATCGTGGATCATCGGCACCGTCTGTGTCCACTGCCCGCCAGGGCCGGCCGGCTGCAGCCCGAGCGTCTTGAAGCGCGCGACGAGGTAGGCGATCGTCTTCGCCTCTCCCGGCGTGCCCGGCGCGCGCCCGCCATAGGGATCGGACGCGATCTCCTTCACGGTCGCGGATAGCTCGGCGGGTGTCACCAGAGCCGGGGGTGCTGCAGCCAGCAGCGGCAGCGCCGCAATCGCCAGGAACCCGAGCCTCATCACATTGCCCCGTAAGAGGCCATGATGTCGCGGCGAAGCGAGGCGCCGCTGTCGGGCCGCGCGTAGAACATATGGCCGCCGGGGTACATGTGGAGCTGCACGCGATTGGGTCCACCGAAGCTCGGCATCTGCGCCACGATCAGCCGCGAGGCGAAGTAGGGGCAGGAGAGATCGTCCCACCCGTGAACGATGTTCACCGCCATCTTGGGATCGATCGCCACCGCCCGGCGGAGATCGTTAACCGGCGCATCGTTGTTGACGGTATCGCGATCCCACGCCTCGCCGACGGCATCGGAAAGCGCCTCGTAGTGGCCGTCGACCTTCCAGCCGACCTGGTTGACCACGAAGTCCGACATCGCCGAGGTCGTCGGTGCCAGCAATGCCTCGAGCAGGGGATCGTGGAACCCGCGCGGGCTGGCGTCGGCCGGGAAGGGGTCGAAGGCGGTCACGTTCGAGTCGTAGACCGAGCCGACGAGGCCCTGGGACTTGCGGATCTCGCGCAGATACGTCTCGATGTCGACACGCCCGTCCAGCCGACGGACCAGCACGGGGTCCAACCCGATCAGATCGGCGACATGGGCGGAGAGGCGATCGGTCGCCGCCTTGTCGCGGACACCGGCCAGATAGTCGGTCACGAACTGCGTGCGATCATATTGCTCGACCGCAGCGAGCGCCGCCTCATCCAGCGGCTTGCCCTGTCGTTCGAGATTGCCTGCCGCCATCGACGGCAGGTTGATCATCCACGGCAGCGGCGACAGCGCATCGTCCCCGCCCGTCGCCGGGGGATCGAGATAGGGCGAGACCATCGTGATGCCCGACAGGCCCACGCCGAGCTTGGTCTGGAGATAATAGGCGAGGCGCGGCACGCGATAACCGCCATAGCTTTCGCCGACGAGATACTTGCGGCTCGTCATGCGGCCGTTCTGCTGCAGCCAGTCATAGACGACGCGGCTGAGGTAATGGATGTCCTCGTCGGCCTTGAAGAACAGCTTCTTGCTCTGGTCGCCGTCAACACGGGTGCGCGAGAACCCGGTGCCGATCGGATCGATGAAGACCAGATCGGTGAAATCGAGCCAGCTGTTGGCGTTGTCGTGCAACACCGCGAGATCGGACGGCGTATCGCCGTTGCGGCCGAACTCGACGCGCTTGGGGCCGATCGCGCCGAGGTTCAGGTAGACCGATGCCGCGCCCGGCCCACCATTGAAGGCGAAGGTAACCGGCCGCGCTGCGCCTCGGCCGGGTATCGTGTAGGCGGTATAGACCACCTCGCCGGTCACCTTGCCCTTCTCGTCCTTTACCGGGATCGAGCCGACTGTGGCGACATAGTCGACCCGCCTGCCGCCGATCACCGCCGATTGCTTGAGCGATTTGGGCGCGGGGAATGGCGTGAGATCGGTGTCGGCCTTAGCGGCGTCCTTGGCGGTGTCCTTCGGGTCGGGCGTCTTGTCGGCAGCGTGCACCGGTGCGCCTAGCGCCATCAGCAGAGACGCGAGGCAGAAGATGGGAGCGAGACGCATGAACGAGACCCTTCGGCGAGCGGCACCTGTCGTGCCTGCAAGAAGGTGCCTTAAAACATGCACACAGCGGCGTCGCAAGCCCGCGCGGCCCTTGTCACTCATGCGTCAAAAGGATTACGGGTGCGGCAAGGCGTCAAGCAAAACGTCAGCTCCAAGGGAGGTTGCTTTGAGACAGATGGTCAAGGTGGCGATGGCCGCCGCACTCGGCACGTGCGCGTTCGTGGCTCCGCTTCAGGCGCGCGGCTATGATCGGGTGGTCGCGTTCGGCGACAGCTACGCAGACATCGGCAACGTCAAGGCTATCCTCGGGCCGTTCTTCCCTGCCGAATACCCGACCGGCCGCTTCTCGGGCGGCACCAACTTCGTCGATACGATTGCGCAGATCTACGGCGTTTCGCAGGACAATTATGCGATCGGCGGTGCCGAGGCGGGCAGCGGCAACGTCGCCCTGAACGGCTTCCTGCCCGGCTTCCAGCAGGAATGGCAAGCGTTCACCAACGGCGGCAACTTCTACGATTCCGGTGTTGCCGTCACCATCCCGACCGGTGGCCTACAGTTCAAGCCCGACGATCTGGCGGTGTTCTCGGTCGGCGGCAACGATGCGCGGGGCTATCGGATCGCCGGGGGCACGGTCGCCGGCGCCGATGCCGCCGCTGCGGTCACGGCGGGCGAAGCCACTGCAGGGCTGAACGCGCTGGTCAGCCGCGGCATCCGCCATCTGGTCTGGACCGCAGGCGATGTCGGCCAGCTCGCCGAGGCGATCGGGCAGCCGAGTGCGGCGGCGGGAACAGCCTTCTCTGTCGCCTACAATACGCGCATGCAGGCGGTGCTCGCCCCGATCGCAGCGTCGGGTGTTCAGGTCGCCTATGTCGACATCACGGCGATCGGCGCCACGGTCCGCGCCGATCCGGCCCGCTTCGGCTTCACCGATGTGACCGACGCCTGCCCCCAGGCCTGCCTGAACAACCCGACGCTGCAATCGCAGTATCTGTTCTACGTCGACGGCGTGCACCTGACCTCGGCCGGTTTCACGCTGGTCGGCGAATATGCGGCCAACCAGCTCGACGCGCCGTACAGCTTCCGCGCGTCGGGCGATCTCGTCCAGAACGCCGCGCAGGATTTCGGGCGCACGATCAACGGCCGTCTCGATCTCGCGCGCGACGCCAAGGGGCGCGACGGGCTTTCTGCCTACGTGCAGTTCACCGGCAATCACGCGCATTACGATCTGGACGACACGGCAGACGGCTACCGCTATCATTCCTACGGCGCGACCGGAGGGGCCGAGTTGCGCCACGGGCCGCTCGTCGCGGGTGCGATTTTCAGCTGGGCCAAATCGCATGCCGACAGCAGCAACGTGGCGGACGACGCAGCAAAGGCGAAAAGCTATCAGGTCGGTGGCTACGCGGTCTACGACACCGGAAGCCTCTTCGTGCAAGGCTATGGCGGCTATGGCTGGCATCATGTCGAGATCCGCCGCAGCGGCGTCGCCGATCCGCTGACCGCCACGCCGCACGCGAACAGCATCGTCGCCGGTGGCCGCGCCGGCTGGCTGGCACAGACCGGGATCGGCCGGATCGGCCCGGTCGCGGGCGTGGCCTATACGCACAGCAAGCTCGACGGCTATGCGGAAAGCGGCGACGCGGCCGCCAACCTGATCGTCGGCCGCCAGAAGATCGATACGGTGGAAGGATCGGCCGGGATCGAGTGGCGCCCCGAACTCAGCCCCGCCGTGGCACCATGGCTGCGCGCCACCGCCGACAAGGGCCTGCGAGGCGACGGGCGCGACGTGCTCTACGCTCCTGCAATCGCGCCCGACATCGTCAATCGCTTCACGATCGCCAGCGCATCCAAGAAAGCTTTCGGTGACGTTGCCGGCGGTATAACGGCACATCTTGGCGAGCGCATCTCGATCGAAGGCACGGTGCACACCACCTTCTCGCGCGACGAGGGCAATGATTATGGTGGCTTCGCCGGAGTTCGCGTCTCGCTTTGAGCGCAAGCAGGGGGCGTGAGCGGCGGCGCGATCGGCTAGGAGTCGTGCAGACATCGGCCAAGAGGTTCGACGATGATTCTGCACAGCAAGACCATGCCCTCGCCCGTCGGCATGCTGACCTTGGTCGCATCCGACGCCGGATTGGCCGCGGTCCTCTGGGAAGGGGACCGGCCGGATCGGGTGCGCTTCGCCGTACAGGCGCAAGCCGGCGATCATGCCGTCCTGGAGGATGCCGAACGCCAGCTCACCGAGTATTTCGCCGGCGAACGCACGCGCTTCACCGTGCCACTCGATCTGCGCGGCACCGGGTTTCAGCTGCTGGTATGGCAGGCGCTGCTCACGATCCCGTTCGGCGAGACCCGAAGCTACGCCGCGATCGCGCGGCAGATTGGGCGGCCGCAGGCGGTGCGCGCTGTCGGCGCCGCCAACGGCCGCAATCCGCTATCGATCATAGCGCCCTGTCACCGCGTGATCGGCACCAACGGCGCGCTGACCGGCTTCGCCGGCGGCTTGGCCGCAAAGCAGCACCTGCTGGAACTGGAAAGCGCACAGCTGAAGCTGGTCGCTTGAGATCGGTCGATCGGAAGACTGGAGCGGGCGAAGGGATTCGAACCCTCGACCCCAACCTTGGCAAGGTTGTGCTCTACCCCTGAGCTACGCCCGCTCTGGCGTCGGCGATGGGCAGGAGCCCGTCGCGGGAGGCCGGCCCACTAGCAAAGGGGAGGGGGCCGGGCAAGCCTGTTGCCTGCAAATATTAGCGGGGCTTGGCAGCGCCCCGCCCGCGCCCACATAAGGCGGCACGATCGATCGACGATACGACAGGAGCATGACGTGGCAACCTTGGGGATGAGCGCGGCCGACCGCGAGGCGGTGGAGGTGTTCCGGCGCGATGTCGTCGAGCCTTCGATGACCCAGCTGGTGGTCGTCGACTTCTGGGCGGAGTGGTGCGGGCCGTGCAAGCAGCTGGGCCCGGTGATCGAGAAGGTCTGCGCCGATTACGCCGCAAAGGGCGTGAAGCTGGTCAAGATCGACGTCGACAAGGACAAGTTCATTGCCGCCCAGTTCCAAGTCCGCTCGATCCCGACGGTCTATGCGATCTTCCAGGGTCAGCCGGTTGCCGACCTGACGCCGGCGCGGACCGAATCGCAGCTGACCCGGATGCTCGATCAGTTGCTGACCCAGCTGCCGATCGAAGGCGGCGACGCCGATCCGCAGGCGCAGGACGTCGAGCAGTATGTCGCGATGGGCGAGCAGATCCTGGCCGGCGGGGATGCGGAGCGCGCGCTCTCGATCTTCGAACAGGTCGCCGAGATGGCGCCCGAGCATGTCGCGGCGACGGCGGGCCATGCACGCGCGCTGCTTACGCTCGATCGGGTCGACGATGCCGACGCGCTGATCGCCGCTCTGCCCGCCGACAAGGCGAAGGATCCGGCGATCGCGCAGGTGGCAGCGGCGATCGCTTTGTCGAAGGAGGCGGTGCCAGTGGACGATCTGGCAGGCCTCAAGGCGGCCGTAGATGCCGACCCGACGAACCCCGATACGCGGTACGAATATGCCGGCGGGCTGATGGCGGTGGGCGATCGCGAGGGCGCGGCCGACCAGCTGCTCGCCTCGATCGCGCAGGATCGCACGCACAACGAGGGCGCCGCGCGCGAGCGATTGCTGACGCTGTTCGCCGCCGTAGGCCTGGAGGATCCGTGGGTGAGCGCGCAACGGCGGCGCCTGTCCGCGATCCTGTTCGGCTGACCGCGTGGCGCGGCTTTCGATCTTCCCGCTTGGCGGGGCGCTGCTCTTCCCCCGCGCGATGCTGCCGCTCCACATCTTCGAACCACGCTATCGCGCGATGATCTCGGACGCGATGGCGCGCGATCGCCGGATCGGCATGATCCAGCCGCGCGAGGAGAGCGGGCGCAAGCCGGCGCTGTTCGACGTCGGCTGCATCGGGCGCATCGCCGAGGTCGAGGCGATGGAGGACGGCCGCTACAATGTCGTGCTGGAAGGGCTGACCCGCTTCCGCCTGGTGAGTGAACTCGATGTGTCCACGGCGTTCCGCCAGGTCGAGGCCGACATCGCCGAGTTCGCGCGCGACGGGGACGAACCGGCCGCGCTCGGCATTGCGCTCCGCGCCGATCTCGAGCGCGAGGCGCGCCGCTATGCCGATGCCAAGGGCTATGCGATCGACTGGGCGGCGGTGGAGCGCCTGGACGACGAGGGGCTGGTCAACGGCGTCGCGCAGGTCGCGCCCTTCGACGTCGCCACCAAGCAGGCGCTGCTCGAAGCCCCCGACATCGCGGTGCGCGCCGATCTGGTGGTGCAGTTCCTCCGCTTCTTCCGCTTCGACGACAGCGACGGCGAGGACGACGGAGCGACGCTGCAGTGAGGGGCGGGCTGTGATCGATCCGGAGCTGCTGGCGGTGCTGGTGTGCCCGGCGACGAGGACACCGCTCAGGCTGGAAGAACGGGAATTGATCTCCGATGAGGCGGGACTGGCCTATCCGATCCGCAAGGGCGTGCCAGTGCTGCTTGTAGAGGAAGCGCGGCGGATCGAAACTGGCACCTGACCACCCCGCCCCCCCCCGGCCTTGAGCCGGGGTCCCGCTTCTTTTATGGGCAAGGCAGCGGGACCCCGGGTCAAGCCCGGGGTGACAAGCTTTGAGAGACTAGGATCTCATAAATCGATCTGAGGATGTCATCTCCCTCCGCCAACCCAGAAATCAAACAAGGATCGCCCCATTCATTTTGGAACGCAAAGCTGCAGCCGCCAAACCGGTATTCCGCGCTGAAAGTGTAACGAACAATATCTGGCTTGCCGAACTGCTCACGAATGATTGCGCCGACCGCATCGATGTCTTCTGGGTCAAACTCCAGCGAGCTGTGCCCGTTCGCCAGCGCCAGCAAAGTGAACGCCATTACACCAGCTGCCCGGTCAGCAGCTTCGGCATCGCGCCGCTTTCGCCGCGCGCCTCGGCCATGAAGAAGGCCTTCAGCGGCGGGACGCGGTTCACCATGCCGATGCCGAAGCGCCGGACGCGGCTGGCGGCCCTGCCCGGTACGCCGAACAGGCGGGTGAGGCTGTCGGTGGCGGCGGCGACCAGGAACGTGTCGAGGCTCCGCCAGCGTTCGTAGCGGCCGAGCAGCTGCGCGTCGCCGGGATCGAGGCCGAGGCGGACGCCTTCGATCAGGACCTCGGCGAGAGCGGCGGCGTCGCGGAAACCGAGATTGACGCCCTGACCGGCAATCGGGTGGATGCCGTGGCCGGCGTCTCCCACCAGCGCCAGCCGCTCGGCGGTGATCCGTGTCGTATGGTGGAAGCCAAGCGGATAACTCGCCAGCGGCGCCGACAGCGTGAGATCGCCGAGCATCCCGCCCATCCGCTTCTGGGCCTCCGCCACGAACGCGCGCGGCGACAACGTCAGCATTGCCGGCGCGTCGGCCTCGGAGACGGTCCACACCAGCGCCGAGCGGTGCCCGCCGAGCATCGGCAGCAGCGCGAAGGGGCCGGCAGTGTAGAACAGCTCGTGCGCGACGTTGCGGTGATCGATCGTGTGATCGAGCATGCCGACGATCGCGACATGGCGGTAATCCCAGCGCGCGACCGCGATCCCGGCGGCCTCGCGCGTCGGCGAGCGGCGCCCCTCGGCACCAACGAGCAGGCCGGCACGAAGCGCCCGGCCGTCCTCCAGCGTGACCTGCGCGTTTGATGCGTCGCGCTCGACGTGCGCGGGCCGGCTCGCCATCAGCACGGTGACGCCATCCGCCGCCTCCGCCGCTTCGCGCAGGCCGACGCGGAGGTAACGGTTCTCGACCATCCGGCCGAGCGGGCCGTCGTTGACCAGATCCGGCTGAAACGCCAGCAGCCCGCGCGCGCCCTGTTCGCCAACCTCGATCCGCTCGATCGGGTTGGCGTGCTCGGCAAAGCGCTCCGTGACCCCAATCGTCTCCATCATCCGCCACGAGCTCGATGAGACCGCCGAGGCGCGGCCATCGAAGTGCGCGTCGCGGATCGCCTGGGGCTGCGCGGGATCGACGAGGATGCTGGTGACGCCGCCCTTCGCCAGCGCCGTTGCAAGCGCGCAACCGACCAGCCCGGCGCCCAAGATGATCACGTCGCTGCGCAGGGTGTCGCTCATGCGCTCCGCTCTAGCGGGCATCGGGAGATCACGGAAGCGGCGGCATTGACGAATAGGATTTGGAGAGTCAGGGTGCCGATGCGGAACATTTGGGGCACGAAGCCTCAACGGGGAGCGACGGACATGGCGGGCAGTGTGGCGGTGCGGGTGGCGCCGATGCGCGAGAAAGTCGCGCGCGTTCTGACCCGATCGAGCGGCTTGATCGCGGGACTTGCGCTGATCGTCGCGGGGCTTGCGCTCGCATTCGCGCTGGCGAGCTACCATCGGGCGGATTCGGCGATCAATACCGTCTCCGGCGGGCAGACGCTCAATTGGATCGGCCCGATCGGCGCCTGGGCCGCAGACGCGCTGCTGACTCTGTTCGGCGTGATCGCAGGCGCGTGGGTGCCGATCGTGCTGCTGCCCGGTATCCGGCTGGTGCGCGGGCGCGACTCGGGGCGCTGGGGGCGTGCATCGCTGCTGACGCTGCTGGCGCTGATGCTGGCGGGCACTGCGCTCGCCTTGTTCCACGAGGGCGCGAGCCTCCTGCTGCCGGCGGGTTGGGGCGGCGCCTTCGGCATCGGCGGCGGCGCTGCGGTGGATGCAGGCTTGGGGCTGATCCCCGCGCCGGGTTTCGCTACGCCGCTACGCTATGCCCTGGAGTTGATCTTCCTCGTCGCCGGCATCGCTCTGTGGATCAAGGCGATCGGCCTGGAGGCGGACGAGCGTGCCTGGCTCATGCGTACGGGCCGCTCAAGCTCCAAACCGGTCGCGCGCATCGCCAAGCCGCGCGCGATGCGCCGTGAGATGCCGGCGATCGATGATGAAGAGGACGTCGACGAAGCGCTGCCGATTGCCACCGCCAAGCAGCCGCGCGCGCCGTCGCGCCCGATCATCTCCGATCGCCAGATCGCGCCCAAGAAGCCGGAGGGCAAGCAGCGCCAGACCTCGCTCGATCTACGCGATGAATACGTGCTGCCCTCGATCGATCTCCTGGCGCCGGTGCCGCCGGGCAGCGGTCAGGCAATCGACAAGGCCGCGCTCGAGCGCAACGCCCGGCTGCTCGAAACCGTGCTGGACGACTTTCACGTCAAGGGCAGCATCAGCCAGGTTCGCCCGGGGCCGGTGGTCACCATGTACGAGCTGGAGCCCGAATCAGGGATCAAGGCCAGCCGTGTCATCGCACTGGCCGACGATGTCGCGCGCAACATGTCGGCGCTGTCAGCGCGGATCGCGACCATACCGGGTCGCACCGTGATCGGGATCGAGCTTCCGAATGCCAAACGCGAACCGGTCGTCTTCTCCGAGATGGTGGCAAGCCATCAGTTCGAGGATGGCACCGCGCAACTGCCGATCATCCTCGGCAAGAACATCGCCGGCGATCCGGTGATCGCCGATCTGGCGCCGATGCCGCATCTGCTCGTCGCCGGCACGACCGGATCAGGCAAGTCGGTCGGCCTCAACTGCATGATCATGTCGCTGCTCTACCGGCTCACGCCCAAGCAGTGCCGGATGATCATGATCGACCCCAAGATGCTCGAACTCAGCATCTACGACGATATCCCGCACCTGCTCTCGCCCGTGGTGACCGAGCCCGCCAAGGCGGTGCGCGCGCTCAAATGGGCGGTCGAGCAGA
>CAXTBZ010000031.1:0-23368 GCA_964242855.1 uncultured Sphingomonadaceae bacterium
ATTCGTCGATCTCGTCGGTGCGGATGCGCACCGCGTGACCGAGGTCGAGCACGAAGATCTTGCCGTCGCCGATCGCGCCGGTGTTGGCCGATTGCTGGATCGCCTCGACGACGCGCGGCGCCAGATCGGTAGCGCAAGCGACCTCGACCTTGATCTTCGGCACCATGTTCGTGGAATATTCGGCGCCGCGGTAGATCTCGGTCTGGCCCTTCTGCCGGCCGAACCCTTTGACCTCGGTCACCGTCATGCCGGCGATTCCCACGCCCGAGAGCGCTTCGCGTACTTCGTCCAACTTGAATGGCTTGATGATCGCGATGATCAGTTTCATGCCGCCTCCCTGCTCTTGCCCGAGCCTCTCGGTCGCAAGAGCCGTGCCATCCGGAAGGCCCCGCCTTTTCGCGGTGCAGCACAATGCAGAGGCGCAGCGTTTGCCCGTCTCTTAGGCAGATGTTAGAAGATGCCGCTTTTGCAGGCAGAGCCCCAGGCGTCAGGTTTCAGCCATCGCAAAGCTCGAGCCTTGTCGGCTTCGTCGACCATCAGGCGTGCGGGGAGGAGCCCGCCGAGGCCCAGCCCTGCTACCCCACCATCGAAAAGCACCGCCTCGATACCCTCTGCCGCAAGGCGACCGCGTGCGATCTCCGCGATCATGCGGTCTGGAAAACTGTCGATCTCGACGAGCGCCATCAGGCTTGGATCATCAGGCAGCCGCAGCCGCCGTGCCGCCGACGGTGAGCCGATCGATCAGCAGGGTTGGCTGGCCGACGCCCGCGGGAACCGACTGGCCGCCCTTGCCGCAGATGCCGATGCCCTCGTCCAGCGCCATGTCGTTGCCGATCGCCTGCACGCGCGTCAGCACCGAAGGGCCATCGCCGATCAGCGTCGCTCCCTTGATCGGCGCACCGAGCTTACCATTCTCGATCTTGTAGGCCTCGGTGCAGGTAAAGACGAACTTGCCGGACGTAATGTCCACCTGTCCTCCGCCGAAGCTCTTGGCGTAGATGCCGGTCTTCACGCGGCTGAGGATCTCGGCCGGATCGTCCTTGCCGCCAAGCATGAAGGTGTTGGTCATCCGCGGCATCGGCGCGTGCGCGAAACTCTCGCGACGGCCATTGCCGGTTGCCGGCACGCCCATCAGCCGCGCGTTCAGCCGATCCTGCATATAGCCTTTGAGGATACCGTCCTCGATCAGCACATTGGCCTGCGTTGGCGTGCCCTCGTCGTCGATCGAAAGCGATCCTCGGCGCTCGCCGAGCGAGCCATCATCGACCACGGTGACGCCGGGCGCCGCGACCCGCTCACCAAGGCGGCCCGAAAAGGCAGAGGAGCCCTTGCGGTTGAAGTCACCCTCAAGTCCATGGCCGATCGCCTCGTGGAGCAGCACGCCGGGCCAACCGGGGCCGCAGACCACCGTCGTCTCGCCGGCCGGCGCCGCCACCGCCTCGAGATTGACCAATGCCTGGTTCAGCGCCTCGTCGATGGCCCGCGACCAGGTCGCGGGCTCGAACAGGCGATCATAGAGGTAACGGCCGCCGAGGCCGAAGAAGCCCGTCTCACGCCGGCCGTTCGCTTCCGCCACAATCGAGACGTTTAGCCGGACGAGCGGCCGCACATCGGTGGCAAGGAAGCCGTCGGGCCGCACAATCTCGACGACGCTCCACGTACCGGACAGCCCGACCGAGACCTGCGCGACGCGAGGATCGCGGGCGCGGGCCAAAGCATCGATCTGCTGGCAGAGGTCCACCTTTTTGGCGAACGGCACGAGGTCGAGCGGGTTGGCTTCGCCATAGAGGTGCCGGTTGGTGCGAACCGGCGGCGGCGACTTGGCGTTCGCGGCGGGATCGAGCAGGCGCATCGTCTCGGCGGCGCGCCGTATCGCCGCTTCCGAGATCTCGTTGGCGTGCGCGAAGGCGGTCGTCTCGCCCGAAACGCCGCGTAGGCCAAAGCCCGACTGGGTAGTGAAGTCCGCCGTCTTCAGCCGCCCATCGTCGAAGCCGAAGCTTTCCGACGTCAAATATTGGAGGTAAAGTTCCCCATCGTCACAGCTACCAAGCGCCGAGGTGGTAAGCCGCTTCGCCGCTTCCGGATCGAAGGCATCGCGATAGAGGAATGTGCGGGGATCGATGGGGCTCGTCATGCCGCAAGATATAGGCGCGGCGATCGGCAGGTCAAAGGCTCAGGCGGCCTCGCTACGATCGCCAGAGTTCCGATCCGCAGGTCCGCCGACCAGCACGAAGCGACGATCGCAATAGCCGCATTCGACGAATCCAGTCTCGTCGATCTCGAGGAAAACCCGCGGGTGGCCGAGCGCGGCACCCGAAGGGATGTCGCTGGCACCATCGCACACGACGCGCGAAGCGGTGACTCGGATCGTTTCAGGCTGGCTCGTGCTCACCGGCGCCGAATAGCAAGCGAGCCGACGGGGATCAATCAGGCGATCGCTGCAGGCGCGGCTGATGTGATCGGTACTGACTGCGGCACCTCGACGACGGTGACGAGCAACGCGAGCAGCACAGCCGCGGCGAGGGCAAAGCGCGATCCGCGTACGATGCTGGGGAGAGCAGCCTGGGTCATACGAAGAAGATCGGCGCAAATGCCTAAGGAACGATGAAGGCTCAGGGTTAACGGCAGCGCCCCTAGCGGCGTGTCTGTGCAAGGTCTATCTGCCCTCGCATGACTGACGCCGCGATCCGCATCCAGAACCTCGAGAAGACCTATGCCGGAGGCAAGACCGCGCTCCACGGGGTCAGCTTCGACGTGCCTCGCGGCCAGATCTTCGGTCTGCTCGGGCCCAATGGCGCCGGCAAGTCGACTTTGATCAACATCCTGTCGGGCATGGTCAACAAGACGGGTGGTACAGCCGAGATCTGGGGCTTCGACATCGACGAGCATCCGCGCAACGCCAAGCGTGCGATCGGCGTCGTGCCGCAGGAAATCCTGTTCGATCCGTTCTTCACCCCGCGCGAGGCGCTCGAGATCCAGGCCGGGCTCTACGGCATCCCTGCGGCTGAGCGGAAGACGATGGAGCTGCTCCGGGCGGTTCACCTCGAAGACAAGGCCAATGCATTCGCGCGCACGCTCTCAGGCGGCATGAAGCGGCGGCTGCTCGTCGCCAAGGCGCTGGCGCATTCGCCGCCGGTGCTGGTGCTCGACGAACCGACCGCCGGCGTCGACATCGAGCTTCGCCAGCAATTGTGGGCCTATGTGCGTAAGCTCAACGACCAGGGCGTAACCGTGGTGCTGACCACGCACTACCTCGAGGAGGCGCAGCAGCTCTGCGACCGTATCGCGATCATCAACCATGGCCGCCTGATCGCCAACGAACCGACCGCCTCGCTGCTCGCCAAGGCGCAGGAGAAGGTGGTCGAGGTGACACTTGACCGCGACATTGCCGCCGCGCCCGACATTGCCTGCTTCGAGAAGAGCGAGCTGAAGGGGGAGCGCACAATCGCGATCACCTATCACAAGGGCAAGGTGAACGCCGGCGAGGTGCTGAGTGCGCTGGCGTCGGCCGGCTACGGCATCGTCGACGTGTCCACCCGCGAAGCCGATCTGGAGGATGTGTTCCTCACCCTGACATCGAACAAGATCGCCGCCTGACATGGCAACGGCGGCCGAGGGTGTGCGGCAGTACGACGTCGTCATCGTCGGATCGGGCGCCGCAGGGCTGACTGCCGCCCTGTCGCTTGCCGAGCGCTTCCGTGTTGTGGTGCTCGCCAAGGGAGGGCTGTCCGAAGGATCGACCAACTGGGCACAGGGCGGCATCGCCGCGGTGCTCGAGGAGGGCGACAGCTTCGAGCATCACGTTGAGGACACGATGGTTGCGGGCGCGGGGCTGAACGATCGCGCGACCGTCGAGTTCGTGATCGAGAGCGCACCGGCGGCAATCGCGCGGCTGGTGCAGCTCGGGGTACCGTTCAACCAGGTCGGCAATGCGCTGCATCTCACCCGCGAAGGCGGTCATAGTCACCGCCGCATCGCGCATGTCGACGACGCGACCGGCCATGCCGTGCAGGCTGCGCTGGAAGCGGCGGCGGTGGCGCATCCGAACATCACGCTGGTACCCGACATGGCGGCCGTGGACCTCGCCACCTCGCGTCATGGCGAGCGCTACTTGGGCGACGGGCGGGTCTGGGGAGTCTACGCTCTCAACCGCCGGTCTGGTGAGGTCGAGCTCTACACCGGCAAGGCGACGATCCTGGCGACCGGGGGCGCGGGCCGCACCTACCTTTATTCGACCGCGCCGCGAGGGGCTACGGGCGACGGCATCGCGATGGCTTGGCGGGCCGGAGCGCGGGTCTCCAACATGGAGATGATGCAGTTCCACCCGACCTGCCTGTGGAACCTCGAGGTCAAGAACTTCCTGATCACCGAGGCGATGCGTGGCGAGGGCGGGCAGCTCAAGCTCCCGCCGGGCGTGCCGGGTGCCGGCCATCGCTTCATGCCCGACTTCGATGCGCGCGCGGAACTTGCTCCCCGCGATATCGTGGCGCGTGCGATCGATCACGAGATCAAGCGGCTCGGCCTTGACTATGTCCATCTCGACATCAGCCACCAGCCGCCCGAATTCGTGCAGCACCATTTTCCGACGATCTACGCCAAGCTGCTCGGGCTCGGCATCGACATCACCACCCAGCCGATCCCGGTCGTGCCCGCCCAGCACTATACTTGCGGCGGGATCATCGTCGATCTGAAGGGCCGCACCGATCTGCCTGGCCTCTATGCCGCAGGCGAATGCACGCAGTCGGGATTGCACGGTGCCAATCGACTTGCGTCGAACTCGCTGCTGGAGTGCTTCGTGTTCGGCGAGGCGGCTGCCCTCCACATCGGCCGTCACTTCGACGAGATGCCCGCGCCACCGGCGATCCGCCCGTGGGACGAAAGCCGCGTCACCCACTCGGACGAAGAGGTGATCGTCCAGCATAATTGGCGCGAAATTCGCCGCTTCATGTGGGACTATGTCGGCATCGTGCGTACCACCAAGCGGCTGGAGCGCGCCCAACACCGCATCAAGATGCTGCGCCGCGAGGTCGAGGATTATTATGGTGAGTTCCGCGTCACTGCTGACCTGATCGAGCTCCGGAATCTCGTAGAGGTAGCGGATCTCATCGTCCGCTGCGCTCTGGCCCGCAAGGAAAGCCGCGGGCTTCACTACACGCTCGATTATCCCGACACGCTGGCGGAAGCGAAGGACACGATTCTGGTCCCTTAGCGACTGCGATGACGGTGGCGACCTGCCGACGCGAGAAGAGCTGTGCCCAGCATATGCCGGTAGCGCTGTCGCAGAGCCGCCGGCGTCACTTGCATGAGCACGTCGCCGCTCGGCACGTCGACGATGTAGGCCATGAATGCGCCGACGTTCGCACAACCGGCATCGGCCGGAACTTGCGCAGCGACGATCAGCCGCTGCCCGCTTGTCCAGCCCACCGCCCCGATGTCCGGGATCTCGGCATCGTCGTCGCAGCGCATCCGAGACGCGAACAGCGCCGTGATGGTGTCGGTAAGGTCGATCTCGCGCCAGTGACGGCCCTTGGGCTTGCGCACGAGGATCGAGGTCTCGAACCCACCATCGGCATCCGCACTGTTCGCCGTTACGGCGAGCGCGCGCGAATCCGGCGCCCACAGCAACTCGGTCTTGGCGCCGCCTGGAAAATCATGATCGTCGCCGCCGATGAAGACGCTTAGCCGGTCCTTAGAATCGTCATCGGGTGCCCAGTCCGAGAACCGCGCGATCGCCCGCGTGTGACCATCCGGGGCGCTCACCGTCATCGGACGCGGGCCGCCATAGACATCCGCAACGCCGATCGCATGCCTCGAAAACAGACCCGCCTGCACGAACCCGGGCGTCATCAGGGCAAGCAAGGCAGCAGCAAAGCGCAGGATCGGCATGACGTTCATGGTAGCCCGGCCACAGCGCGCCTGCCAAGCGCCTCCGGCAATCACGTCGCGATCAACGCCTGTCGCCTTCGCCTCGCGCGCTTGCTAGACCGGCATCATGGCAGCCAATCACCTCTATCTCGTCGACGGCTCCAGTTACATTTTCCGCGCCTATCACAGGCTTCCGCCGCTTACGAACCGACACGGCGTTCCCGCCGGCGCGGTCTATGGCTACACCACCATGCTGTGGAAGCTGATCGCCGAATTGCATGGCGCAGACGGACCGACCCATCTCGCCGTGATCCTGGATGCCTCGTCGCAGACCTTCCGCAACGAGATGTACGATCAGTACAAGGCGCACCGCCCGCCGCCGCCCGAAGATCTTGTGCCTCAGTTTCCGCTGATCCGCGAGGCGACGCGCGCCTTCTCCGTGCCGTGCATCGAGACGGAAGGACTGGAAGCGGACGACATCATCGCCTGCTACTCCAAAGCGGCGCTCGCAGCCGGCTGGCTGGTGACGATCGTCTCGTCCGACAAGGATCTGATGCAGCTGATCGAGCCGGGCCTCGACATGCTCGATACGATGAACGATCGGCGGATCGGGCCGGAGTACGTCATCGGGAAGTTCGGCGTCGGCCCAGATCGGCTCGGCGACGTGCTGGCGCTGATGGGCGACAGCGTGGACAATGTGCCTGGCGTGCCGGGGATTGGCCCGAAGACGGCAAGCCAGCTGATCCAGCAATTCGGCGACCTCGAATCCGTGCTCACCTCGACCGACCAGATCGCCAAACCCAAGCTGAAGCAGTCGCTGATCGAGCATGCAGAGATGGCGCGGCTCTCCAAGCGACTGGTGACGCTGGAATGCGCGGCGCCGCTGCCCCAGCCGATCGAGGAACTCGCCCTGCAGGGAATCCCTCCCGCGCCGCTGCGGGCGTTCCTGGAGGACATGGGCTTTCGCTCGCTGCTGACCAAGCTGGGCGACGCGCCGGCCGTGGCGATCTCGGTGCCGGAAGCGACCGCATCCGAAGAGCCGCCCTTTGTCCACGAGGATTATCAGACCGTCGTCAGCGAAGAGGTTCTTGATCGCTGGATCGCTGACGCTCGCGCGCAAGGCTTCGTCGCGATCGACACCGAGACCGATCATCTCGACGCGATGCGCGCCATCCTGGTGGGCATCAGCCTCTGCATCGCGCCGGGCAAGGCCTGCTATATCCCGATCGAGCACAAGGGCGAAGGCGAAGGCCTCCTGGCGGAGACGGCGCCCGCGCAACTACCGCGGGCGATGGTGCTGGCGAAGCTTGGGCCGCTGCTCGCCGATCCGGCGGTGCTCAAGATCGCGCAGAACATGAAGTTCGATCTGCTCGTATTGCGGCGGGCCGGGCTCGACATCGTGTCATATGACGACACGATGCTGCTGTCCTACGATCTCGATGCCGGCAAGCACGGGCATGGCATGGACGATCTGTGCAAGACCCATCTCACCCACTCGACGATCGCGTTCAAGGATGTGTGCGGCACCGGCAAGGCCCAGAAGACCTTCGATCGGGTGCCGCTCGATCGCGCGACGCACTACGCCGCCGAAGATGCCGACGTGACCCTCAGGCTGTGGAACCGCTTCAAGCCTCGCCTCGCCCGCGAAGCCGCAACGCGGGTGTACGAGATGGTCGATCGCCCGCTGGTGCCGGTTGTAGCGGCGATGGAGCGCGAGGGCATCCTGGTCGATCGCGCCGAGTTGAAACGCCTGTCCGCCGACTATGCAGTCGAGATCGTGCGGCTCGAAAGCGTGATCCACGCGGCCGCAGGTGGTCCCTTCACCATCGGCAGCCCCAAGCAGCTGGGAGAGGTGCTGTTCGAGCGTTTGGGCCTTGCCGGCGGCCGCAAGGGCAAGACCGGCGTCTACTCGACCGACGTCAACGAGATGGAGCGGCTTGCAGCAGACGGCGTCGAGGTGGCACGGCTGGTGCTCGAATGGCGTCAGCTCACCAAGCTAAAATCGACCTACACGGATGCGCTGCAGGAGCAGATCAACGCCGAGACGGGCCGCGTCCACACCAGCTTCAGCCTCGCGGTGGCGCAGACCGGGCGGCTGTCGTCGACCGACCCGAACCTCCAGAATATCCCGATCCGCACCGAACTCGGGCGGCGGATCCGCGATGCCTTCGTGGCCGCACCGGGCAACGTGATCCTCTCGGCCGACTATTCGCAGATCGAGCTGCGGCTGGCCGCGCACATGGCCGACGTGCCCGAACTCAGGCAAGCGTTCGCGACCGGCGCCGACATTCACAATCTGACCGCGCAGGAGCTGTTCGGCGAGGTGAACCGCGAGACCCGGGGTCGCGCCAAGACGATCAACTTCGCGATCCTCTATGGTATTTCCGCCTTCGGGCTTGCCGGGCGCCTGGGTGTCGATCGAGCCGAGGCGGCATCGATCCTGGAGCGCTATTTCGCGCGTTATCCGGGCGTGAGCCGCTACATCGCCGATACCGTGTCCTACGCGCGCGAGCATGGCCACACCGTGACCCTGTTCGGCCGCAAGACCTGGCTGCCCGGCATCCGCGGCAAGACCCCCAACGAGCGCCAGTCCGCCGAGCGGCAGGCAGTAAATGCGCCGATTCAGGGCACGTGCGCAGACATCATCAAGCGCGCGATGGTACGTATGGGGCCGGCGCTTGCCGCCGCCGGGTTATCCGGCGTTCGGATGCTGCTGCAGGTGCATGACGAACTGGTGTTCGAGCTTCCCGAGAGCGACATAGCGGCGGCATCCGAAGTGATCCGCACGGTCATGGCCAACGCCGCCGCGCCGGTGGTGAGCCTCTCGGTCCCGCTCGGTGTCGAGATTGGCACTGGCCCGAGCTGGGGCGCCGCGCATTGAGCATGGCGCCCACCAAGGCAGATGGAGCCGGCCCTGGTGACATCGCAGCGCTCGCGAAAGGGGGACGGACCAACTTCCTCGGTTTCCTCCTGCGCCTCGCCGCGCGGCTCCCGTTCTTGTTCATTGCCGGGCGTTGGTACGGCGCAGCGGTGCTTGGCCGGTTTGCCTATGCGACGATCATCGTCGAGTTCGTGGCACAGCTGGCGACGCTCGGCCTGAAGCGTGGGTTGGCGCAGCAACTCGCCACCACCAAGCGCCCCCACGTCCTCGTCGTCTGGGATGGGCTGCTGGTCGGCCTGATCGTCTCAATCATCGCGTCCGCCGTGCTGATGAAATGGCCGATCCTGCTGTTCCCCAATTCGGAGGTGAACGGGTTCGACTGGCTGCTGCCGCTCACCGTTTTCGCTTGGACCGGCTCCGACATCGCGCTTGCAGCACTCGCCTATCGCGGCAACATCGGCGCCACCGTCACCGCGCGCTCGCTGATCGAACCGTGGGCGATCAGCATCGCGGCGTTCTGCTTCTCCTTCTATTCGCTGCGTGACGGCCTCATCCTCTCCTACGCGATCTCGGCGGTTGCGGCCCTTGCCGCTTCGATCTGGCCGCTACTTCGCGAGTATGGACCGCCGCGCGGCTGGGCGCCCGATCCCGCCAAAATCCTCAAGATGATGACCAAGAACCTGCCGCTTGCCGGAGCCGATGCGATCGAGTGGGGATCGCGGCGGCTCGACATCGCGCTGCTCGGCCTGTTCTTTTCGCCCGCGATCGTCGGCATCTATTATGTCGCGCAGCAGGTTGCCTCGCTCCCGCAGAAGCTGAAGACCAGCTTTGATCCCATCCTCGGGCCGGTGATCACCCAGAACCTTGCCGAGGACAACAAGGGCGCGGTGGCGCGCCAGGTGCGTCAGGTCGGGTTCTGGATCATCGCAGCGCAGGTGGGCATCGCGCTTGCGCTCGGAATTCCGGGCGAGGCTGTGATGGGGCTGGTCGGCCCCAAGTTCGTGGGTGGCGCCGGCGCGCTCGGCGTGCTGCTCGCGGCCGAAGCGATTGCAGCGACCGCGGTGGTGAGCGAGGCGGCGCTGATCTACATCGCCGCCAAGCGCAACCTTGCCATATCAGTGGCAATGATCGCCGGGCAGGCGGTCCTCTCAGTGATCCTGGTCCACCTGATCCGGGCGGTACACCCTGTGGCCGACATCAAGAACGATACGATTGCCGCGGCCGGGCCTGCCATTGCGCTTATGATCATGCTCGGCCTGGCGTCGATCGCGAAGGCCAAGCTGCTTCGCAAGCTGCTCGGCCATCGCGTGTCAGGCTGGCGGTGGTCGCTCGTGCCTGCCGTGGCGGCGGGGGCCGCAGTTGGCATGCTCTTCACCTTGGCGCCGGAATGGGCCGAACTGGTGTTCGGCGTCGCCGCGATCCTAGGCGCCTACGGGCTGGTGATCTGGTATCGCGGCTTCGGCGACGAGGATCGCATGCTGTTCAGCCTAAAGCCCGGTAAGGAACTGCCGCAACCGGCCTGAATCCATCGTTCAGTGCCGGAAGTGCCGCATGCCCGTAAACACCATCGCCAGCCCCGCCTCATCAGCAGCTGCGATCACATCGGCGTCGCGGATCGATCCGCCCGGCTGGATCACTGCGGTAGCGCCTGCTTCGACCGCGGCGAGCAAGCCATCGGCGAATGGGAAAAAAGCGTCCGAGGCGACTGCCGAGCCGATCGTGCGCGGCTCAGGCCAACCGGCTTTTTCCGCAGCGTCCTTTGCTTTCCAGGCGGCGATGCGCGCCGACTCGAGCCGGTTCATCTGGCCCGCGCCAATGCCGGCGGTCGAGCCTCCCTTGGCGTAGACAATGGCATTGGACTTTACGTGCTTGGCGACGGTCCAGGCGAAGAGGCAGTCCTCCAACTCTTGCGCGGTAGGCTCTCTTTGCGTCACGACCTTCAAATCGTCGCGGCTAATCCTCCCGTTGTCGCGTGACTGCATCAGGATGCCGCCGGTGATGGTCTTCAACGTCAGTCCGGGCCGCGCCGGATCGGGCAACTCGCCGGTCAGCAACAGACGAAGGTTCTTTTTCTTCGCGAATACCGCCTTCGCAGCATCGTCCGCGGCGGGCGCGCACACGACCTCGGTGAAGATGCCAGCGATCGCCTCTGCCGTCAGCCCATCGAGCGGGCGATTGACCGCGATGATGCCGCCGAATGCAGAGACGCTGTCGCACGCCAGCGCCGCCTCATAGGCCTCGACCAGCGTCGCTCCGGTCGCAACGCCACAAGGGTTGGCGTGCTTGACGATCACCACGGTGGGAGGGCCATCGCGGAACTCGGACACGAGCTCGAGCGCCGCGTCGGCGTCGTTGTAATTGTTGTAGCTGAGCGCCTTGCCCTGAATCTGCTCCGCTTGTGCGATCCCGCGCGTTGAAGGACCGGCCGGCACATACAAAGCCGCCTGCTGGTGCGGGTTTTCACCGTAGCGAAGTTCGGTCTCCTTGCGAATCGGGAAGGTGAGCGCTTCGGGAAACATCTGCCCCTGATCGGCATAGGCAAACCAGCTCGAGATCATCGCATCATAGGCTGCAGTCGCCGCGAAAGCCTTCGCAGCGAGGTCACGACGGAGGGTGGCGGTTGTCGAACCATCGCGCGCGTCGAGTTCGGCGATGATGGCGGCATAGTCCGATGGATCGGTCGCAATCGCCACATAAGCATGGTTCTTGGCGGCCGAGCGAACCATTGATGGGCCGCCTATATCGATGTTCTCGATGATCTCGTCGCGTGCCGCACCCTTCGCGACCGTCTCGGCAAAGGGATATAGGTTCACCACCACTAGATCGATCGGCGGTATGCCGTGATCGACCATTGCCTGAGCGTGGGCCGCATCATCGCGCACCGCTAGCAAGCCCCCGTGGATCTTCGGGTGCAGCGTCTTGACCCGCCCGTCCATCATCTCGGGAAAGCCGGTGTGATCCGAGACGTCCGTCACGATCAGGTCCGCTTCGCGCAGAGCCTTGGCAGTGCCGCCGGTCGAGAGCAGCTCGACACCATGGCGGGCGAGCGCCTGCCCCAGCTCGACAAGACCGGTCTTATCCGACACGGACAGGAGCGCCCGGGTGATCTTCACGTTAGCCATCTAATATCCTAGCTTATCCGGCGCGCTTCAGCGCCCATGAGATGCTGGTGCCGCCGGCCGGCGTCTCGCCGCTGACGACGAGCTGGCTGGTGCTCGCCGGGCGCCCCGCTCCGTCGATCCAGAGACTCTCTTCGATCGCCAGCGCGCCGCCGCGGCAGCGGAACTGCCAAAGCGATCCCCCATCGACGCGAAGGAGGGCGCCCAGCCCGTCTGCGGTAGCAGTCGCCTCAACACCGGGCGCGAGATGAAACCGCAATGCAAAGCCCGTGACCCCGCCCGGCTTGCGTGCACCCGAAGGCAGCAGCACATCCTCGCCACCGAGCTCCTTCCCGTCGGAAGACAGGATCAGCTTGCGGCGATGCTGGAGGCCGAGACGGCGGACGTAGCCGTCGTGAGTCGCCTCTATGCGACTCGCCGCTTCCTGCTCCTGCCGATCGAGTTCTACCAGCGTCACACCTTTGCCGAGCGAGCCATCGGTGTGGATCGCCGTGGAATTGCTGTCCGCCAGAATCAGCGTGGAATGGGCGGCGCTGGTCCGCAATCCTTCGGAGACGACATGCGGAAGTGCCGCCCACGGCCGGTCCCCGCCACAGTTCACGACGATCCGCTGTGACCCGTCGGAAAGCTCGAACGCCAGTGTGGAGGCGCACCCGCCGCGTGCCAGCCGTGCCGCCGGCGGTGGTGCACAATCCGCTACCACGACGGTGCTGCCACCGGCGAGCCGCTGAAATCCCCATTCGCGTGACTGGCGCATGGGGCGCGTGCGAATGCCCGACGCGCCGATCGCACGCGCTACGCGCTCAGGCGTCAACGGCCCGCCGCCCTGCCAGCTCGACAGCGCACCATCGCCCATTGTCACGCCGAGCAGGATCGGGACTGCTTTGGCCAGCGCGGTCACGATGGCGGCGGGCGGTTCGCGCCGTCGCTCCTCGTAGACGGCAAGCAGTTGCGACAGCAGCTCGATTAGCTCGACTTGCTCCACAGGCGAACGGCTGACGATGCCGCCGTCCGGGTGCACGCCCTGTCCCAGCGCCTTGGCTATGCCTAGCTCGCCATGCGCCAGTCGCGGTTCGCCGCCGGTGATGAGCAGGCCGGCAGTGATCAGACCCGCGAACGCCGCGATCCGTGGCAGCCCGATCGGCGCGCGCTCGGCAGTGCCATCCAGGTGGCGAGCACCGCGGGCCAATGTGTTCAATACCGTCGAACGGTAGACGAGATCGGTGGAGGAGAGGATCAACGGCGCGTGTGCAGCCCAGCTCAGGATCCGCCGCCCCCAAAGATCGGGGCGCCAGCCGGCTTCATCCACCGCCGCCGAATGGCGATCCAGCCAGCGCCGCATGAGCGCCTCGGCATAGGGCGCGCTATCGAGCCGGGTGCCGGCCGCCGCGAGATCGCGCAGCCAGGCGAAGCTCTGGAGATGGTCGGCGAAGCCCGCGGGACGGCCAGGCGCGGCGAAGTCGATCGTTGCGGTGTCGGCGCTTGCGCGCCCCAGCACGATCTCGCCATCCATGATGTCGAGGCCAGCCTCGCGATTGCCGGTGATCGGGTCGCGCGGCACGCCGAGCAGCTTCAGCGGAAAGCGGCCCCGCAGACGCAGCGAATGGAACGGCGTGTTCCAGGTCAGGCGATTGAACCGCGCCGCGACTCGTTCGGCAAAGCTCTGTCCCTTGTCGTCACCGACCCGGATCAGGCGGCGCCCAGGCTCGATGCCGTCTTCGGGAGCCTCGGGTAGCAGGCCGTTGGCGCTCCGGCGGGCAGTGGCCACGCTAGACGCCCCTCAACCCGCGGATGTTGGATGCATACCGGTCCGGTCCATCCTTGAAGGTGGCGCTGCCAGCCACCAGCGCGTCGGCGCCCGCCTCAATGCAAAGCCGCGCCGTCTCGGCATCGACACCGCCGTCCACCTCCAGATCGATATCGCGACCGCTGGCATCGATCATCGCGCGCACCCGCGCGATCTTGTCGAGTTGCGAGTGGATGAAGGTCTGCCCGCCGAACCCGGGATTGACCGACATGATCAACACGAGATCGATCGTGTCGAGCAGATAGTCGAGCGCGTCTTCGTTGGTCCCAGGGCACAACACCACGCCCGCCTGCTTGCCGAGCGCCTTGATGGTCTGGACGGTGCGGTGGATGTGCGGGCCGGCTTCGGGATGCACGGTAATGTGATCGGCGCCCGCTTCGGCGAAAGCCTCGAGGTACGGATCGATGGGAGAAATCATCAGGTGGACGTCGAACGGCTTGGTCGTGTGCGGACGAAGCGCCTTCACCACCGCCGGCCCGATAGTGATGTTCGGTACGAAGTGGCCGTCCATGACGTCGACATGGATCCAATCGGCGCCCGCGGCATCGATTGCGCGCACCTCTTCGCCAAGCCGCGCAAAGTCGGCGGAGAGGATCGAAGGCGCAATGCGGATCGGTTTCGGCACGGCCACAGCGCCTACCCCCAAGGGGGGTCTTGCTTCAAGCCGTCAATCGCGGCGGAAGCGCGCGATGAAGAAGCCATCGCAGCCGCCGGCGTCGGCAAGCGCGCCAGGTGGCACACGAACGCAGCCGTCGGTCGTGGGAGCAAGTCCTACGGGAAGCTCTTCCGGCGACACCGGATCGATGGAGAAACCGGGTGCCGAGAAGCTGTGAACGACCTCCTCACCCTCCTGCGGCTCGAGCGAGCAGACGGCGTAGACCAGTCGTCCGCCCGGCTTCACCCATTCGGCCGCACGCGCGAGCATCTGCGCCTGCATGGCTGCCAGTTCGTCGATCGCGCGCAACGTGACCCGGTGCAGAACGTCCGGATGCCGGCGGAAGATGCCAGTCGCCGAGCAGGGTGCGTCGAGCAGCACCGCGTCGGCGAGCGCCGAAGGAGCCCATTGCATGATGTCGGCTTCGATCAGATCAGCCTTGAGCTTCACCCGCTGCAGATTGTCGGAAAGTCGCCCGAGACGCTTCGCAGCCAGGTCTAAAGCTTGTACTTGCCACCCGGCAGCCGCCAACTGCAGCGTCTTGCCGCCCGGAGCTGCGCAAAGATCGAGGGCTGTCCCGGCACTTCTCCCCAAGAGCCGCACGGGCAGCGAGGCCGAGATGTCCTGAACCCACCACGCGCCTTCGTCAAAGCCGGCGAGTTGAGTCACGTCTGTATTGTCCAGGCGGAGATGGCCCGGCGCAAGGCTGATTGCCCCGAGTCGCTCAGCCCAGTGCGTGGTCGTAGACGGATCGACCAGCGTCAGGTCGAGCGGCGGGCGCTTGGCCAGGCTCGATCGGGCCTGCTGGACCGCCGCATCGCCCCACGCCCTGCTCCAGCGTTCCACCACCTCGGGCAGTAGATGCGGTGGATCGGCAAGGAACGCGCCGTCTCGCATCAGTGTCCCAAACACGCCATGGACAAGCCGCCGAGGGCCGCCATCGACGAGAGGTAGCGCCGTTGCGATCGCGGCATGTGGTGGCGTGCCCATCGCCAGCGCCTGGACCAGCGCGATCCGCAGGGCAAAGCGTGCCTTCGCGTCATCGGGCAGCGGCTTGGGCGTCGCCGAATCGATCAATGCATCCAGATCGGGCAAACGACGCAGCACTTCGGATGCGATTGCGCGCGCCAGGCCACGATCTGCCGGGTTCGGCAGGCTGTTGGCCGCGCCCAGCGCCGCTTCCAGCGGCAGGCCCTGCCGTAGCACCGCGTCGAGCAGCTTCAGCGCGGCCTTTCGTGCCGGTACGCCGGGCGGCTCACCTTGCACTTTGCCGTCCGCGCGCCGATCTGTGCTCACCATGACCTTACGCATCCCCGGCCAGCGCCCTGCCCATGTGAAGCCACCCGCGCATCTTTCGCCCAGCCCGCCGGTGCCCGAGCCGCGTGAGGTTGCGCCTCCGCCTCCTGAAGGGAATGGCGAACGTCGCGAGCCCACCCGCTACGGCGACTGGGAGAAAAAGGGCGTGGCGATCGATTTTTGATCATCGGGCGGCTTCAACGCCTATCGGGCGGGCAAGCAATCGCTTGACCGCTGCATCGATTGCAGTGGCGCCGTCGAGCAGATCGCGCACCGCTTCAATGATCGGCATCTCGACGCCGATCGCGCGCGCTGCCTGCGCCAGCACCGGAGCGGTCGCGGCGCCCTCGGCCACGGTATGCCGGTGCGACAGCAGCACGTCGGCACTTTCGCCGCGGCCAAGGCCAAGCCCAAGACTGAAATTGCGCGAACTGGCGGACGAGCACGTCAGCACCAGATCACCCAGCCCCGACAATCCTGCCAGCGTTTCCGTACGCGCGCCTCGCGCCGCGCCGAAACGCGTCATTTCAGCGAAACCGCGAGCGATCAGCGCGGCGGCCGCGTTTTGGCCGAGGCCCCGCCCTTCCACTGCCCCGCAGGCAATCGCCAGCACGTTCTTCGTCGCGCCGCCGATTTCGGCGCCGACCACATCGTCCGAGCGGTAGAGGCGGAAGGTGGGTCGCGCGAGCCGGTCCGCCAGCAGACGTCCAACTTCGGCGTCGGTGCAGGCGAGGGTCACCGCGGTCGGCAGCCCTGCCGCGACTTCCTGCGCGAAGGTCGGGCCCGACAGCACGGCGATCGGCGACCGGGGGTGCAGCTCGGCCGCGACCTCGCTCATCAGCTGCAGGCTCCCCGCCTCAATGCCCTTCGAACACAGGACCAGCGGCTGCCCGGTCCTCCCGAGCTTATCGAGGACTGGGCGCATATGCTGTGCCGGAGTGACCACGAGGTTGAATTCGGCATCGGACAGCCAAGCCAGGTCACTCGTGGCTCGTACCTGCGGCGACAGCGATACTCCGGGAAGATAGCGGTCGTTCAGACGCGACGCATTGATCGCTGCCGCCAGAGCATCATCGCGCATCCACAGCCGCACCTCGTGACCGTTCGCTGTGGCGGTCTGCGCTAGCGCGGTGCCCCAGGCGCCCGCCCCGATGATACCGACGACGCTCACGCCTTTACTCCGGCGCCGCGGACCTTCTCGGCGTCGGGATCGAGCGGCCAGCGCGCGCGCGCCGGCGTATCGAGAGGATCGTCCACGCCTGCTGCGAAGCGCTCCGCTCCTGCCCAGGCGATCATCGCGGCGTTGTCTGTGCAGAGCCACAGCGGCGGCGCCGAGAAAGGAAGGCCATGCTCGGCTGCCAATGCCTCAAGGGCCGCACGCACCGCCGTATTCGCCGCGACCCCCCCGGCGACCACCAGTGCCGTCGCGTTCGGTGCTTTCGCGATCGCACGTCGGGTGCGATCGATCAGGCAATCGATCACCGCCTGCTGGAAGGACGCGGCGATGTCTTCGTTCCGGTAGATGCCGGCGTCGCGCGCGCGCAGAACCGCGCTTTTCAACCCCGCGAAGGAAAAGTGCGGCTCGGCCGATCCGAGCAGCGGCCGCGGCAGACGCACCGCGTGCGCGTCTCCTTCCGCCGCCGCGCACTCGACCGCCGGACCACCCGGGAAGCCCAGGCCAAGCAGCTTGGCGGTTTTGTCGAAGGCTTCACCCGCGGCGTCGTCGATCGTTGTGGCCATCCGCCGATACCGTCCGACGCCTTCGACGAAGAGCAGTTGGCAATGCCCTCCCGAGACCAGCAGCAGCAGATAAGGGAACGCCAGCGTCGGATCGGCGAGACGCGGCGAGAGCGCATGGCCCTCGAGGTGATTGACCGCAATCAGCGGCTTGCCCGCCGAGAGCGCGATCCCCTTTGCCATCAGCAGCCCAACCATGACGCCGCCGATCAAGCCCGGCCCGGCGGTCGCCGCGATCGCGTCGACATCCCCAAGCGTCTTGCCGGCATCGGCCAGTGCGCCTTGGATCAGCGGCCCCAACACCTCGATGTGCGCACGTGCCGCGATTTCCGGAACCACGCCGCCGAACGGTCGGTGCGCTGCCTCCTGTCCTGCCAAACGATGTGCGAGGATCGTCCGATCGCCATCGACCAGCGCCGCCGCGGTCTCGTCGCAGGAAGGCTCGATCCCGAGGATCAGGGAAGCTTTGGCGGCCATGGCGCGGCTTCCCTGCACCGGCGGAGGCCTCTAGAGCAAACTTTCCATGACGATCCCCTCTCGCCCACTCCGCCTTGGCACCCGCGGCTCGCCGCTCGCGCTGGTGCAGGCGCACCTGGTCGCTGCCGCATTGCGCGACGCGCATGGCTGGGCCGAGGCGATGATCGAGATCGTCCTGATCAAGACCACCGGCGACAAGGTGCAGGATCGTCCGCTCTCCGAGATCGGCGGCAAAGCGCTGTGGACCAAGGAGCTCGACCGCGCCCTGCTCGATGGCGACATCGATTTCGCGGTCCATTCGATGAAGGATGTCGAGACCGTCCGTCCGGAGGCGATCCAGATCGCCGCGATGCTGCCACGCGCCGATGTGCGTGACCGACTGATCGGGGCGATCACCATCGCCAATCTGCCGCCTCACGCGCGGATCGGCACCTCGTCACCGCGCCGAGCCGCGCAGTTGCGCCACCTCCGCCCGGACGTCACGATTCTGCCCTTCCGCGGCAACGTCGACACGCGCCTGCGCAAGCTTTCCGCCGGCGAGGTTGACGCGACGCTGCTGGCAGCCGCCGGTCTCGAGCGGCTGGAGCGGCCCGACGTTGGTACGGCGATCCCGATCGAGGTCATGCTCCCCGCTCCTGCGCAGGGCGCAGTCGGCGTCGAGGCTTGTGCCGGTGATGATACAATGCTGAAGGCTTTGGCCGCGATCGACCATGTCGATACCCACGCCTGCGTTCGCGTCGAACGGGCTTTCCTCGCGGCGCTGGGTGCCGACTGCCACTCGCCTGTCGCGGCGCTTGCGACGATCGAAGGCGCCGCGATGCGGCTGCGTGCGGAGTTGTTGAGCGAGGACGGCAGCCACCGCATCGGCGGCGAACGCTCCACGACAGCGCCGTTCGACGCCGGGGCGCTGGCGGATGGGCTGCTGGCGCAGGCGCCGCCTAAAATCGCGAGCCTGTTCACCGGACGATGAGCCTCCCGCTCCTCGTCCTGCGCCCGGAGCCCGGGAACGCCGCAACGGTAGCTGCGGCGAGAGCGGTGGGCATGGACACGATCGCGGCGCCATTGTTCAGCATCAAGCCGCTCGAATGGCAGCTTCCGATTTCGCTGCCGGACGCAGTGCTGATGACCAGCGCCAACGCCGCTCGATGTGGCGGACCGCATCTCCAGCAGCTGACCGGACTGCCGGTCTACGCGGTGGGCGCAGCGACGGCCGAAGCTGCACGAGACGCAGGCTTCAGCCGCATCAATGTCGGCAACAGCGATGTTGGCGCGGTGTTCGCGCTTGCCCTTCAAGACCATGTCAGGACGCTACTTCACCTCTCTGGTCGAGACTTCCGCGCGCCTGCTGCTCCGGGGATCACGATCGATCGTCGCATCATCTACTGCGCCGACCCTGTCGACACCCTGCCGGGCGCGGCGGCGGTCCTGCCGCGAGCAATTGCTCTGCTCCACTCGCCGCGCGCTGCACGGCTGTTCGCCAGCCTCGTCGCTCCCGACGCCATCGCCATCGCCGCGATCAGCGACGCCACCCTGGTAGCGGCCGGCCCAGGCTGGCGCGCCACCGCGGTTGCTGCCGAACCGACCGATGCCTCGCTGCTGGCGGTGGCGGCGAAGCTGTGCGATCAGGGCTGTTAACAAGGGGCTCCGGATGGACAGCGAGTACGAACCCGAAGTGCGCCGATCGCGTGCCTGGCTATGGGTGCTGCTGGCGCTGCTCGTCACCTTCCTCGCCGGCGTGATCGCGGCCGGCTATACTTTGACCCACAATGCGCGCGCTGCGCGTCTCCTTCATCTTGAGTCGATCGATCAGGCGCGGGCGGATCAGACCCTTGCCGAGCACATTATGCTCCAGCGGCAAAAGGCCGCCGCCGCCGCAGTACCAACCGTGGCACCTGCCCCCGATCCGCAATTGACCACGAGGCTGATGACGCTCGAGGGCAAGGTCGACGATATTCAGGAACAGGCCACCGCGGCAACCGGCGACGCCAGCCGCGCCGAAGGGCTGCTCGTTGCGTTCGCCGCCCGGCGCGCGCTCGATCGCGGCGTGGGGCTTGGCTATATAGAAGGGCTGCTGCGCCAGCGTTTCGGCACCACCCAGCCGCAGGCGATCGCGACGATCCTTTCGGCCTCGCATCAGCCGGTGACTCTCCCCGATCTGCAGACCGGGCTCGACACGATCGCGCCGACACTTTCGGCGGGTGGATCACCCAAGCGAAGCTGGTGGGAGTCGGTGCGCACCGAGCTTTCGGGAATGGTCGTCGTGCGCCGGGCGGGCGAGCCTTCGACCCAGCCTGCCGATCGCGTGGCGCGTGCGCAGCGGATGCTGGAGGCAGGTCAGGTCGACTCGGCGTTGGCAGAAGTGGTGCGGCTGAGCGGCCATAGCGCTGCCGACAAGTGGATCGTGGCGGCACGACGTTACCTCGCCGGTCGCGGCGCTCTCGATCAAATTGAGACGGCGGCTTTGCTGGACCCTGCCACATCTGATGGTGCGCCGCCCGGGGTTACGCCGCCACCGACGATGCGGCCGACTTCGTCATCGGCCGCCGTTGCGCCTGCGAAAACCACGTCGCTGCCATCGGGCACAGCCAAGGCGACTGATTAGCAATCGGTTTTGAGTCGACGTACAGGAATTCGGCGCTACCCTGCAGCCACGACAGGGGGCTGTCTTGACAGGGTTTTTTGATCCGATCTTGCCGATCGAGTGGTTGGCGCGCGAGTTCGCGATGTTTGCCGCTGTAGGATTCCTGCTCGGCGGGATCGACGATCTTGTGGTTGATCTCATCTGGATGGGCCGGTCCATCTGGCGACGGTTCGCGATCTTCACGCGCTATCCGAGAGCCAATGCAGCAACGCTGCCGCCGCCGCTGATCCCCGGCAGGCTCGCGGTCTTCGTCGCTGCCTGGCAGGAATCGGCCGTGATCGGAGGCATGATCTCCACTGCACTCGCCAACTTCCATCATCCTGATTGGCGGCTCTATGTCGGCTGCTACCCCAATGATCCCGCTACGATCGCGGTCGTCGAGCAGGCGGCCAGAACGGACCCGCATGTCCGGCTCGTAGTCGGCGACCGTCCGGGGCCGACCACGAAGGCGGGATGCCTCAACTGGATCTGGCAAGCCATGCTCGCCGACGAAGCGGAGGGCCTGCCGGTGAAGGCGGTGATCCTTCACGATGCGGAAGATGCCGTCCATTCGGACGAGCTCGCCGTCTACGATTCGTTGATCGAGCGGTTCGCGCTGGTCCAGATACCCGTCCATGCGGTGCCGGTGCGACGCAAGGGACCACTCGCAGCGCTGATCTCCGGCCACTATTGCGGGGAGTTCGCCGAGGCGCACGGCAAGCAGGTGGTGGTGCGCGAGGCGATCGGTGCCGCGGTGCCGTCTGCAGGCGTAGGCTGCGCGATCGCGCGGAACGTGCTCGCCGCCATCGACGAGCATGGCTCTGGTCCGTTCGATCCCGACAGCCTTACCGAGGATTATGAGATCGGGCTTAAGATCGGCGCTGCGGGCGGCCGTGGCGTCTTTGTGCGGCTTCCGGCCTCTGACGGGCGTGGTTTGGTCGCGGTGCGCGCCTGCTTCCCGCACACGATCGAGGCTTCGGTGCGACAGAAGGCGCGGTGGATCACCGGCATCTCGCTTGCCGGCTGGGACAGGCTGGGCTGGCAAGGCGGCCTAGCCGAGCGCTGGATGCGCCTGCGCGATCGCCGCGCGCTGCTGGCGGCGCTGGTGCTCGCCGCCGCTTATGTCGCTTTGCCCTCATGGGGGCTGGCCTGGGGCGCAACCAGGGTGCTCGGCGAGCCTTTTTACGCGAGCGTGCCATTGCCTCTGATCGTCATCAATCTCGCTCTGCTCGGCTGGCGCGTGATCATGCGCATGGCGATGACCCAGAGCTCGCATGGTTGGCGCATGGCGGCGTTGACCCCGCTCCACATGCTGATCGGCAACATCGTCGCGATGATGGCATCGGTGCGCGCGCTGATCCTCTATGCCGCGCTCGTCCGTCATGGTCGTCTGCGCTGGGACAAGACGGCGCACGTCTTTCCAATCGCGGACAATGCCGGCTGATGGCGAACTCGCTTGCTCGCGCGGCGCCTGTACGATTTCTAATTGTGATCTCGGTCGTTTGGACAACGGCGCGCGGCGTTGCGCTGTTTGGATGGTCACCGACCTCGCCTGCTGTCGCCGCTGACCACAGCAACTCAGCGTCCTCAAATACAACCGCTTCAAGGCTGGTAAAGCGGTGGTATGCTCCCCCCGTTCCCTCTCGCGAAGTCGGCTTGCCGCGGCCCCCCGTGCCAACAGCATGGCACGCACCGCTCGGCAGGCCTGCAAGGCCGTTCTTCCCGACGTTGCAGCTCTCCGCTCGCGCAGCTGCGATGCCTGGCGCGAAGATGTTGCTCGTTGGCGGTAACGAAACGAACATCGTGTACCGTCGCGATAGCGGCATGGTGCAGGCGCTCGGCATACTCGATCCACCATCGCCATCGTCCACGCGCTGGTCGGGATCGGCGTGGGCTTTCCTGCGCGGTGGTGGGCGCGCCACACCCCTTTCTCCCGGCGGGCAGATCGGCGGAGGGCAGACGGGCGCACGCATCCTCTACCGACTGGGCCAGGGCGGCCGCCTGTCCGCCGCTGCCAGGGTTTCAGCCGCGATCGGCGGGGCTCGACAGACGGAAGCGGCGGTCGGATTCGACTGGAAGCCGATCGCCGCCATCCCGATCCACATCATGGCCGATCGCCGCATCGCGATCGATCGGGGCGGGCGCAACGCCTTCACACTTGGTGCTGCAGGCGGCGTTGACGACGTGCATATCGCACCCGGCTGGCGGCTGGACGGCTATGCCGAGGCGGGCGTGGTCGGCGCCAAGCGGCGCGACCTGTATGCAGACGGCGCAGCCCGCATCGCGCGCGCTATCGGCATCGGCAGCAACGCCTCGCTGGCGATAGGCGGCGGCGTTTGGGGCGCGGCGCAACCCGGCGCCGAGCGGCTCGACATGGGGCCTTCCGTGGTGCTCAGGCTGCCGGTCGAGCATCATGCCGTATCGGTCGCGCTCGATTGGCGGGAACGGGTCGCCGGTCAAGCCAAGCCGGGCTCCGGCATTGCGCTAACCGTGGCTACCGACTTCTAGCTCTCGGCCTCGCGATGGGCTAGCGCGGGATCATGCACATCTACCTGCCTATCGCCGGACTCTCGGTGAACATGCTGGTGATCGTGTTGCTGGGTGGCGGCGTCGGGCTGCTGTCGGGGATGTTCGGGGTTGGGGGAGGCTTTCTCACTACGCCGCTGCTGATCTTCTACGGCATCCCGCCGACCGTAGCGGTGGCCTCCTCGGCGACGCAGATCACCGGCGCCAGCGTCTCGGGCGTGCTTGCGCAAATGCGACGCAACGGTGTCGACTTCCGCATGGGCGGAGTCATGGTGGCGGGCGGGATCGTCGGTTCGGGTATCGGCGCCTTGCTGTTCCGCCTGCTCGAGAAGCTCGGCCAGATCGATACAGTGATCGCGCTTACATACGTCGTGATGCTGGGATC
>CAXTBZ010000031.1:23378-25858 GCA_964242855.1 uncultured Sphingomonadaceae bacterium
GATCGGCGCGCTGATGGCGCGTGAATCGACCCTGACAATCATCCATGCAAGGCGCGGCACCAAGCCTAAGCGCTCACCAAGGCGCCACAATCCCTTGATCGCGGCACTTCCGTTCCGCTGGCGCTTCTATCGATCCGGCCTCTACATGTCGCCTTTGGCTCCCTTTCTCCTCGGTGTGCTGACCGGAGTGATGACAGTCAGCCTCGGTGTCGGCGGCGGCTTCATCATGGTGCCGGCGATGATCTATCTGCTCGGTATGGCAGCGCAGGTCGTGGTCGGCACGTCGCTGTTCCAGATCCTGTTCGTTACCGCTGCAACGACGATGATCCATGCCACGACCACCAAGGCGGTGGATATCGTACTCGCGTTGCTCCTGCTGATAGGATCGGCGATCGGAGCACAGATCGGGAGCCGCTTCGCCATGAAGATCAAGCCCGAATATCTGCGCCTGATGCTGGCCTTGATCGTGCTTGCCGTGGCGCTGCGTATGGCGGCTGGGCTCACGTGGCGACCGGGCGAACTCTACAGCGTCGAACCCGGGTGAGGCGCGTACTGCCTGCTTTGGCCGCGCTCTTCTGTCTTGGAGCGGCGAAGCCCGTGCTGGTCCCTGACGTTTCGGATCATGAAGTTCAGATCGTCTACAGCTTCACCGGTGCCGATCTCCTGCTGTTCGGCGCGATCCTCTATCCGAACGGCCGGGCGCCCGATCATCCTGCAGACGTCGCCGTAGTGCTGAAGGGGCCGACCCGATCGGTGCTGGTGCGCGAAAAGCAGAAGGTGGCCGGCATGTGGATCAATGCCGATAGCGCGCGCTTCAGGTCCGCACCGACCTTCTACGCCGTCGCGAGTTCGCGACCGCTCGGTCAACTGATCGATCAGCGCACCGCCGCCATCTACGAACTCGGGCTCGACAGCCTGCAGATGTCTCCCTCCACGGCATCACCGCCTGCCGAACAGGCGCGGTTTACAGATGGTCTGGTCGATCTGAAGCGTCGTTCCGCCCTCTATGTGGAGGATGCGCGCGGTGTGGAGATCACCGGCGGGGCGCTATATCGTGCCCGCATCGCCATTCCGGCCCGCGTGCCGGTCGGTCGATATACCGCGGAGACCTTCCTGATCCAGGACGGGAAGGTCGTCGCCGGCGCGGTGCGAGAGGTCGACATCGGCAAGTCCGGCTTCGAACGCTTCGTGACCCTTGCCGCCGATCGTTGGCCGATCACCTATGGCGTTGCGGCGGTGGCAATGTCGTTGCTGATCGGCTGGGGCGCAGGTGCACTGTTCCGCCGTAACTGACTGCCAAAAGCGAATTCTTTACTGCTTGGCCGCTATCGTTGCTCGTTCAGGGACAGGAGTTGCGGGTGGACGGACTGGCTTGGCGTGGATTTGCCGAAGAGAGTGTCGAGCCCTCTCGCGAGGAGCGGCCTCGTGCGGCACTGCCGGAGATCGGCCGCGTGCTCGAGGTCGGCGGTGGCAACGCCCGCATCCTGTTCGATGGGGCGTGCATCCAGCGCCTTCACGACACCAGCGATGCGAACAACGGCACTGCGCTTGCCGGCGAGGTCGGTAGCCAAATCAAGATGCGGTGCGGCGAGCTCTGGCTGGTCGCAAACGTCCGCACGCTTTGTCTCGAGCACGCCGGCAGCAACACGATCATCGCGGAGGTCGATTTCCTGGGCGAGGGCCGCAACTGCCCGGTGACCGGCAAGCTTCTGGACTTCCGCCGCGGCGTCACCCGCTATCCGATGCCGGGTTCGATCGTCTGCCCCGCCGGCCATGGCGACATGATGCAGATCTTCGCTGCCGAGGATCGGCCGCATATCGAGATCGGCACTGTGTACCCCACCGCCGACGTGCGCGGCTCGCTCTATATCGACTCGCTGCTCGGCCGCCACTTCGCGCTCGTCGGATCGACCGGCACCGGCAAATCGACCAGTCTCGCTCTGATTCTGCATCGGATCTGCGAGTTGGCACCGCAGGGCCACATCGTGATGATCGATCCCCACGGTGAATATCCCGCCGCGTTCGAAGGCTATGGCGAGCTCTTCGATGTCGAGAATCTGGCGCTCCCTTACTGGCTGCTCACCTTCGAGGAGCATGCCGAGGTGATGATAAGCTCCGAGGGCGCCGAGCGTCAGCGCGATCTCGATCTGCTGGCCAAGTGCCTGCTGGCCGCGCGCCAGAAGAGCCGCGCCGCCGAAGGCATCTCCAAGCTCACCTGCGACAGCCCGATCCCGTACGTACTGTCCGATCTGCTTAACTTCATCGTTACCGACATGGGCAAGCTCGATCGCGCCGGTGACACCAGCTCGCACATGCGATTGAAGACCAAGATCGAAGAGTTGCGCACCGATCCTCGCTATAGCTTCATGTTCTCGGGCATGCTTGTCGCAGATACCATGGCGGCGACGATCGCGCGGCTGTTCCGCCTGCCGACCGGCGGCAAGCCGATCTCGATCATCGACGTGTCGGGCGTGCCGTCC
>CAXTBZ010000032.1:0-8080 GCA_964242855.1 uncultured Sphingomonadaceae bacterium
TCTTGGCGTCGACATACCATTGGTCGGTCAGCCACGGCTCGATCACCGCGCCCGATCGATCGCCATAGGGAGTAGCGATGGTACGGTCTTCGGTCAGCGTCAACGTGCCGTCCGCCTCCAGCCGCTCGATCAGCAAGCGCCGCGCTTCGAACCGATCGAGCCCGAGATATTGTGTCGGGATCAGCCCGTCGGCGACCTGCACCACCCGCGCCTCGGCATCGAGCATGTTGAGCATCTCGGATGCGGCGAAGCCGGCACGCTTGCCCACCTCGAAATCGTTGAAGTCATGGCCCGGCGTGATCTTCACCGCGCCCGATCCAAGCGCGGGATCGGCGTGCTCGTCGGCAACGATCGGGATCAGCCGGCCGGTGATCGGCAGGCGCAGCTTGCGGCCGACCAGATCGGCATAGCGCTCGTCGGTCGGATGGACGGCGACTGCCATGTCGGCGAGCATCGTCTCCGGCCGCGTGGTGGCGACCGCGATGGTGCCGGATCCATCCTCCAGCGGATAGCGCAGGTGCCAGAACTTGCCCTGCACTTCGCGCGTCTCGACCTCGAGATCGGAGATCGCGGTCTTGAGCCCGGGATCCCAATTCACCAGCCGCTTGTCGCGGTAGAGCAAGCCCTGCTCGTAAAGCTTCACAAAGACGTGGATCACCGCCTTCGAGAAGCCTTCGTCCATAGTGAAGCGCTCATTGGCCCAGTCGCACGAGGCGCCAAGCCGGCGCAGCTGGCGCGTGATCGTGCCGCCGCTCTCCGCCTTCCAATCCCACACCTTTCCGATGAACGCCTCGCGCGAAAGGTCGGTGCGCTTTTCGCCCCTGGCGTTCATCTGGCGCTCGACCACCATCTGGGTGGCGATGCCGGCGTGATCGGTGCCGACTACCCAAAGTGCATCCTTGCCCTTCAGCCGGGCCTGGCGGACGAGGATGTCCTGCAGCGTCACGTCGAGCGCGTGGCCGATGTGGAGCGATCCGGTGACGTTGGGCGGCGGGATCACGATAGTGAAGGGTTCGGCACCAGGCCGATCCGGACGAAAGAGGCCCCCCTTCTCCCAATGCGCGTACCAGCGCGATTCGATTGCGGCGGGGTCGAAGGTCTTGGGAAGCTCGGTCATGGCGGAGAGCGCCTAGCAGGGGAGCCTAGCAAAAGCCAAGCAGCCCAGCCGCCTCCAACCACCGCCATGACGACGCAGCCGACGAGGATCGTATCAGCTGCGGCCGCTGAGCCGCGACACCTCGGCGGAAACCAGACGCTCGACCAGCGCAGGCAGTTCGCGATCGAGCCACTCGCGCAACATCGGCTTGAGCAGTTCGGACACCAGCCCCTCCAGCGTGTTAGACTGCCCGTCGTCGCTCCGCACCTGCAGCTGGTTCAATGCCGCAAACGCGCTGCGGCTCGCGGCAGCAGAGGTGGAGGAGAGCAGCCCGTCACCTTCGATCGACGCGGTTGCTGGGAAATTGGCAGGCGCTTCGGCAGATACGACTTCCGGCATCGGACTTGTGAGCTCCAGAACGTCTGTGGCGTCGGCACCATCGCTGGCAGAAGCAGGCTCGGCCTGCAGCGCTTCTTCAGCGCTCTCCGAAGGATCATGTTCCGCATCGCGCGTCGGCATCGGGCTCGCAGGCACCGCCGCTAACGCCTCGCGCCGAGCCTTGGGCGGCCGCGCACCAACCGCCTCGCTGTCCTCGGCGATGATGCGCTTGATGGAAGCGAGGATGTCCTCCATCGAAGGTTCCTGGTTGGTCTGGGCCATGCGGCCAGTCTAGTATCAGTTCTGCGCCGCTGTCACGGGGGGATTTTGCGGCGCCAGTTGCGGCCCGTAGGTGGGCCTGGCGATCGGTTCGGGTGCAGGGTTCTCCTGCCAATCGCTCAGCGCATGCTTGGCGTGGCGGTAGTTCACCGTCGGATCGTAGAGCGCCCCGCCCTCGAGCCCGAGATGCTGATAGTTGACGAAGCCCATCGCGTTGAGCAGCGCGAAGCCAGCCACATAGGCGTCGTGCTGCGCAGAGACGAGCGTCACCTGGCTGCCGAGCTTCTCCTGCTCGGCGTTCAGGACGTCGAGCACCTGGCGAAGTCCTGCGTTCTGCTCGGCCTGCACGCCTTCGAGCGCTAGCGTGTTCGCCTTCAGCGCCTCCTCGCTCGAGACGATCACCTCCTTGGACGCCTCGTAGCTGGAGAAGGCGGCCCGCGCATTGGCAACCACTTGGCGCTCGGTTGCGGTCTGCTGTTCGATCGCCTGCTGTTCGTAATCCTGCGCCTGACGCACCTGCGCGGATGGCAAACCGCCCTGGTAGAGCGGTACGCTGAGCGTCGCACCCACGTAAGTCGAGTCGCCCCGCAACGCGCTCGCTCCGCCGGTAAAGACGTTGTCCGCGCCATCGACGTCACGCAGATAGCTGTTGTTGGCCGTGGCCGAGATCGTCGGCATCCGGCTCGCCCGCGCAGTCGCAACGTCCAGGTGCGCCGCCTTCACGGCGGCCGCTGCAGCCGCAATGTCGGGATTGTAGGCGATCGCCGTATCCTCGGCATGATCGGCGTCGTCCGGCAACGCCGGCAAGGGTGGCGGCTGATCGAGCACATCCGGCGTGAGACCGACCACACGCCGATAATTCTCCTCGCTGCCGACGAGATTGGAGCGCGAGCTGGTAAGCTGTGCGCGCCCATCCTCGAGCCGGGCCTGCGATTGCGCCACATCGGTGCGCGTCAGCGTGCCGGCCTGGAACTGGTCGCTTGTCGCCTCCAGGTTGGTCTGGAGCACCTTCACGTTGTTCTCGTTGAGACCGACGATCGCGCGATCGCGCAGCACGTCCATATAGGCCGATACCGTATCGGTAAGCACGCTGCCTTCGTTGGAGCGCAGCGTCTCGCGCCCGGACGAGACCCGCGCGTCCGCCGCCTTGACCGCGTTGCGAACGCGCCCACCCTGGTAGATCGGCACCGACAGCTGCGCGCCGGCCGAGACTTGCTGATTGAAGCTCTGGAACTTGCGAAGATTCTCGATCCCTTGGGTAACGCTGGCGCTGACACCAAGCGTCGGGCGACCCGATGCGCGCGCGATCGCCGACTGCTCGTCTGTGGCGCGCAGTTGCGCCCGCGCGCCGGTAAGACTGGGATTGTCACCATAGGCGGCTACCAGAGCCTGCTGGAGCGATGTGGCGCCTGCTGCCTGCGGCACGGCCAGTCCAACCGCTAGCGCCGTCAGCGCTGCTCCTGCCTTCCCCACGCCACGCACCATAACCCCCCTCGTCAGCAAATCAGAAAGTGAAGGCAGGTGCCGGCGCGAACCCGGGCAGCGGCACAGCCTCGACATCGGCAAATGCATCGACACCGAACCCGCCGGCGACACGCCGCCCGGACACAAGACGCGTCACACCGCGCTCGATGATCGCGCCGACAAGCTGACCGCCCTCCGCCAGTTGATCGACAATCGCCTGCGGGATCTGCTCGATCGCGCCATCGATGAAGATGAGGTCGTACGGTGCGCCTTCCGGCCAGCCGCCGGTGAGCGGTCCCGCGACGGTCGGCACGGCAGCGCGCGCGATCAAAGCCTCGGCCTCCTCCAGCGCCGTGACGACGCAGCCCATCTCGATCAGCAGAGCCGCGACATAGCCCGTCGCCGACCCGACTACGAGGACGCGCATCCCGCCTGTAGGTCGCGCCGCATCCAGCAACCGGCCGATCGCGATTGGCGTGTTGAGCGCACGCCCGCCACCCAGCGGCACCGCCGTGTCGCGATATGCCACCGCCGCCTGATCGGCACCGACGAAGCGCTCGCGTGGAACCGCATCCATGGCCGCCAACACTGCAGCATCGGTCACCTGGTTGGTGCGCAACTGGTTGGACACCATCGCGCGCCGCAGTTGATCGAAGTTCAGATCGCTCATCGTCCCGCCCTCGCACGGCTGTATTAGAATGGCAATACACTAGCTTGCCGAACGGCGATCTTTACGGCGTCTCCCGCGGTGCCGCAACGAGGATACCGACAGGGGAACAACACGGCCGGCATTGACATGCCCCGCCCTGCATCGCATTGGCGCCGCTCTCGGCCCGATGGCGGAGTGGTTACGCAGAGGACTGCAAATCCTTGCACGCCGGTTCGATTCCGGCTCGGGCCTCCACTCACTGCAGTGCTGAAGCTGCTCAGCCGAAATCCAGCTCCATGCCGTCATAGCCCGGCTCGACGCCGTCCGGCAGCTCGTCCAGCAAGGTACGATAGTCCATGCTGTTGTCCATGTGCATCAGCACCGCAAGATCAGGCTTGAGCCGCTTGATCCAGCCGAGCGCCTTGTCGAGACTGGGGTGGCTCGGATGCGGTTTGCGCCGCAGGGCGTCGAGGATCCAGACATCGACGCCCTTATACAGCGCCTCCATCTCCTCGGTCAGGACGTTGAAATCGGTCGCGTAAGCTGCCGAATAGCCTTCCCAATCGAAACGCAACCCGGCCGAGGTGATGGCGCCATGCGGTTGGTCGGCGACGCGGATGCGCAGGTCACCGATGCGCAGATCGTCCGACAGCAGATGCGGGCGCACCGTTGGCGGATAACCGTCCTTGCCCTCGAAGGCGTAGTAGAAGCGTTCCTGCATCGACTTCAGTGTGTCGGGACGCGCATAGCCTTCGACCGCGTCGCGATTGAGGATCACGATCTGGCGGAGATCGTCGATGCCGTGGGTGTGATCGGCATGATCGTGGGTCCAGATCACCGCATCGAAGCGACTTGCCTGCGCATCTAGCAACTGCTCGCGCAGATCGGGAGAGGTGTCGACGAGGATACGCACCTCGTCGGTCTCGACGATGATCGACGCGCGGCGGCGGCGGTTCTTGGGCTCCTTCGGATCGCACTGACCCCAGTCGTTGCCGATGCGCGGAACTCCGGAAGAGGTGCCAGCGCCGAGCAAACGAATCCTCATGGCTGCGCTTTCGCGAACAGCTTGAAGAAGTTCTTGCCCGTAATTAGCATCAGATCGCTAGCGGTTTCACCTCGAAGATCAGCAAGGAAACGCGCCGTGTCGGCAACGAACGCCGGCTCGCATGGCCGACCGCGGTGCGGTGCGGGCGCCAGAAATGGTGCATCGGTTTCGATCAGCAGCCGGTCAGAAGGTATGCTCTTCGCGGTTTCCTGAAGATCGCGCGCGTTCTTGAAGGTGACGATACCCGAGATCGAGATGCTGAGGCCAAGCGCCAGCACCTTGTCGGCGAAGTCGGCCGATGCGGTGAAGCAGTGGATCAACGCGGGAAAGGCGCTCCGCTGCGCTTCGTCGACGAGGATGGCGTAGGTGTCGTCCTCCGCATCGCGCGTGTGGATGATCGTCGGCAGGCCGGTCTCGCGCGACGCCGCGATATGGGCACGGAAGCTGCGCTGCTGCTGCGCGCGGTCGCTATGGTCGTAGTAGTAGTCCAGTCCGGTCTCGCCGATGCCGACAACGCGCGGGTGGCGAGCCGCATTGACCAGCTTTGCGGTATCGACGTCCGGATGATCGTCCGCCTCATGGGGATGGATACCGATCGAGGCCCAGACGTCGGGCTCGCGTTCCGCCGTCGCGACGATCTCACCCCACTCGCTCTCGCGGGTCGAGATGTTTAGCATCGTCGTGACCCCCGCGGCGCGCGCGGCGGCGAGCACCTCGCCTTGGCGCTCGACCAGCTTGGGATAGTTCAGGTGGCAGTGGCTGTCGACGAGCATGGCCGGCAGATAAGGCGACGGCATGGCTATGGCTAGGCCCCGACCGGCATCTCCAGCCGCGGGAAGACACCTTGTGGGGCGGGGAGTGACGACCCGGGCGTAAGTGGTACGTCAAGTGCAGCGAAATCGCGTTCATCGGATGCTACTGCCAGTTGATCGAGCAGCCTGTCGGCGCTCGACGGGGCGACCCAACGTACAAGGATTGCCAGCTGCCGGACCGCCTCCGCCGTCCGGTAGAGGACAGCATCGGCCTTCGCCGGATCGGTCTTGCGCAAGGCCCAAGGCGCCATGTCAGCGAAATAGCGGTTCGCTTCGCCCACGCCTTCCCAGATGATCTCCAACGCTCGATGTAGCGCCAAATCATCCATTGCATCCGCAACGCGCTGCAATAGCGTCGCCGGAAGTACGGGCGCGGACTCTTCGCCAGCGCTCGGAAGCACGCCGCCGCACTGCTTGGCGATCATCGAGAGCGAGCGCTGTGCCAGGTTGCCTAGCCCGTTGGCAAGATCCGCATTTACCCGGGTTACAATGGCTTCGTCGGAATAGCTGCCATCTTGTCCAAAGCTGACTTCGCGCAGGAGGAAGTAGCGAAGAGGATCAACGCCGAAGGCCTCCGCCATCTCGATCGGGTCGGCGACGTTGCCGGTCGACTTGGACATCTTCTCGCCGCGGTGAAGCAGGAAGCCGTGGCCGAACACCTGCTTCGGCAACGGCAAGCCCGCCGACATCAGGAACGCCGGCCAGTAGACTGCATGGAAACGCACGATGTCCTTGCCGATGACGTGGAGGTCGGCCGGCCAGGCGGGCGCTTCGCCGGGATATCCCGCGCCGGTGAGATAATTGGTAAGTGCGTCGACCCAAACGTACATGACATGATCCGGCGCGTCAGGAACGGGCACGCCCCAGTCGAAGCTCGTTCGCGAGATCGACAGGTCCGACAGGCCACCACGCACGAAGCTCATGACTTCATTGCGGCGGCTTTCCGGGCGGATGAAGTCAGGTTGGCTTTCGTAAAGCGCGATCAAGCAATCCTGATAGGCTGACAGACGGAAAAACCAGCTTTCCTCAATCGTCCAGTCGACCGGCGTACCTTGCGACGAGAGCTTGGTTCCGTCGTCTTCGGTGGTGATCTCCTCCTCACCGTAGAAGGCTTCGTCGCGGACCGAGTACCAGCCTTCGTATCGGCCGAGATAGATGTCGCCGCTGGCTTTCATCGCCTCCCAAAGTGCGGCGCTCGCAGCGTAATGGTCTGCATCGGTCGTGCGGATGAAGCGATCGTACGAGATATTGAGAGCGTCATCCATCTCACGGAAGGCGCTCGACATTTCATCCGCCAAGGCGCGTGGCGTTATGCCGAGGTCGCGCGCCTTCTGGGCCATCTTGAGGCCGTGCTCGTCCGTGCCGGTGAGGAAGCGCACCTCAAAACCTTGAAGACGCTTCCACCGCGCGATCGCGTCGGTCGCGATCGCTTCATAGGCATGGCCGACGTGGGGGCGACCATTTGGATAGCTGATAGCCGTGGTGATATAAAAAGGCTTTGTCATTTCGATGCTTGCGCTGCATTCCTGTTGAGCGACGCCAGCATGCCCGCGAGTTCGAACACGGTCGCCTGAGGATCAAGCGAGAGGCGAACGGCGCTGGTCGCCAAGCCGCGCGCCCTCTCCCATAACGCCACAGCGTCGGCAAGTGCCTGCCCCTGGCGGTTCTTGGCCTCTGTCGCAATGCGCGTGGGCAAGCGTTCGAGCAGCGCTTCGTATCGCGGTTGCGCCGCCTTGAGCGATAGTGCCTTCGCCAGCGCGATGCGTTCGCCATTGTCCGGATCGCCCGATCGGATGATAGTCTCCATGGCGCGATCGATCCCGCCGATATCAAGGCCAGCGAAGCCAACTGCCCGACCGGGCGATCCACCGCCGGCCGTGACCAGCTCGGCAATATCGCGATCCTTGGCCTCAGGCAAACCGTGGCGCAGCGCCGACGCCATGTCGACTTCGCTCAAGGGGCCGAACCGCAACGTCCGGCATCGCGATCTGATCGTCGGGAGCAGCCGCGTCGGTGCATGGCTTACCAGCAGGAACAAGGCGTTAGCCGGTGGTTCCTCGAGCAGCTTGAGAAGCGCGTTGGCGCCCGGCCGCTCCATGTCGTCTGCAGCATCGACCACGACTACACGCCAGGGCGAATAGCTCGGTGAAGTGCCGAAGAGGCGGGAGAGGCCGCGAACCTGATCAACCGTGATCGATCGAGCGGTATCCTTGGTCTTTTCTCGATATAATCGTTCTAGGATCATGACGTCGGGATGGCTGCCCGCGTCCCAGAGCCTTGCGATATGGTGATCGGCCGGCGTCTGCAGATCCGGAGCATCCACCAGGGGGCCAGCCTCGTCGGCCAGCAGGCGGAGA
>CAXTBZ010000032.1:8090-25728 GCA_964242855.1 uncultured Sphingomonadaceae bacterium
AGACCGGGCCGCGTCACCGTCGGACCGGCCGCGTCGGCGAGCAGGCGCAGCGCCGCGGCGCGCGCGAAGCTTGCCTTGCCGACGCCCTGCGGCCCGGCGAGCAGCCAGGCATGATGCATGCGCCCCGATGCGCGTGCCGTCTGATAGGCGGAGATCTGTTCACGATGGCCGTGGAGGATCATAGATCGTCTATAGCCGCGAGGAGGCGCTGGGTGATCGAAGCAGCGTCTCCGGACGCATCGATGATCCGAAATCGATCGGGATTGTTCTGCGCCATAGCCGCGAAGCTTGCCGCCACGCGAGCATGGTAGGCGGGGTCACGGCGGCCAAACCGATCGGCGCCGGCACGATCGCGCATTGTCGCGCGCTGTTGAGCCTCTTCGAAAGGTAGCGCCAGCAGGAACGTGTCATCGGGCAGCAATCCTGCCGAGCCGATTTCATGCAGCGCCATCAGCTGCGCGACGGAGACGCCGCTCGCGCCGCCCTGATAGGCCAGCGAACTGTCGAGGTAGCGATCGGTCACCACCCATTGCCCTGCCGCCAATGCCGGCCGGATCGTCTTCGCCACATGATCCGCTCGCGCGGCGGCGAACAGCAGGGCTTCGGCCTGGGCGTTCCAACGATCTTCGGCGCCGTCGAGCAACAGGCGCCGAATCGCCTCCGCGCCATCGCTGCCGCCGGGCTCGCGCGTCTCGACGACGTCATGGCCGCGATCCCGCAAAGCTCTCGCCAAAGCTTTAGCCTGGGTCGACTTGCCGACACCCTCGCCGCCTTCGAGCGAAATGAATCGGCCGGGAGACAGCGATCTCGCCACATTCAGATCCAGCTGAACAGCGCCTTGAACGACGCCCAGATGCGGCCAAAGAACCCAGCCTCGCCGACGTCGCTCTCCGCAACCAGCGCGAGGGTCTGTGGGTCTTGGCCGGGAGGCGACACGACGAGATCGGCGATATGCTGGCCGGCCTTGATCGGCGCCTTGATCGGGCCGTCATAGACCACCTTCATCGGCGGCGCGTCTTCGCCCCCTTTCTGACCCAGGATGCCGCCGACGCCGAGCGGCACCGTGACGGCAAGGTCGCTCGGCGCGACCAAGCCGACCGAAGACTGCGATCCACCCTGCACCTCCGCCATCTCGACGCGCTTGCCCTTGGCGAACAGCGGCTTCAGGCGCCAGGCCGAGAAGCCCCAGTTCATGAAGCTGATCGATTGGTTCACCCGCTCGTTCCAGCTGCCCATGCCGGCCAGCACCATCACGATGCGGCGGCCGCCCTGATCGGCCGATCCGGTGAAGCCATAGCCAGCCTCGTCGGTGTGGCCGGTCTTCAGGCCGTCGGCACCCGCCACCTTGCCGAGGATCGGATCGCGGTTCTCCTGGTTGATATCGGAGCCGCCCATGGTCTTGCCCCAGGCGAAATTCGGCTTGGAGTAGAATTGCTTGTAGAGATCGGGGTAGTTGCGGATCGTCGCTTCGGCGAGCGTTGCGAGATCGCGCGCGGTGACGAAGGTGACGCCGTTGTCCGGCCAGCCGTTCGATGTGCCGAAGTTCGAATTCGTCATGCCGAGCTTGGCGCGCTGCTGGTTCATCAGGTTGACGAACGCAGGCTCGGTACCGGCGATACCCTCGGCGAGCACGACGCAGGCATCGTTGCCGCTGAGCGTGATGATCCCGGACAGCAAATCCGCGACCGAGACCTGCTCGCCTGCGCCGATGAACATCGTCGAGCCCTGGCTATGCCACTTCTGCCAGGTCTCCGGCGACATCGTGAATTTCTGGTCAAGCTTCAGATCACCGCTCTTGATGAGGCTGAACGCGACGTAGACGGTCATCATCTTGGCCATGGAGGCCGGCGGCATCCGAAAATCCTGCTGCTTCTGGTACAGGACCGCACCTGAGTTCATGTCCTGCATGAAGGCAACGCGCGCGGTGGTGTCGAACGGAGGCGACGCAGCGAAAGTGGAGGTCGCAAGCGAGGTGGTGAGAGCAAACGCGACGACGAATTTGGCAGGCTTCATGGCAACGATGTTCCGTTCGGCTGTTGTGTGGCGTCGATGACGGTGGCCCCCTGATAGCCGCGCGCACGCAGCCGCGCCAGCGCTGCCGCAAGGCTGATATCATCGGGATAGGGGCCGGTGACTACGCGGTAGCCGCTCCCCGTCGCTTCGACGCGCGCGCCTTCCGCCTCGAGGGCCGACGCCAGCGCATCGGCGGCATCAGGGTCCGCCGGAGCAGCAACCACAATGCTGCTGGCTCGCCTTCGCGGGGGTCCAGAAGCTGGCGGAGGCGCGAGCGAATCCGGCTGCTGCACCGTCGGCAGCAGATATGGCGCGACACGCCCTACCCGTGGCGGCGTCGCGGTTGGCGTGACGGAGGCGAGCATGACCGAATATCCGCGCCGCAATCGGTCTCGATCATGGCCGCTTGGCGTCACCCGACGCACGCGGACCATCGCCCTCCCCGCGCGATCGATGCCGAGCTCTTTAGCTGCCTCCTGGCTCAGATCGAGGATGCGATCGCGCGCGTAGGGGCCGCGATCATTGACCCGCACTAAGATTCGCCCGCCGGTATCGAGCCGCGTCACCTCGACATAGCTCGGCAGCGGCAGCGTCGTGTGCGCCGCGCTCGGACGCTGGCGGTAGAAGGTCTCGCCGCTGGCGGTACGGCGACCCTGCTCGGCATTGCCGTACCAGCTCGCCTCGCCGACCTGATCGTAGTTCGGCACGTCGGCGGGCACGTAGCTGCGCCCCGCTACGGTGTAGGGGCGCCCGATCTTGACGGGAACATCCTGCACCAGCCGATGGATGCCGCCTCCTCCGCCGCAGCCGGCCAGAAGAAACGCAAAACCGAGCGCGGCAGCGCGGACCGTCTTGACGTCAGCTCGCGACCGCATCTGCAAGCAAGCCCACCGACAGCGCGTAGAAGTTCGAGCAGTTGTAATCGAGGATCGCCCGGTAATTGCCGAAGGTGAGGTACGCCGTTCCGCCCGGGCCATCGGGCTCCAGCAACGTCGCCATCGCATCGTCCGACACGTTCGGCCCGGCGATTTGGGTCACACCGAGCGCGCGCCACTCGCGGACCGTCCACCAGCGGCTGTGGCGTGCAAACACGCGCGGGCAACGCGGGCCGATCATGGGGCTCGCGACTCCGGAGCGATCGAGCGAGGCCGGCACCGAAGCCGTCACTGCCCAGGGTTCGCCGCGCTTCCAGCCGGCATTGACAAGATAATTGCCGATCGAGGCGAGCGCGTCGGCCGGGCTGTTCCAAATGTCTGCCCGTCCATCGCCGTCGCCATCGCGGGCGAGGCGCAGATACATCGAAGGCATGAACTGCGGATAGCCGGTCGCGCCGGCCCAGCTGCCCTTAAGCTGGCTCCTCGGAATGCCGCGATCGATCAGCTTGAGCGTGGCGATCAGTTCGCTTTCAAACAGCGGGCGGCGGCGACCTTCGTACGCCAAGGTGGCGAGCGAATTGGCAAGATCGAAGGAGCCGGTATAGCCGCCATAACTGGTCTCCTGCCCCCAGATCGCCACCATGATCGACTCGGGCACGCCGGTCTCAGCCTCCACCCGGCGCAGGTTGTAGCGCTGCTGGGCATAGGCGTTGCGGCCGCGCGCGATCAGGTCGGCGCCGACATGCTTGGCGCGATAAGGCGCGAACGCAGGCGACGCCGACGGCGCGCTGTTCGCCGAGCCACCCGGCTGCGACTGATCGAGATCCACCACCCGCTGGCTGTAGCTGAGCGTTGGCAGCACAGTGTCGAGCGTGCGCGCGGTGACGCCCTGCGCGAGCGCGCGGCTTCGGAAATCCTGCAGATAGACCTGAAAGGCCGGCTGCTCACCGTCGGCAGGCGTTTGCGCCTGTGCCGACAGCGCGTCCTGGCCACCGCGTAAAGGTGCAAACGCGCCAAGCAGGAGCGCTGCCAATAATCCGCTCACTCGTGCCAGTCTTTGCACTCGCGCCTCCTCCGTGCCGCTTCTGGCACGCGGCGCGAGGCAGGTCATCCCATCTTGTCGCTCCGCTTGCACATAGGCCCGCTGGTGCGATAGGCGCGGGCAAGCCCAAACGGGCGGGTGGCCGAGTGGTTTAAGGCAACGGTCTTGAAAACCGTCGTGGGTTCACGCTCACCGTGGGTTCGAATCCCACCCCGCCCGCCACGGCTTCAGCCCGGAAGATCTGCCGTTGCGAAGCATGGCTCGGGGGTTGCGTTCCGGCGCGGAACAGGCTTTGGCCGTGGCAACGATTTGCCCGAGGATGCCATGGCCGAACCCACCATCACTCCGCTCGATTGGGCGGACCCGTTTGATCTTGCCGATCAACTGACCGACGAAGAGCGGCTCGTTCGCGACACCGCCCATGCATATGCGCAGGAGAAGCTGCTGCCTCGCGTGACGTCGGCCTACATGGACGAACGCTTCGACCGGGAGATCATGTCGGAGATGGGCGAGCTCGGCCTGCTCGGCGCGACGATACCGCACGAATATGGCGGCGCCGGGCTCGGCTACGTGGCCTACGGGCTGATCGCGCGTGAAGTCGAGCGGGTCGACAGCGGATATCGCTCTGCGATGTCGGTACAGTCGAGCCTCGTCATGCACCCGATCTTCGCCTACGGGTCGGAAGAACAGCGCCGGAAGTATCTGCCCAAGCTCGCCAGCGGCGAATGGGTCGGCTGTTTCGGCCTGACCGAGCCCGATGCCGGCTCCGATCCTGCAGGCATGCGCACCAAGGCCACCAGGATCGACGGCGGCTATCGCCTAGACGGCGCCAAGATGTGGATAACCAACTCGCCGATCGCCGATCTCGCCGTGGTATGGGCGAAGTCCGATGCGCACGGCGGCGGCATTCGTGGCTTCATCGTCGAGCGTGGCACCAAGGGTTTCACGACACCAAAGATCGAGGGTAAGCTGTCGCTCCGCGCCTCGGTGACCGGCGAGATCGTGCTCGATGGTGTCGAGATCGGTGATGACGCGTTACTTCCCGATGTGCAGGGCTTGAAGGGGCCGTTCGGTTGCCTCAACCGCGCGCGCTACGGCATTGGCTGGGGCTCCATGGGCGCGGCGGAGGCGTGCCTTGCGGCGGCGCGCAGCTACACGCTCGATCGCAAGCAGTTCGGCGTTCCCCTCGCCTCCAAGCAACTCGTCCAGCTGAAGATGGCCGACATGATGACCGAGATCGGCCTAGGGCTTCAGGCATCGCTGCGGATCGGGCGGCGGATGGAAGAGGGCGTGCTCCAGCCCGACCTCATTTCGCTGGCGAAGCGCAACAATTGCGGCAAGGCGCTCGCCATCGCGCGGGTCGCGCGCGATATGCTCGGCGGCAACGGCATCTCGGCGGAATTCCACGTGATCCGCCACGCCGCCAATCTCGAGACGGTCAACACCTACGAGGGCACGCACGACATCCACGGGCTGATCCTCGGCCGCGCAATCACGGGGCTGAGCGCGTTCTGAACACATGACCGCCAAGCCCCTCGCCGGCATTCGCGTGCTCGAGCTGGCGCGTATCCTCGCCGGGCCCTGGGCTGGCCAGCTGCTGGCCGATCTCGGCGCAGACGTGATCAAGGTCGAGCGGCCGGTGGAGGGCGACGATACACGCCACTGGGGGCCGCCCTTCCTGACGGATGCGGACGGCGGCTCGCTCGATGCCGCCTATTTCCACGCGACCAATCGCGGCAAGCGATCGATCGCGATCGATATCGCGTCGACAGAGGGCCAGGCAGAAGTTCGCGCGCTTGCCGCCCGATCCGACGTGGTGGTGGAGAACTTCAAGGTCGGTGCGCTCGCCAAGTATGGCCTGGATCACGCCGGCCTCTCGGCGGCAAACCCGAAGATCATAACCTGCTCGATCACCGGCTTCGGCCAGACCGGGCCATACGCGCCCCGTGCCGGCTACGACTTCATCATCCAGGCGATGGGCGGCGCGATGTCGCTGACCGGCGAGCCTGATGGGGCGCCGCAGAAGTCGGGTATCGCCTATGCCGACATCTTCACCGGGCTCTACGCGACGGTCGCCATCCTTGCCGCGTTGCACCGCCGCGACGAGGCCGGCGTCGGCGCGCACATCGACATGGCGCTGCTCGACACGCAAGTCGGCGTGCTCGCCAACCAGGCGCTTAATTTCATGGCGACCGGCGAGGCTCCACACCGCATGGGGAACGGCCATGCCAACCTTGTGCCGTACCAGAGCTTCCGCACGGCGGACGGTGACATCATTATAGCAGTCGGCAATGATCGCCAGTTCGCCAAGCTGTGCACGATCCTGGCGCTGGATGCGCTTGCGGTAGATGAGCGATACCGCACGAACCCGGGCCGGGTGACCAATCGCGACACGCTTATCCCGGCGCTTTCCGAAGCGATCTCACTGTGGCCGCGGGATACGCTTGCATCCAAGCTGGAGGCCGCCGGCGTTCCCGGCGGTCCGATCAACCCGCTCGACGCCGTGTTCGCCGATCCGCAGGTGGTCGCGCGAGGCATGGCGATCGTTTCGCCGGGGCCGGATGGCCTGCTGCCCGGCCTCGCCAGTCCGATCGTGATCGATGGCGAGCGTCAGAACGCGCGTCGCGCCGCACCGCGTCTGGACGCGGACGGCGCGACGATACGGCGCGAGATGAGAAACGAACGCTAGTCCGGGCGTTACTTCTTGCCGAGGCTGCCAATCGCCCCGAAGCGCTTGTTGAAGCGCGCCACCTGGCCACCGGCATCGAGCATGGAACCACGCCCGCCGGTCCACGCCGGGTGCGAGAGAGGATCGATGTCGAGCAGCAACGTGTCGCCTTCCTTGCCCCACGTCGAATGGGTCTGGTAGGTCGTCCCGTCGGTCATCTGCACGGTGATCATGTGGTAATCGGGATGGGTGTTCTGCTTCACGTCGGCAAACTCCAATGGGCGCCGGTTTCCGACCGGCACTCGAAGGGCGTCCCGATAGTCGAAGCCTTGGGCGCGTGCAAGCCATGAGGGTGCTGGGCGCGCTGCTTGCTGGCGGCAGATCGAGCCGGTTCGGCAGCGACAAGGCGTTGGTGCTGATCGATGGCTGCCCGATGCTTGAGCATGTCGCGGAGCAATTGCGCAGCCAATGCGAGGCTCTGGTTGTGGTCGGGCGCGACTGGCCGGGGATCGTGCGCGTCGATGATCGGCCCGAACCCGGACTGGGACCACTTGGCGGATTGGCCGGTGCGCTGGCTTACGCTATTGCCAAGGGCTTCGACGCGGTGCTGACTAGCAGCTGCGACCTGCCTTTACTGCCCGCTGATCTGCTCGCTCTGCTGGGTGCGCCTGATGCGCTGATCCAGCGACAGCCTACGATCGGGCTTTGGGGCGCTGGTAACGCCAAGGCGCTGGAAGGCTATCTGGCGAGTGGCCAGCCGCGATCGGTTCGCGCTTGGGCGGAGTGGATCGGGGCGAGCACCGTTGTCTACGGTGAGGAACTAGCCAACATCAACACGCCTGAGGATTTGGCCTCATACACTGCGACCCGTTCGAAAAGCTCAGCCCAAACGAGGAGAGCTAGTCCCGAAAGCTAGTCGTTCGGCGGATCGGCGATCATCGCGGTGAACTGCGCTTCGGCCGCCAGCTTGCCCTCGATCGAGGCTTTGCCCGAGAACTTGCAGATCTTGCCGCGCAACTGGACGACATCCACCTCAAGCGTCAGCAGCACCCCGGGCTCGACTGGCGTGCGGAACTTCGCACCTTCGATAGCCATGAAATAGACGAGCTTGCCCGATCCCGACAGGCCGAAGCTCTCGACCGCGAGAACGCCGGCGGCCTGCGCCAGCGCCTCGACGATCAGCACGCCCGGCATGATCGGACGACCGGGGAAATGGCCTTGGAAGAAGCCCTCGTTGAACGACACTGCCTTGATCGCGCGGATCGACTTGCTCGGGACGAGTTCCTCGACCCGATCGACCAGCAGCATTGGATAACGGTGCGGCAGCGCCGCCAGGACCCGCCGGATGTCCAGCGGGCCGATGGCGGGCGCGTCCGTCACTGTGTCACTCACGAAGATCCGCTCAGCGGCCCTGTGGCGCCCGCGGATTGGCGGGAGCAGGCTGGCCGGCGGCCTGCTGCGGCGGGGTGATGCTCGCGGTCGGGAAGGACGTGTCGAGACGCTGGATCAGCACCGTCGTGATGTCGGCCGCAGGATCGGACGCGAGCGCCGAGTCCTTGCTGATAACGACCGACGCCTTGCGCTCGCCGCGGATCTGTTCGGCAACCGGGCGCGCATGATCGACGATCTGCGAACGGACATAGCCTGCAACCTGGTTGACCTCCTGGTTCAGCTGCTCGGCGGCATCCTGCGCCTGCTGAACGCGCTGGCCGGCCTGCTGCAAGGCGGGAGTAGCCTGCGGCTCGGTGCCGGGCTTCGTCGCCTTCTTCACCGCGTCGACCTGGGCATTGTAGGTTGCGACCGCGCTGTCGAACGCAGCCTTACGCTGCGCGCCGATCGGCTGGTACTTGGCGGCGATCTGCGCCTGAGCGCCCTTGCCGGCGGCGCTGTTCTGGAACACCTGATCGAAATCCACGACCAGCGTGGTGCTGTTGTCGGCCGCGATTACCGGCACCGCGGTGAAGGAGACCGCGGCAGTGGCGGCCAGCATGGCCGACTTGAACATCTTTGTCATCAGAACTGGGTTCCCACGTTGAAGGAGAAGAGTTTGGTTTCGTCGCCCTTCTGCTTGATCAGCGCCTTGGCGATGTCAATGCGGAGCGGGCCGAACGGTGAATTCCACGATACGCCGAAGCCTACGGACAGACGCGGCTTCCATGTCCCGCCATAATAGACTTCCTGGAACCCGCTGCCACCCAATATCTGCGACGTGTACAGGGATGAACCAGCGGCACACATTCCGGAGGCCGGTATCGGCGTGATCGTCGTAGTGGTGCTGCCACTCGTCGTCGTGGAGGTCGAGCATTGCTTGCCGCCATTCGCATCGAGTACCGGCCGCAGCAGCTGAGGATCGGTCGGCAGCACCGTACCGTCACCATTGATGAGACCCGGCCGCTTGGTGCCGAACACCGAACCCGCATCCGCGAAGATCGACGGCTTGAAGCCCGCCTCGCGCGCGCCCGAGCCGATCGGGATCTGCATTTCGAGGTGGCCCATGTAATAAGCCCGGCCGCCGAGCGCGTCGTCCTGCAGCTTGCCGTTCTTGGTGAAGTCGGGCGTCGTAGTGCCGGACGCGATGTTGTAACGCACCACACGCGGGCCGATGCCGCGGATGTCGAAGCCGCGAAGCTGGGGCTCGCCCAGCTGGAAGCGATCGGTCAACCTGATCCGATCGATCTCGTCTCCTGCGTCATCGAAACGCTTTGCGCCGTACGGCAGGATGTACCCGCCCTCGGCATGGAAGTTGAGCACGAAGCCCGAGCCGATGTTGAAGTATTTGTCTTCGGTCGCTGTGGTGCGGATGTACTTCACGCTGCCGCCGAGGCCCGCCACATCCTGACCAAACACGAAGCGGTTGCCCGCAGTCGGCAGGATCCGGTTGTTGAGATTGTCGTAGACGATCGAGTAGCCGACGGACGATGTCGTCCGATTGCCCACTGCATCGCACAGATAGCGCCCCGCGATGATCGGATCGCAAACGAGCAGACCGGCCGCGTTGGTGCTGTAGTAGGTGCCCTTGTCGAGCGAGACCTTGTCCTGACTTAGGCCGTAACGCGTCGCCAGTGACCAATATTCGGTCAGCGGGATGCCGAAGCGCGCCTGGAAGCCGGTGGTCGTTTGATTATAGGTCGTGTTGCGATTGTTGTCAGACGTGTAGTCGAACGAACGATAGTCGCGGCGGAAGATATCGAAGCCGAACGCGATGTTCTTGTCGAACAAATACGGCTCGGTGAAGCCGGCGCTGACAGATTTGGAATAAGCCGAGTAATCCGCCGAGGCGCGCACCGTCTGGCCCTTGCCGCGGAAGTTGTTCTGCTCGATCGACAGGTTGACGATGAACTTCTCGAGGCTCGAATAGCCGGCCGAGATCTGCAGCTGCCCGGTCGATTTCTCCTGGACGTTGGCCTCGAGGATCACCTTGTCCGGCGCGGAACCCGGCTTCTGGTCGATCTCCAGCTTGTCCTGGAAGTAGCCGAGCGAGCGGATGCGATCGCGCGAACGCTTGACCTGATAGCCGTTGAACGCGTCGCCCTCGGCGAGGCGGAACTCGCGGCGCACCACCTTGTCCTGCGTCAGCGTGTTGCCGTTGATGTCGACGCGCTCGACATACACGCGCGGCGTCTGGTTCACCTTGTAGGTGACGCCCATCGTCAGTTTGTCACCGTCACGCGCGAAATCGGGATCGATGTTGGCGAACGCGTAACCGAGCAGCCCGGCCGTCTCGGTCATCGAATCGACGGTGTCTTCCACTGCCTTGGCGTTGTACCAATCGCCCTTCTTCATCTTGATCAGCGGCTGGAGCGCCGCCGGCTTCAGATCGCGGATGTCGCTCTCGACCTTCACGTCGCCGAACTTGTAGCGTTTGCCTTCCTCCACCACGTACGTGATGATGAAGTCTTTCTTGTCGGGCGTCAGTTCGGCGACGGCTGACACCACACGGAAGTCGGCATAACCGTTCGTCAGATAGAATTGGCGCATCTTCTGCTGATCATACGCCATGCGATCGGGATCGTAGCTGGTGCCCGACGACAGGAAGTGGGTGAGCGTCGCCTCCTTGGTCGCCATCTGGCCTTTCAGCTGGCTGTCGGAGAAGTGATCGTTGCCGATGATGTTGATCCGGCGGACCTTCGACTTGTCGCCCTCGTGGATCTCGAACACCACGTCGACGCGGTTCTGATCGAGCAGCACCATCTGCGGATCGACGGTGGCGGCATAGCGACCTTGGCGGCGATACAGCTCGATGATCCGGCCGACATCGGCGCGCACCTTGGAACGGGTGAAGATCTCGCGCGCGGAGAGCTTGATCTCCGGCATGATCTTGTCGTTCTTCAGCCGCTTATTGCCTTCCAGCACGATGCGGTTGACCACCGGGTTTTCGCGCACGGCGATGGTGATGTCGCCCGCGTTATCGTCCTTGATGGTGACGTCGGCGAACAGCTCGGTCGCGTACAACGCCTTCAGCGCGGTATCTCCGGCCTCGCGCGTGTAGGGATCGCCCACCTTGAGCGCAATGTACGACAGCACCGTTTCCGGCTCCAGCCGCTGGTTGCCGGTCACCTTGATCGTGCGGATGGTCTCCGACGGGGAGGCGGCGTCTGGCGCGGAGGCGCTTGGGCCCGCGGCGGCAGCTGGAACGGGAACGCCATGCGGCTTGGGCGTCTTGGCCGCATCGACCGGAGCGACATAGCCCGCGCTGAGGATCGTTCCGATCAGCAGCACGGATGCAACCCGCCTGTGCTTGGCTTCCATATTCACGCTTATGTACCCGCCCTCGCGCTTGCCGACACCGCCTGTGGCGCCTGCTGCTCCCAGTATTACGCCCCCTGCCCGATCGGGGGCGGTCGATCAACCCGCCAAGCGTTTGACGTCAGCCGATCAGCCCGGTCAGCCTCTCCCACAGACCGGTAGAGCCGATGTCGTTGAACGTCACGAACAGCATGAGCCCCAGCAGCAAGGCGAGCCCCGATCGGAACGCCCATTCCTGCACCTGCGGCTCGACCGGCCGGCGGCGCAGCGCTTCGAGAATATAGAAGAGCAGGTGACCGCCATCGAGCATCGGGATTGGCAGCAGATTGATGAACCCCAGATTGATCGAAATGCCGACCATCAGCAGAATTAGCGCGAACCAACCGAGCGTCGCCTGTTCGCCCGCCACCTTCGCCATGCCGACAGGGCCTGACAACTCCTTGGCCGAACGCTCGCCGCCAACAATCTGTCCGATCGCGGTAAGTGTCGTCTTGACAGATTCGACTACGAGGCTTGCGGAGCGAGCTGGCACCTCGATCAGCGGCACCGCCTGCATGGCGCCACCGACAGGGCGGATGCCGAGCCGTCCAACGCGCGCCTTGTTGCCGAACTCATCGGACTGCATGTGGGCGCGGGTGTGGGCGTTCAGCGTCAGTGGCTGACCGGCGCGCAGCAGGTCGATCCGGATCGTCATGTCCGGATGAAGCGCGGTATAGAAGCCGACATCCTCGAAACGCCGCACCGGCTCGCCGTCTAGCCGGACGATGCGATCGCCAACCCGGAGCCCTGCTGCTTCGGCAGCCGAATGCGGTGAAACTGCCGAAATCACGGGCGGAGTCACCGGCTCGCCGTACGTCACCAACACACCCGCGATGACCACGAACGCGAACAGGAAATTTACCGCCGGACCGGCCAGCACGATCAGGAAACGCTGCCATACCGCCTTTGCCTGGAAGGTCTGGCGGCGCTCTTCGGCAGGCAGAGCGAGCCACTCCGGGCTGGGCTGGCTGGCGGGGTTCATGTCGCCGGCAAAGCGGACATAACCGCCGAGCGGCAGAGCCGAGACCTTCCACCTCGTGCCGCGCTTGTCGTTCCAGCCGATCACCTCGCGCCCGAAGCCGATCGAGAATACCTCGGCCTTCACGCCGCACCAGCGGCCGACGAGATAATGCCCCATTTCGTGGATGAAGATCAGCGGCCCGATCACCGCCACGAAGCAGGCAAAAGCCCAAATAAATCCGCTGACTGCACTCACGCCGCTACCCTCTTCATCACGCTGTCTGCGATAACGCGTGCGGCAGCGTCGATGGCCACGACCTCTTCGAGGTTAACGGGGGCCGGTGGATCATATTGGGCCAGTACCTCGGCGACGATTGCGGCGATATCGAGGAAGCCGATCCTGTTGGCGAGGAAGGCGGCGACCGCCGTCTCGTTGGCGGCGTTCAGAATCGCGGGCCGCGCTCCGCCGACGCTCAGCGCATCCCTGGCCAAGGCAAGCGCCGGGAACCGGTCGAAGTCAGGCGCCTCGAACTCGAGCCTGCCGATCGCCGCCAGATCGAGGCGCTTGCACGGGGTCTCCATGCGATCGGGCCAGGCGAGCGCGTGGGCGATCGGGATGCGCATGTCGGCATCGCCGAGCTGGGCCAGCACCGATCCGTCGATATATTCGACCATCGAATGCACCACCGACTGCGGATGGACCAACACCTCGAGCTTGTCGGCGCCGACCGGGAAGAGATGATGCGCCTCGATCAGCTCGAGGCCCTTGTTCATCATCGTCGCCGAATCGACCGAGATCTTGGCGCCCATCGACCAGTTGGGATGCTTCACCGCCTGCGCTGGCGTGACCCCGCGCATCTGGTCGCGACTCCAGGTGCGGAACGGGCCGCCGCTCGCGGTGAGGATGATGCGGCTGACGCGGCCCGGCGCGGGCTCGTAGCATTGGAAGACGGCATTGTGCTCGGAGTCGACCGGGAGCAACCGCGCGCCGCTCCGTGTCGCCGCGTCGATCATGATCGATCCCGCCGATACGAGCGACTCCTTGTTGGCGAGCGCTACCGCCTTGCCGCATCCGAGCGCCGCCATTACGGGCTCCAGCCCGGCGAGGCCGACGATCGCCGCCATCGTCCAGTCGGCGCCACGGGCCGCCGCCTCGGTGATCGCCGAGGCTCCCGCAGCCGCTATGACGTCGGTTCCGGCGAGCGCGTCCTTCAGCGCGGTGTAGCGTTGAGGCTTCCCGATCACCGCAACCTTGGCCCGCGTCCGCCTGGCTACCGCTGCCAGTCCGTCGACATCGCTGAACGCGGTCAGAGCCTCGACCGCGAAGCGATCCGGCTCGCGCTCGATCAGATCGAGGGTGGAGGTGCCGACCGAACCGGTCGCGCCGAGGATGGTGACCCTGCGCATGATGCTCACAATAGTCCGGAAGCGACGATCAGCGCCACGATGCAGAGTACCGGAACCGCGCCATCGAGACGATCCATGACGCCGCCGTGTCCCGGCAGCAACTTGCCCGAATCCTTGACGCCCGCGCTCCGCTTCATCTGGCTTTCGAACAGGTCGCCCGCCTGCGCCGCGACTGCCAGCAGCGCCGAGAGCGCCGCCAGACGCAGTTCGACATGGAGCACGCGGGTCAATGCAAAGCCGACCACGGTCGCGCAGAGCATCCCTCCGATAAGGCCCGACCAGGTCTTGTTGGGGCTCCATACCGGCGCCAGCTTGGGCCCGCCGATCGCGCGTCCGGCGAAGTATGCGCCGATATCGGTTGCCCAGACGATCGCGAGCGACCAGAAGCTGAGATCGATGCCGTCATACTGGTCATGAATATAGAACAGCGAGAGCACCGGCAGGCCGGCGTACAGCATGCCCGCGGCAAGCCGCAGGTTGCGCGTGATTACCGCGGCCAGAAGGGTGACGACGGGTAGCGCGTACCAGGCCGCGGTCGGCCGCACCTGCATGTGCGGTTCGGTCAGCAGCAACGGCACCAGCAGCGCGGCGACAGCCAGCCACATCTGCCAGCGCGGCGCGCGGATCAGGCCGGCCCACTCGCCCATCATGATCAGCATGACCAGCGACAGCAGCGTCCAGAACGGCTCCTGCCCGTAGATCAGGCAGGCTACCGCGACGAGGATGAGGATGATCCCGGTGACCGTGCGGACCGCGAGATCAGATTTCGTCCTGGTCGGAACGACCGCGTCGACGGTCATAAGCCCCCGTAGCGTCGTTCGCGACGGCCGAACTCGTCGACGGCCGCGGCAAGATGCGCATGGCCGAAATCGGGCCAGAGCGTGTCGGTAAAGGCAAGCTCGGCATAGGCAGCCTGCCACAACAGGAAATTGGAAAGCCGCTGCTCGCCCGACGTGCGGATCAGCAGATCGAGGCGGGGCAACCCATCGGTATCGAGCCGCTTTTCAAAGGCAGCATCGTCAAGCGCATCGGGATCGATCTCGCCGGCGCGCGCCTCGCGCATCAGCTTGCGGGTGGCGCGCAGCAGCTCGTCCTGCGACCCGTAATTCAGCGCAATCGCCAGGATCATCCGCGTGTTGGCGGATGTTCTTGCGACTGCATCGTCAAGCAGCGCCACCAGGTCTGGCTCCAGCTTGCGATAATCGCCGATGATGCGGAGCTTCACGCCCTCGCGCACGATCTCTTCGAGTTCGGACTTCACGAAGCGCCGAAGCAGGCCCATCAGATCGGCGATCTCGGCGGCCGGGCGGCGCCAGTTCTCCGAGGAGAATGCATAGAGGGTCAGCGCCTCGAGCCCCAGATCACCCGCCGCACGCACTGTCCGCTTGACCGCCTCAACGCCCTGCTTATGGCCCGCCACGCGCGGCAGGCGCCTGGCCTTCGCCCAGCGGCCGTTGCCGTCCATGATGATCGCCACATGCCGCGGCAGCGCCGGATCGGCGCCGCCACCTGCGGCAGGGCTGGCCGACCCGGCGCTCACTTGCCGAGGATTTCCTTTTCCTTCGCGGCAGCCGCCGTATCGATGTCGGTGATCGTCGTGTCGGTCAGTTTCTGCACCTCGGTCTCGTGGCGCTTGCGCTCGTCTTCAGACAGACCGTTCTTCTTCTCGTCGAGCTTCAGATTCTCCATGCCGTCGCGCCGAACATTGCGCACCGCGATCTTGGCCTTCTCCGCATAGCCGCCGCATAGCTTGGCAAGCTCCTTGCGGCGCTCCTCGGTGAGATCGGGGATGGGCAAGCGCAGCGTCGTGCCATCGACGATCGGGTTGAGGCCGAGGCCGGCCGAACGGATCGCCTTGTCGACCGGGCCGACATTTCCCTTGTCCCACACCTGCACCGAAATGAGGCGCGGTTCTGGTACCGATACGGTCGCCACCTGATTGAGCGGCATGGACGCGCCATAGACAGTCACGCTGACCGGATCGAGCAGCGCGGTAGAGGCACGCCCGGTGCGCAGGCCCTGCAGATCATGCTTCAGGCTCTCGACCGCGCCCGCCATGCGGCGTTCAAGATCGGCTTTGTCATAGGCTGGTGCCGCCATTCTTATTCTCCGTTGCGGACGATCGTTGCTGTGCCCTCACCGGCCAGCACGCGGGCTAGATTGCCCTGCTCGCGGATATTGAACACGACGATCGGGATGTTGTTGTCACGGCAGAGCGCGATCGCACTCGCGTCCATGATCTTGAGGTCTTGGGCCAGCACGGTCGAGAAGCTGATCTCGTCATATCGATGCGCGCCCGGCACCTTCTTGGGATCGGCATCATAGACACCGTCCACTGAAGTGCCCTTGAATAAGGCGTCACACTTCATCTCGGCGGCCCGAAGCGCCGCGCCGCTGTCGGTGGTGAAGAAGGGCGACCCGACGCCGGCCGCGAAGATAACGATGCGGCCCTTTTCCAGATGCCGTTCAGCGCGCCGGCGGATGAAAGGCTCGCACACCGACGCCATCGGGATCGCCGACTGCACGCGCGTCTCGACGCCGAGCTGCTCGAGCACATTCTGCACCGCGATCGCATTCATCACAGTGGCGAGCATGCCCATGTAATCGGCGCTCGCGCGCTCGAAGCCCTTGGCCGCTCCGGCAATCCCGCGGAAGATGTTGCCGCCGCCCACGACAATGCAGAGCTCATAGCCGGCCTGCTTGACTTGCACGATCTCCTTGGCGACGCGCATCACCGTATCGGGATCGATGCCGTACTGGCCCGGCCCCATCAGCACCTCGCCCGAGAGCTTGAGCAGGATACGTCGGAAAGGCGGGCGGGTCATGGGAGCGACAAGAATCCTGCGGATCTGCGGAGTGGCGCGCACCTTAGGGAAGCCCCCCGCCCCTGCCAAGCGCGAGCGAGACGGAGAATTATCTTCTGCCCTCCCGCAAGAGAAGGAGGCACAGAAAAGGCGCCCGCCGACCAATCGAGCGGGCGCCTTTCCATCATCGGTTAGCGAACTAGACCTTCACGCCGGCCGCAGCGGCCACCTCGGCGGCGAAGTCGCTCTCTTCCTTCTCGATGCCTTCGCCGAGCTGGAAGCGGACATAGTCCTTCAGCACGATCTTGGTGCCGGCATCCTTGCTCGCCTTCAACACGACCTCCTCGATGGGGGTCTTGTTGTCGATGACGAAAAGCTGCGACAACAAAGCAGCCTCCTTCTTGAACTTGGCGACCGCGCCCTCGACCATCTTCTCAATGATGTTGGCAGGCTTGCCGCTCTCGGCCGCCTTGTCACGGGCGATGCCGCGCTCGCGCTCGATCATGTCCTGATCGAGATGATCGGCGTGGAGCGCCTGCGGGAATGCCGCGGCGATGTGCATTGCGATCTGCTTGCCCAGCGGCTCCAGCACGTCGACGCCGGCATCGGACTCGAGCGCCACCAGCACGCCGATCTTGCCCATGCCGGCTACCGTCTGATTGTGGACGTAGGGCACGACTGCACCCTGCTTGACGGTCAACACCTTGGCGCGGCGAAGCGTCTGGTTTTCGCCGATCGTCGCGACGTTAGCGGTGAGCGCATCGCCGACCGTCCCGCCGCCCGGATAGGCCGCGTTCTTAAGCGCTTCGACATCGTCGGTCGCCTTTTCCAGCGCGATGCCGGTGACGGTGCGGACAAACGTCTGGAACTGCTCGTTCTTGGCGACGAAATCGGTCTCGGAGTTGACCTCGACAGCCGCACCCTTGGTGCCGGCCACGGCCACGCCGACCAGCCCCTCGGCCGCAGTGCGGCTAGACTTCTTGGCGGCGGCGGCGAGGCCCTTGGAACGCAGCCAGTCGACCGCGGCTTCCATGTCACCGTTCGTCTCGCTCAGCGCCTTCTTGCAATCCATCATGCCGGCGCC
>CAXTBZ010000033.1:0-25665 GCA_964242855.1 uncultured Sphingomonadaceae bacterium
CCGCGGTCTCGGCGCGCTACAAGATCTACATCATCGACGAAGTTCACATGCTGTCGAAAAATGCTTTCAACGCGCTGCTGAAGACGCTCGAGGAACCCCCCGCACACGTCAAGTTCCTGTTCGCCACCACCGAGGTGAACAAGGTGCCGGTGACGGTGCTGTCGCGCTGCCAGCGTTTCGATCTGCGTCGCATTTCGGCAGAGCTGCTCGCCGCGCACTTCGCCAAGGTCGTGACGCTCGAACAAGTGTCGGCCGAGCCGGAGGCGCTGGCGCTGATCGCGCGGGCGGCGGAGGGCTCGGCGCGCGACGGTTTGTCGATCCTCGATCAGGCGATCGCGCATGCCGATGCCGAGGCGGGCGGGGTGTCGGCGGTGCAGGTTCGCGAGATGCTGGGCCTGTCCGATCGCGGTGCGGTGCGGAACCTGTTCGCGCTGCTGCTCGCCGGTGATGGGCCCGCGGTGCTGGCGGCGTTGGCCGAGCAGCACAGCCTGGGCGTCGAGCCGGCGGCGCTGTTTCGCGGGCTGCTGGAGGCGGTGCATGGCGTCACCCGCGCCAAGGCTGGTGGACCCGTTGATCCGGCGCAATCCGCCGAGGAGCGCGCGGCCTTGGACGAGTGGGCGGGGAAGCTCGGTCATGCGACCCTACACCGGCTGTGGCAGCTGCTGCTCAAGGGGCTGAGCGAGGTCGAGAGCACGGCGATGCCGATGGAGGCGGCCGAGATGGGGCTGCTCCGTGTCGTCTATGCCGGCACGCTGCCCGATCCGGGCGAACTGCTGCGACGGCTGCAATCGGGCGAGGCGATGCCGGTGGTTGGGGCCGCACCTACCGGTAATCCCACGCTTCCGGCGCCGAGCCAGCCGATCGTACATGCGCCGGAGAGCTTCGCCGGACTGGTCGAGGCGATATCGGTGCGGCATGCCCATCTGTCGCAGCAGCTCCATGATTATGCCAGCGTCGTCCTTTATGCGCCGCCGGAAATCGCCATGCATTCCAAGCGGGTGATCGACGGCAACATCGCCAAGGCGCTGGGCGAGGTGTTCCCGATCGGCTGGAAGATCAGCCTGGCGGAGCAGCCCGGCGCGCCGACGTTGCGGGAGCAGGAGCTGGCTGCCAAGGCCGAGGCCGAGCGCGCCATTCTCGACAGCCCGGTGGTCGCGGCGGTCCGCGCCGCCTTCCCCGGCGCCCAGATAATCGAAGACGATCAACGGAGTATCGCATGAACATCGAGGAACTCATGAAGGCCGCGCAGTCGGTTCAGGATCAGCTCAGCAAGGCGCAGGATACGCTCGACCAGGTCGAGGTCGAGGGTGTGGCCGGCGGCGGGCTGGTCAAGGTCAAGGCGACTGCCAAGGGCCGCGTCACCGGCATCGACATCGACGACAGCCTGCTCCAGGTTTCGGAAAAGCAGATGCTCGAGGACCTCATCGCCGCCGCCTTCAACGATGCCCGCGGCAAGGCCGATGCGGTCAGCCAGCAGGAGATGGGCAAGATGACCGCCGGCCTGCCGCTGCCGCCGGGCTTCAAGCTTCCCTTCTGATCGAGGCGCTTAGCCGGGCTTCCTGAAACGCAGCACGAACTGATCGGTCTTGCCGCGGATCGCGGGATCGAAGACGTTGGCGGTGTGCGGATCGGCCGGGTTGCGCAGAACGTCGCTCTCTCCATCGGCCACGAAGCCGGCGGCGAGTACCTCCTGCTTCACCACCGCCTCGTCGATGCGGTGGAGTTTCTTGGTGCCGGCCTCGTCCAGCCCCGGGGCGCCGGCATGATCGAGCACCACGAACACTCCGCCCGGCTTCAGCACGGCGAAGACCGCCTTGTCGAGCTGCATCGCCGCCGCCGATCCGCCGAAAATGTGGACATCGTGATAGTTCTGCGAGGTCCACACCAGGTCGACCGGACCCGGCACGTTGAACGATCCGCCGCTGGCGATCACGTCATGGACGTTGCCGCGTCCGGGCTCGCCGGTGACCGACGGCGGCGCCGGATATCCGGCCTTGGCCATCATATCGAGCAGCGCCTGCGGGGTGACCGCGTAGACCGTCCCCTTCGAGCCAACGGCGGCGCTGAACAAGCGGGTGAAGTAGCCCTTGCTCGGTATGTAATCGATTACCGTTTCGCCGGGTTTCACCTTCGCAAAGGCGAGCATGGCCGCGGGCTTGCGATCGGCATCGCGCGCCGTGTCCGCAGCGGGGCGGCCCGGATCGGCGACGGCAGATTCCGGCGAGGAGGCGGCCGGCAGGGCGGGAAGCATCAGGATAACAAGACCGGCAAGCAGGATGGGGCGAGGCTTCATGGCTCTTCTCCTTGAGCTTCTAGTGCAGGCAACGATCGTAGCCGCCGGATCTTACCGTGCCGATGCGCGCGGCGATACGGTTGCCATAGCGGCGGACGTAGCCGACCGGGGCGACCGCGCCGCGCACCTTGGGCAGCGGGAACACCGCCGCCATCCGCGCCGCCTCGGTCGGGCTCATCCGGCTGGCGTCATGGTGGAAGTAGCGCATCGATCCCGCGTTCACGCCATAAGTGCCGATGCCGGTTTCGGCGACGTTCAGGTACATCTCCATGATCCGGCGCTTGCCCCAGATCGCCTCGATCAGGACGGTGAAATACGCCTCCAGCCCCTTGCGGACCCAGGAACGGCCCTGCCAGAGGAACACGTTCTTGGCGGTCTGCTGGCTGATCGTCGAGCCGCCGCGCACGCGCTTGCTGTCCTCGTTGTGCGCCAGCGCCTTCTGGATCGCGGTGAAATCGAAGCCGTGGTGCGAGCAGAAGCCCGAATCTTCCGCCCCAATCGCGGCGCGCGCCATGTTCGGATCGATGCGCGAGATCGGCATCCAGTCCTTGGAGATACCCCGTCCGTCGAGCGCGTTGGTGAGCATGGTGACGGTCACCGGCGGCGGCACGAAGCGATAGATCGCCACCCACAGCACCGACAGCACGACGAAGCCGATCACCAGCTTGAAGCACCAGCGGATCAGACGCCGTAGCGTGAAGCGGCGGTTGGGCGGGGCGGCGACATCCATCGCGGCGGATTAGCGGCGCCGACGGCGCCTCGACAAGCGCGGAAATCAGGTGTGGATCATGGGACCGGGACGCAGGACTCCCAATCGACCGCGCGAAACGCCGGAAGGTTACAAAGGTTACGGCATGTCACGCCATTTCAGGGTGGTGCGGGGGGCTTGCGCGCTCCAGCCGGCCCGATGCCAGCGAACGCACGATCGGCCGGCCGGGCGAGGCGGCGCAGCCTCCAGCCCGGCATGGCCGATACTCCGCGAAGCCCGGCGAAGATCAACGGCGATTGCGCGACAGTCGCCATGACGGATCCTCCAGCCAGCTTCAAGCGGAGGAGCGGCTATGAACCAGATGGGTGAGTTTGTCAAGGTGGGGGCTGCTGGCTTGTGATCAGGTCGACGTCGGCCCCGCCATCCACCAACCCACCCCAACCCCTCCCTTTCAGGGAGGGACGCTGATGGCAAGCGCTTCCCTTTCGTTCAGGGAGAGAGGAACGCAGTCCGAGAATGGACGAAGGAGGCCGGCTTCGCCACCGGCGCTCCCCTCCCTGAAAGGGAGGGGCCGGGGGTGGGATGCTCTCCGCATCGCACAACGCCAAACTCCAGCCATGCCCCGCCTCGCCCCGCACATTACCGTAAACGCGCGAGCGCTACGCACCGCCGCCACGCTGGAAGAGCGCCTGCTCTGGGCGCGCCTCCGCCACGCGCGCCCACGCTTCACCCGGCAATTGCCGCTCGCCGGGTACATCGTCGATTTCGCCTGCCGGTCCGCGAGGATCGCCGTGGAACTGGACGGCAGCCAGCATCAAAGCTGCGCCGCTAAGCGGATCGCTACACATATAACCTTATTCAAAAGCATTTCGGCTATGTCCGTGGCGACCACAACTACTTCGAAGATTGAAGGCAGAACCTCCCGTGCCATCTAATCGACCGCAATGGGCAAATAAATTCGCCAAGTTGCCGCGGTGGGATTGCCCCACATGCGGAAAAGGCCGCCTCCTGACGACGGAGGATAAAATTAGAAAGGTCGAAACCGGACCTTCCAAAAGAGCGCATGGCGACCCTGATTGGGATCCGGAATGGGTCGAATACCGGTTTGTCACTTTGCTAAAATGCGACTTTGCAAGCTGCGGCGAAATTGTAGCCGTTGCTGGCAGTGTGTCTGTGCAAGAGGACGTAGAACAGGATGATGAAGGCGAGTGGGTCCAAGCTTATCTTGAGCCGTATCATGTTAGAGCCGTCGAGCCTGCTCCTAACCCGATCCGATTTGCCGAGGGTACACCAAAAGCAGTCAAGTCGGCTGTAGCTAGCGCGGCCTCTCTTATCTGGATGAACGCTGAGGCATCAGCAAATCAGATACGGCAGGCCGTTGAGCATCTTATGGATGCAAAGAAGATTAAAAAAGTTGTCACGAACAGCGGCAAACAAACTAAGCTCACGCTTCATGCCCGGATCGAGGCTTCCCAAAAAATAGACAAGGAGAATGGTGATATACTGCTGGCCATAAAATGGCTTGGTAACAGTGGCAGTCACCCAGGGGCGATCACCCGCGGCGATGTCCTAGACGCATTCGATATGCTCGAGCTAGTTTTAGATAATCTCTACGGCACCACTAAGGCGACAATCATGAAGAAAGTAAGGGCAGTGAACAAGAAGAAGGGGCCTGCAAATCTTCCTTAAGCTTAAACTGCTTGATTTGATAATTGTTGAAAACGAAAGTAGGTCGTTCGACGCAATCCGGCTATGTCGCACGGATAATAGACGCCCGCTCTCCCGAACGGACGCCCTCCACATCACCCCACAACCGCAACCCTCAAGCCATCGCAGGCAGCAGCCCCTTGCCGCCAGCCAGGCGGATCATCGCCTTCTGGAGCTTGTCGAAGGCGCGGACTTCGATCTGGCGCACACGCTCGCGCGAGACGCCGTAGACCTGGGATAACTCCTCCAGCGTCTTGGGGTCGTCGGCGAGGCGGCGTTCGGCCAGGATGTGCTTTTCGCGATCGTTCAGATCGTCCATCGCCTCCACCAGCAGATCGTGGCGGACGGTTTTCTCCTCGCTCTCGGCAAGGCGCTCGTCTTGGAGCGGATCGTTGTCGACCAGCCAATCCTGCCAGGTGCCGTCGCCATCCTCGCGCATCGGCGCGTTGAGCGAACTGTCGCCGCCCATCGACATGCGCCGGTTCATCGAATTGACCTCGGCCTCGGTCACGCCGAGATCGTGCGCGATCTTGGCGAGATGCTCGGGGTTGAGATCGCCCTCCTCGAACGCATCGAGCTTGGACTTCATGCGGCGCAGGTTGAAGAACAGCTTCTTCTGCGCCGCGGTGGTGCCCATCTTCACGAGGCTCCACGAACGCAGGATATATTCCTGGATCGAGGCGCGGATCCACCACATCGCATAGGTGGCGAGACGGAAGCCGCGCTCGGGTTCGAACTTCTTCACGCCCTGCATCAGGCCGATATTGCCCTCCGAGATCAGTTCGGAGGTGGGCAGGCCGTAGCCGCGATAGCCCATCGCGATCTTCGCCACGAGGCGGAGATGCGACGTGACAAGCTTGGACGCGGCCTCGGTATCGCCATGCTCCTGGAAGCGGCGCGCGAGCATATACTCTTCTTCGGGCGCCAGTATCGGAAAGCGACGAATTTCGGACATATAGCGGTTGAGGCTCTGCTCACCGCCCAACGCCGGAATCGTCGCGGGAGTGCGGGCGCCTGAGGTTCTCTTGGCAGTGGCCATGATAGTGTCTCCCAGAACTTGCGGAACGGTTCGACTCGGAAGTCGGTTCCAACTTGCAACCTTTATACACGAAGCTCGCTTAACAGGCGCTGCATATCGTCAGGAATGCTGCTTTGCAGTGAGATAGTTTGGCTTGTCACGGGGTGGACGAAGCCGAGATGTGCGGCGTGCAACGCCTGTCTCGAAAAGCCCAACTCTTTCAACAGCGATGTGTGCCCCGCGCGGGCGCGCCCATAGACCGGATCGCCGAGCAGCGGATGCCCGATCGACAGCATGTGGACGCGGACCTGATGCGTGCGGCCGGTTTCGAGACGACATTCGACCAGCGCCGCTGCTTTCAGTTTCGTTTCCAACGTCCAGTGGGTTACAGCCCGGCGCGCATGCGGCGCCTCGACGATCGCCATCTTCTTGCGATCGGCGGACGAGCGGGCGAGCGGGGCGTCGACGGTGCCGCTCAGCCGCAGCGGCACGCCCGAGACGATCGCCTTGTAGCGCCGATCGATGCTGTGCGCGGCGAACTGGACGGCGAGGCCTTCGTGCGCGCGATCATGCTTGGCGGCGACGATCAGCCCCGACGTGTCCTTGTCGATGCGGTGCACGATCCCGGGCCGCGCGACCCCGCCGATGCCCGAAAGTTGCCCCGCGCAATGGTGGAGCAGCGCATTGACCAGGGTGCCGTCGAGATTTCCCGCCGCCGGATGGACGACGAGGCCGGCCGGCTTGTCGACGACGATCAGGTGCTCGTCCTCGTAGGCGACGACGAGCGGGATGTCCTGCGCCACGCTATGCGCGGGCGCGGGATTGGGCACGGCGACGGTGAAGGCGGTGCCGCCCTTCGCCTTGACCGCCGGATCGCGGAAGAGGAGCCCGTCTAGGCTGACAGCACCGCTCGCGATCAGCACCTTCAACCGCTCGCGTGACAGCGACGGGATCGCGGCCGCCAGCGCACGGTCCAGCCGCCAGCCGTCGGCATCGGCCGGAATCGGCGCGACGATGGTGGAAGCTCCGGAGGTCATTGGCTTGCGGATGGGCGTCGGGCACGCAGACTACAAGGGCGGAGAGCTTATCCATCGTCCGCCACCTCCGTTCGCACTGAGCGTAGTCGAAGTGCGTGCCACAGGCGCCGCGCTCGCAGCACGTCCTTCGACTGCGCTCAGGACGAACGGAGTTGGGGGCGGGGCCGGGGGCGCTCCGACGAAGGTTGCGCTTGGCAGGCGCGTTCGCCACAAGGGCGGCGTTCGGGAAAAGCGTATGGGAGAACGGGACATGGCGGCTGGGGACGGCATCGAGTTTGCGAGCCTGCTCTGCTCGCGCCTGTGCCACGATCTGCTCTCGCCGGTGGGCGCGCTCAACAACGGCATCGAGCTGCTGGCCGACGAGCATGATCCCGAGATGCGCGCACGCTGCCTCGATCTGCTCGCCGAAAGCGCGCGGGCATCGGCCAACAAGCTGAAGTTCTTTCGCCTGGCGTTCGGCGCCGCCGGCGGCTTCGGCGATTCGGTCGACACGCGCGAGGTCCACGCCGCGATCGAGGGGCTGTTCGGCGGCGATCGGCGGATCCAGGTCGGCTGGATGGTGGGCGACGCGACGCTCGGCAAGGGGCCGATCAAGATCCTGCTCAACTTGGCATTGATCGCGGGCGATGCGCTGGTGCGCGGCGGCCGGCTCGATGTCGGGGTCGAGAATGGCGCCACCGCAACCGAGATCGTCATCCGCTCCGAAGGCCCACGCATCGTGCTCGATCCGGAACTGCGCACTGCATTGACCGGGGGCACCGCGCAGGAGGCGCTGACCCCGCGCGCGGCGGCGGCGTGGCTGGTCTGGCATCTCGCGAACGAGCGCGGCGGCGAGGTCCTGCTGTCCGAACCGCAGGACGGCGTGCTGATGGTCGGCTGCTCGCTCCCGCACGGAAGATGATCCTTTGCAGAAAACGCGGAAGAGCGCTTTCTGATGTGGTGCCGGCCCGCTCCCCCGCCCAACCACCCGACAGGGTCATACCGGATCGGATGATTGGGCGGGGAAGCGGCCCGGCACCTTCCTGCACAGCCCACTAACGCGTTCTTTACCATCGCCGGACGATAGCGGTTGCGTATCGTCGTGAGCGGGGCCGATGGAAGAACTGCTGGGTGAGTTCATCGCGGAAACGCGCGAGACGCTGGAGCCGCTGGCCGGCGAGATCGTCGCCTGGGAGGCCGATCCGGCCGACCGCGCGCGCCTCGATTCGATCTTCCGCTTCGTCCACACCGTGAAAGGAAGCTGCGGCTTCCTCGATCTGCCCCGTCTCGAGCGGCTGAGCCATTCCGCGGAAAGCGCGCTTGCCGAGGTGCGCTCAGGCGATCGCACCGCGGACCGGCGACTGGTCGATGCGGTGCTCGCGGTGATCGATCGGATCGGTGAACAAGTCGAGGCGCTCGCCGCCGGCAAGGATTACCCCGAAGGCGGCGACGAGGCGCTAATCCTCGCGCTCGAGGACAATGAGGTCGAGGCACCCGAGCCGACCGCCGCGATCGTGGCGCAGAAGGAATCGACCCCGCGGGCGCCGGCGCGCTCGATCCGGCTGCCGGTGGAACTGCTCGATCGGATGATGGCGGGCGTGTCCGACATGGTGCTCGCGCGCAACGAACTGTCGCGGCGGCTGCGCGAACGCGGCGGCGACGCGATCGTCGACACCGCCTTCGAACGCCTCTCCGCCTGCGTCGCCGAGATGCGCGAGGCGATCACGCGCACCCGAATGCAGCGCATCGACGGGCTGTTCTCGGCACTGCCGCGCATGGTCCGCGATCTGTCGGGCGAACTGCACAAGCAGGTCCATCTCGTGATCGACGGCGGTGACGTCGAGCTCGATCGCGAGATGATCGAGATGATCCGCGATCCGCTGACCCACATCGTGCGTAACTCGATTGACCACGGCATCGAGGAACCGGCAGTGCGCGCGATCGCGGGCAAGCCGCTCGCCGGGACCTTGCGCGTCGATGCGCGCCAGTCCGGCAACCAGATCCTGATCGAGGTGGCCGACGACGGCCATGGCATCGATGACGAGAAGCTGCTGTCCAAGGCGCTTGCCGCCGGCATCATCACGCCGGATCGCGGCCGCCAGATGGGGCGGCAAGACCGCCTCGAACTGATCTTCGCCGCCGGGCTTTCAACCGCCGACGCGGTCACCGCCATCTCCGGCCGCGGCGTCGGCATGGACGTGGTACGCGCCAATGTGGAGCGCATCGGCGGCACCGTCGAGATCGATACCACGCTCGGCCGCGGCTGCCGGCTGACGCTGCGCGTGCCGATGACGCTCACCATCATCCCGGCACTCACCTTCGCGGTCGGCGCCGAACTGTTCGCGATCCCGCGCGGTGCAGTCGACGAGATCGTGCGCGCCTATGGCGGATCGGTCGAGGTCGAGATGATCGGATCGGCGCCGGTGGCGCGCATCCGCGGCGAGCGTGTGCCGGTGGTGGACCTGGCGAAGCTGCTCGGCGTGCAAAGCCATGCCGCGCCCGGGCGCTCGATCCTCGTCGTCGTGCGCGCCTCGAGCGGCGAACGATACGCACTCTCGGTCGACTGTGTGCAGGATCATGAGGAGCTGGTGGTAAAACCCGCCGCGCCCGCGATAATGGCGACCGGCGTCTATGCCGGCACTACGCTCCCGGACAATGGCCGCCCGATGCTGCTGATCAATCCGGCCGGCGTCGCGCAGATCGCCGGGGTGCGTGCCCCCGACGCGGCGCTGCCGGTGCAGAACGAAGCGGAGGAGGTGCGCGTTGAGACTGTGCCGACGCTGCTGTTTCGCGCATGCGACGGCGCCGTGCGCGCGATCCGGCTGAGCCTGGTCGAGCGGATCGAGGATGTCGCGGCGTCCGCGGTGGCGCGGGTCGGCGGGCGGCTGCGGCTGAGCCATGACGGCCGCATCCTGCCGCTGTTCGGCTGCGAAGCGGCTGTGCCCGACAAATATGATCGCGTCCGCGTGCTGCTGCTCGGCGATGGCGCATCCGAGATCGCCTATGCAATCGGTGAGGTGCTCGACATCCACGATCTCGCGCCCGAATATCTGCCGACCGCGGAACCCGGCCCGATTGCGGGCGTGATGCTGGTCGGCGACATTCAGGTCGAGCTGGTCGATGGCTTCTGGCTGTTCGGTGAAGCCGGCACCGGTGCCGCTTCGTCCGGCGAGCGCCCGCTCTGCGTGCTCGACGGTTCCGATCCGTGGATGCGCGACGTGCTGCGCCCGATTGTCGAGCAGGCGGGCTACCGCGTCGGCTGGCGCGGCGAGGGCAGCGAGGAGGCCGCGGTGGCTATCCTCTCGACCGATCACGCGCCTGTCGAGCCGCAGGCTGCGGGCGCGGTCATCCGCCTGCGCGCGACCGCCGATGCGGCGGCGAGCACCGCCGGGAGCGTCTATCGCTACGATCGGCACGGCCTGATCGCGGCACTCGCGGCGGCACAGGGAGCGCGCTGACATGGAAGACCTGAAGCTCATCGCGCGCATCGCCGGCCAGGACGTGGCGTTGTCGACCGAGCTGATCGAGTCGGTGGTCGAGATCGACGCGATCACGCCGGTGCCGCTCGCCGGCATCCACATCGCGGGGCTCGCCGCGCTGCGCAGCCGAGTGCTGACCATCATCGACAGCTATGCCGCGCTCGAACTCGGCGTCAGCTCGCGGGACGGCGTGGTCCAGGCGATCGTGGTGACGATCGACAACCATCTCTACGGGCTGCTGGTGGACGAGGTTATCGATGTGGCCGCGATCACCGATGATCCGCAGCCGCTTCACGCCGGCCTCTCGCGCGGCTGGAGCCATGCCGCAATCGGCGTGGTCGAGCATCAGGGACGCGCCTTGCTGCTCCTCGATCCGGCGCAGATCGTGGCGGGGTCGCAAGCTCTTGCTGCCTGAGCGGCCGTTAACCCTGTCCTTACCGAGTGTCGGCTAAACCGATCAGGACCATGTTCGTATCGAGGGTGAAGTGATGAAGACCTGCCTGGTTGTCGACGATTCGAAGGTGATCCGGAAGGTCGCCCGCCACATCCTGGAGACGCTCGACTTCACGGTAAGCGAGGCGGGTGACGGCCAGGAAGCGCTGGACAGCTGCCGGGCGTCTCTGCCCGATGTCGTGCTGCTCGATTGGAACATGCCGGTGATGAGCGGCATCGAATTCCTCCGCGCGCTCGGCCAGGAAGAGTTCGCCGCGCGCCCGAAGGTGATCTTCTGCACCACCGAGAACGGCATCGCTCACATCCGCGCCGCGATCGAAGCCGGCGCCGACGAATATGTCATGAAGCCGTTCGATCGCGAGACGCTGGAAAGCAAGTTCCACCTGGTCGGCGTCGCCTGATCTTGCCGCGATGGCTGCCCCGAACCTCTACGGGCGCAAGACGGAGCCCCGGCCGATCCGTCTGATGATCGTCGACGATTCGATCGTCGCGCGCTCCGTGTTCCAGACCATCCTTGCCGATCATTCCGAATTCGAGATCGTCGCCACCGCCAGCACCGCGGACCAGGCGCTTGCCCGCCTGGCCGACGCGCGCGTCGATATCGTGCTGCTCGACCTTGCGATGCCGGGGATGGACGGCTTCGCCGCACTTCCTGCCATCCTGGCACGAGGACGCGGCGCACGGGTGCTGGTCGTTTCCACCTCCGCCGGCGACGGTGCCGACGCCTGCGTGCGCGCGCTGACGCTGGGTGCCGCCGACACGCTCGAGAAGCCGACGGCGGGCAGCTACCGCGATCGCTTCGCGTCCGCCCTCGTCGAGAAGCTTCGCCGCATCGGCGAGAGCCGCGGGGTCTCGGCCGATGACGTGCGCGAGGCGACCATACAGCCGGCGCCGGTGGCCGACGTCGTGCGTGCGACGGTCGCCGGGCCGGTCGATTGCCTGGCGATCGGATCGTCCACCGGCGGGCTTCACGCGCTGTCCGAATTTTTTGGCGCGCTGCCGCCTTCGTGCGACATGCCGATCCTGATCACCCAGCATCTCCCGGCAAGCTTCATGCCCTATTTCGCCGCGCAGATGACCGGCATCGCCGGCCGTCCGGCGACCGTCGCGCGCGACGGGGTAAGCCTGCTGCGTGGCCAGATCCTGGTGGCGCCGGGCGACGCGCATATCGGCTTGCGCTCGATCGGAGGCATGCCGCGGATATCGCTGAGCCGCGAGCCGGTGCCTTCCGCCTGTCTGCCCTCGGTCGATCCGATGCTGGAAGCGGTAGCGCGCCACTTCGGCGAACGGGCGTTCGGCGTCATCCTCACCGGCATGGGGCGCGACGGGACGGTCGGCGCGCAGGAGTTCGTCGCGGCGGGGGGCGAGATCGCCGCGCAGGATCGCGCATCCTCGGTCGTCTGGGGCATGCCCGGCAGCGTTGCTGCTACAGGCCTCGCCTCGACGATCGCGCCACCGGCAGCGATCGCGCGGCGGCTTGCCGAGCGGGTGGAGGGGCGTGTCCAGCGCCGGTCGTCAGCATGGAGATAAGCGACAGCGCGGTGCGCATCCTCGCCGGCCTGCTCGAGGCGCGGACCGGTCAGCAGCTTGCCATCGGCCGGCGCTGGCGGATCGATACGGCGCTTCGCCCGCTGATCGTCAAGCACGGCATCGCGACGCTCGACGAACTGGTCCACCGCCTCGTCTCCGGCCGCAACGCCGCCCTGACCGACGAGGCGATCGAGGCGCTCCTCAACCACGAGACTTTCTTCTACCGCGATCTCAACTCCTTCCGCCTGCTCGACGAGCAGGGCCTGAGCCGCCTCCAGATCGCGCGCGCATCGACGCGGCGGCTGCGGATCTGGTCGGCGGGCTGCTCGACCGGGCAGGAAGCCTATACCGTCGCGATGATGATCGCCGCGCGGCCCGATCGATGGCGTGGCTGGACGATCGACATCCTGGGCACCGATCTTTCGCCCGCGGCGATCGAGCGGGCGCGGGCAGGGCGCTACTCGCAGTTCGAGATCCAGCGCGGGCTGCCGGTCACCCAGATGCTGCGATGCTTCGATCAGGATGGCGAGCGGTGGCAGGCGTCGGCGTCACTTCGGCAAGCGGTGCGCTTCCGGACGCACAATTTGCTCTCGCCGGCGCCAGTCGGCCTGTTCGACGTGGTGCTGTGCCGTAACGTGCTGCTCTACTTCTCGGCGGACGTGCGCACGCTCGTGTTCGGCCGGATCGCAAGCGCAATGCATGCCGACGGGCTGCTGATGCTTGGCGCCGGAGAGACCGTGATGGGGCAGACTGATGCCTTCGTCTCCGATTTTGAGGCGCGCGGCCTCTACCGCAAGCGGCTCGACATGCTGCAGCCGACGCCGCTCGCCGCGGCGCGCCGCTGAACGCTTGACGCAGGGCGGCGCGCAAGCGAGGGCTGGCGCCATGGCCGCGATGATCAACTGCCCCTCGCCCAATTTCGACGAGCGGACGCTGCCCGTCTCGATCGTGGTGCTCCACTACACCGGCATGCAGGACGGCGCACAGGCATTGAGACGACTGACCGATCCGGAGGCGAAGGTCTCCTCGCATTATCTGATCGCCGAAGATGGCCAGGTGGTGCTGCTCGTCGAGGAGGCCAAGCGCGCCTGGCATGCGGGCAAGAGCTACTGGCGCGGCCTCACCGACATCAATTCGGCGAGTATCGGCATCGAGCTGGTCAATCCAGGGCACGAGTTCGGCTACCGCCCATTTCCCGACGAGCAGATGGCGGCGCTCGTCACGCTGATGATGGGGATCGTGCCGCGCTACGGGATCACGCGGGGCAACGTCGTCGGTCATTCCGATATCGCACCGTCGCGCAAGGAGGATCCGGGCGAGCTGTTCGATTGGGAGCGGCTGGCGAAGCTACGCCTGGCACTGCCGCGGCCGGAGAAATACCTCACCGATCCGGAATGGACCGACGCCGGCTTCCTGCTCGCGCTCGAACGCTTTGGTTACGACATCACCGATCAGGCAGCCGCGGTGCGCGCATTCCAGCGCCGCTTCCGCCCGGCCACGCTTGACGGCGTGATCGACGGCCAGTGCCGCGCCATTCTGCTGTCGCTGCTCACCGGCGGCGACAAGGGCGCGGCGATGCGGGCGGGTGACAGCTACTAAGTCAACAACCCGTTCGTCCTGAGCCTGTCGAAGGACGTGCCCCAAGCGCAGTGCCTGCAGCACGTACTTCGACTTCGCTCAGTGCGAACGGCTTTGCTATTTCATCACTACATGCATTCCGCTAACGCATCCCTCGCCAGAGGGTTGGGCGGCCGCGGCGTGCTTGCACGGCGAGGAAAGTCCGGGCTCCACGGAAAGCACGGTGCCGGCTAACGCCCGGCGGGGGCAACCCCAGGGAAAGTGCCACAGAAAGGATACCGCCGTCGCTTCGGCACGGTAAGGGCGAAAGGGTGCGGTAAGAGCGCACCGCGTCCCCGGCAACGGGGGCGGCACGGTAAACCCCACCGGGAGCAAGACCGAATAGGGATCGCATTTGGGGCCGCTTCCGCCTCGCGATCCGGGTTGGTTGCTGGAGGCCGGGAGCAATCCCGGTCCTAGAGGAATGGTCGCCCATCCGCCTTTGGCGGTGGACAGAACCCGGCTTATAGACCCTCTGGCGATTTCCATGCGGAGGCCCTAGCAAGGCGCGTGATGATCGACGTCTCGACGCCTGACCGCAAGGCCACCGTCCTGTTGCTGCTTGCGATCGCCGGCTGCGTCGATGCCGTGGGGCTCGCCGAGACGGGGCGCTACTTCGTCTCCTTCATGTCGGGCAACACCACGCAAATGGGGCTTAGCCTCGCCTATCGCGAGTTCGCCGACGTGTGGCTGCCGCTGGGGCTGATCGCGCTGTTCGTGGCGGGCAGCACGATTGGCACACTGATCGCGGAGCAAGCGGGCGCACGCGCGGCGGCGGGCGTGCTCATGCTGGCCGAGGCGGCACTGATCGCTAGTGCCTATTGGGGGTTCCAGTCGCCGCGGCCGGGTTCGGGGCTGATCCTGTTGCCGGTCGCGATGGGGCTCGCCAACATCGTCACGCTCCAGGCGGGCACGCCGCATCCGGGGACGACCTATGCTACCGGCGCGCTGGTGCGGCTCGGCATCCTCCTGGCCGGGATCGGCAAGGATGTGCGGCCGGGCGCGGTCGCTTACCAGCTGGCGATGTGGATCGCGCTGCTGGTCGGCAGCATCCTCGGCGCCTTCGGCCGGCTGCGCTTTGGCAACGACACGCTGCTGGCACCGGTGGCGCTTCTGGTATTCCTGGGCGCGATCGAACTCACCCTTTCGCGCCGTCGCTCCACCTGATTTTTCCCGCATTCACAGTCGCGCAAGTCGCCTCCAGCCCCTAGATGGGGGTGGATGACACGACGGCAGACTCGATCGGACGACTGGGGCTTTCCCCGCTGGCGCGCCTATGGCGGCGAGCGCGGCGCCACGCAGGTCCGCCTGTGCGACCGCGACGGGTGCGAAAAGCCCGGCGATCGCCCCGCACCCAAATCGCCGAACAGCCCCGAACGCTGGTACTTCTGCGAGGAGCATGCGGGCGAGTACAACCGCAACTGGGATTACTTCCAGGGCTTGTCCGCGGAGGAAGCCGCCTTGCGCGAACGCAACGAACGCCGCACCTCTGCCGGCTATTCGGAATCCGCCTACAACAGCTGGGGCGGGCCTGGCGACGGCAACCGATCGCGCGACGAGATGCGCGCCATGGAGACGCTGGAGGTCGATAGCGACGCCAGCTTCGAGGACATGAAGATGGGCTGGCGCCGCCTCGCCAAGGCCAACCACCCTGACGTGAAGCCGGGCGACGCCGAGGCGGCCGAACGCTTCCGCAAGGTGCAGGCGGCGTGGGACGTGCTGCGCAGCGCCGAGGAACGCCGGCAGAGCGCTGCGTGAAGTCCCACGTTCGTTCCAACTGGTCCGCGACTGTGCTGGTCTGCGCCAAATGCTCCAGGAAGGTCGGCGGCGGCTTCGGCGACAAGGGCAAGACCCCGCTCGCCAAGCTGCTGCGCACGATCGGCGGCGGCAAGAAGCGCAAGGCAGCGTTCGGCGTGATCGAGACGGGGTGCCTCGGCATCTGCCCCAAGCGCGCGGTGATGGTCGTCGACGCGGCGCATCCGGAGCGGTGGCTGCTGGTGGAGCAGGGGTCTGCGGTCGAAGATGTGGCGGAGCGGCTTGGGCTGACGCTTTAGCCAAGCAGGTTCCCTCCCTGTCAGGGAGGGTAGATACTCACTCGTCGCTATCAGAGTCCGGTAGCGGGTCGCGGCCCGAGATGCGGCGGGCGAGCGCGGCGGTGGCCGCATAGTCGCCGAAATCGCCCGACAGCTGGAGGATGTGATCGCTCGCCAGCGCATCGGTCGGGCTCGTCCCGATCGCCTTGCCGTCGAGCGAGCAGGACAGCTTCGCGCCGGCGGGCGCGGCGATCGCGGCGGCGGCAGCCGGGGTCAGCGTGATCATCAGCGACGGCTTGCCCGTCATGTCAGGGATCGCGCGGGCATCGAGAATATCGGCCGGCGCGATCCTGTGATCCGCCACTGCGAACTGACCGGTCGGATAGGTCTTCACCGGCTTGGCCGGAGCCGCCGCCATCGCGCTCCCTGCGAGCAGCAGGGCCAGGCCAAGAGCGGCGAGCGTGCGCTTGGGGAAGATCATGCCGCAGCGTAGCGCGTCGCGGTCTCGCGGATAAGCGCAATCATGTTGGGGATGCCTTGCGTACGGTTCGAGCTCAGCTGGCTCTTGAGGTCGAACGGCGCCAGCGCGCCCTCGATGTCCGCCCGGGTGATCTCGGCCGCCGGCCTGTCCTGAACCGCCAGCAGCACCAGCGCGATGATGCCCTTGGTGATCGCGGCGTTGGAGTCGGCGAGGAAGTGGAGACGGTCTCCGTCAGGCTGGGTCGGGTAGACCCACACCGAGGCCGAGCAACCGCGCACCAGCGTCGCATCGGTCTTGAGCGCATCGGGCATGGCTTCAAGCTGGCGGCCGAGATCGATCAGCAGGCGGTAGCGATCGTCGGCATCGAGGAAGGCGTATTCGTCGCTGATTTCGTCGAGGGTGAGCATGGCAGGTGCGGTAGCAGCGCCTTAGCGCTTATCAAACCCCGTTCGTCCTAACCGGGTTGTGGCTGCTCAGAGATCTATCCCCGCCGCGATCGCTTCGAGCTTGCGGACGCGCTCGCGGAGGTCCGCGAGTTCGATGCGGGCACCGGTTGCGGGCTGGGCGGGCGCCATCTCGTGATGGTGGTCGCCCGCGATGGCGGTGCGCTGCAGGTCCAGCCAGCCTCGCCAGCCGGCGAGCGCCGCGGTGGTGATCATCGCCAGGCCGGCGAGCCCGGCGATCGACAATGTGATGATGGAGACGGCTTCGGTCATCGCATCGATCCTCTACTTGTGAGACTTACAGGTGCTCGCGGCTCGACGGGCGATCGCGCAGCGCCTCGATCTCGCGATCGAGATTGGTGGTGCTGTCGGTCGCGATCCGCTCGAGCACCGCGATGCGATCCTTGAGCGCGCGAACCTCCTCGCGCAGCCGCTGGTTCTCGGCGTCGTCCAGGCCGTTGCCGTTGCCTGAGAAGCGTTGGCGAGGGGTGTCGCCGAAGCGATCCTTCCTGCACGGACGGGCAATGCCGAGCTTGTCGCGGTAGATGCGGGCGGCGAGCACCATGCCCACGATCACCACCACCATCCATTCACCATGGTTCACAATCTGTCTCCCTGTTGGAGTGTGTTCGGTTCGGTTGATCGGCCTTCAGGCCGAGTCAGTTCAGCGGGCTGTCGCGCAGGCGCTCGATCTCGTCGGCGAGATTGCCCGAGCGATCGGTGAGGATGCGCTCGAGGACCGCGACCCGCTGTTCGAGCCGCTCGGTCTTGGCGGCGTACTGGGCGGCTTTCTCGGTCGTCGCCTCAGTGGACGCCTGGGCGATGCGCTCGCGTGTCTCGAGCCAGCGCTCGAAGGGGCGGCGGGCCAGCGCCACGATCGGGATCGAAACGGCGATCAGCGGAACGAAGATACCGATGTCCATGATGGGCAATCCTGTCCGGTGCGCTCAGCGCAGGCTGTCGATCTCGTCGGCGAGCCGGCGATTGTGGCTGGTGTAGTAGACCTCGAGGTCGGAGAGCCGGCGATCGATATCGCGGAAGCTCGATCGCACATCGCGGACGCTGTTGCCGGGGGTGACGCGGGCCTTTTGCCAGAAGCGCTGATCCTCGCGGCTCATGCCCTCGAACTCGAGCGGCTTGTCGGATGCGATCCAGGCGGTGATCCAGTAGGCGATCAGCGTCCACGGAAAGCCGCCGATGATCGTCAGGATGATCGCTGCGACGCGCACCAGCGTGACATCGAGGCCGGTGTAGTCTGCGATCCCGGAGCAGACGCCGAGCCATTTGGCGTTGCGCTTGTCGAGGTAGAATTTGGTGTAGCGAGCGGACATGGACGTTACTCCCTATGCGATTGCGGTCAGGCGCGGCCCTGCCAGTCGTCGGCGTCGCGGCCCATTCCGCGCGGTGTGCGCTCGCTGCGATCGGGGACGGAGGGGCGCCAATTGGGGTCGTCGGCGGCGACGATGCGTTCGATCGTGGCGAGCCGCTCATCGAGCCGGCGGGCGAGATCATGCAGGCCGTCGAGGAGGTTTTCGTCCTCCATCGACAGGCCGCGGGCCCGCCGCCACTGGCTGATATAGTGGAGCCCGATCCAGGGGAGCCCGATGAAGAGCATCCCGCAGATCATGATCGGGAGGAAGACGTCCTCCATGGATCAGCCCTCCTGGCTGGCGGAGGCGCGGCCCATCCGGGCTTTGAGCGCCTCGAGCTCGGCATCGACCTTGTCGGACGAGCGCAGATCCGCAATCTCCTCCTCGAGCGTCTTGGGGGCGGCGCCCATGCCGGCGGCATCCGCCCGCCCTTCCGCGAAGTCGACGCGGCGCTCGAGCGTCTCGAAGCGTGCGAACGCCTCGTCGATCTTGGGGCCGTTGGTCATCTCGCGCAGCTTGTAGCGGTTGTGCGCGCTTTCCAACCGCGCGACGATCGAGCTCTGGCGGGCGCGCGCCTCGCGCAGCTTGGTCTGCAGCTTGGTGATGTCCGCCTCGGACGCGCCGAGCGCATCGTCGAGCACGCCGATCTCCTCGCGGAGGCGGTCGGCCATGTCGCCGGCCTTCTGCTTCTCGAGCAGCGCCGCCTTGGCGAGGTCCTCGCGATTCTTCGAGAGCGCGAGCTCGGCCTTCTCGGTCCAATTCTCCTGGAGCTTGTCGAGCTTGGCGATGTGGCGGCGCATCTCCTTCTGGTCGGCGATCGTGCGCGCGGCGGAGGCGCGGACCTCGATCAGCGTCTCCTCCATCTCCATGACGATCATGCGGATCATCTTGGCGGGGTCCTCCGCCTTGTCGAGCAGGTCGGTGACGTTGGCGGCGATGATGTCGCGGGTGCGGGAGAAAATTCCCATGTTCGGCACTCCAATTGGCAATTCGGGGGAGAAGGTGGCCGGACGGAACGGGGACATGTCCCGCCCGGCCTGCGTCGATCAGGCCAGAGCCGGACCGACGGCGGCGGCGACGCAGACGAAGCTGGCGGCGGTCGCAACGAGGGTTATGAGCGCGACGGCGATGCGATTGCGCTCAGTGGCATCAAAGGTGAACATGGCGGCTTCTCCGTCTGCGAGTTCGTGAACCGCGCTGCGGCGGTGACGAGGACAGTTCTGCAGAGAGCGTGCCAGTTTCGACGAACGACCATATTCGGCCGCTTCGTGCCGTGTTAATACAGCAAGACACTGGCGCCCTCTTGCCAAGTGTTGGCGAATTGTCCCACCACTGTTGGCATGGATCGCGACACCAAGTTCATCGGCGAGTCGACCGCCTTCCTCGATGCGGTCGAACGGGCGAGCCGGGCGGCGGCGCTCAATCGGCCCGTCCTCGTCATCGGCGAGCGGGGAACGGGCAAGGAGCTGATCGCCGAGCGCCTCCATCACCTCTCACCGCGCTGGGCCGGTTCGCTGGTGACGCTGAACTGCGCCGCCATGCCGGAGACGCTGATCGAGGCCGAGCTGTTTGGCCATGAGGCGGGCGCGTTCACCGGTGCGACCAAGGCGCGTGTCGGACGCTTCGAGGAAGCTGACGGCGGCACGCTGTTCCTTGACGAGCTGGCGACCTTGTCATCCGGGGCGCAGGAGCGGCTGCTACGCGCGGTCGAATATGGCGAGGTGACGCGGATCGGATCGTCCAAGGCAATCCGTGTCGACGTGCGGATCGTGGCGGCAACCAACGAGCATCTGCCCGCCCTGGTGGAGCAGGGGCGGTTCCGCGCCGATCTGCTCGACCGGCTGTCGTTCGAGGTGGTGACCCTGCCGCCGCTGCGCCATCGCGAAGGCGACGTGCCGGTGCTCGCCGAGCATTTCGGCAGGCGCATGGCGGCCGAACTCGATTGGCCGCGCTTCCCCGGATTCGGCGCCAAGGCGATGGCCACGCTGGTGGGTTATGAGTGGCCCGGCAACGTCCGCGAGCTGCGCAACGTCATCGAGCGCGCGGTCTACCGCTGGACCGAGACGGAGAAGCCGATCGACGCGATCGAGTTCGATCCCTTCGCCTCGCCTTGGCGGCCGACCGGCGCGGCGGCCAAGCCTGCGATGACGGCGGAGCCCGGCCCGGCGCAGCAGATCGCGGTGGTCGAGGAGCCGGAGACCGCCGACTTCAAGGGCGCGTGCGAGGCGTATGAGAGGAAGCTGCTTGAAGCGGCGCTGAAGCGCTGCCGCTTCAACCAGCGTACGACGGCCGCCGCACTGTCGCTGACCTACGACCAGCTCCGCCATGCGCTCCGCCGCCACGATCTGCTCGAGCGGCTGCCCTCTTCCTGAGGCGAACGCCCGATTGCCGCTGCGACCAAACGCATCCACGGGCGTTGACGGCTACGAAACGATTCCCAGAGGAGATGAAGAATGGCTTTCGAAGTACCGCCGCTCGCCTATGGCTTCGACGCGCTCGCACCGACGATCGACGCCGAGACGATGCAGATCCACCATGACAAGCATCATCAGGCCTATGTCGACAAGCTGAACGGCGCGCTCGGCGAGAACGGGCTCGAGGGCAAGTCGCTCGAGGAGATCCTGTCGTCGATCTCCTCGCTGCCGCCGGTGGTACGCAACAACGGCGGCGGTCATTGGAACCACAGCTTCTTCTGGCAGATCATGGGCCCGGACGGCGGCGCGCCCTCCGACGAGTTCAAGGCCGCGATCGACAGCGCATTCGGCTCGGTCGACGCCATGAAGGAGAAGTTCAACACGGCCGGCGCCAACCAGTTCGGTTCGGGCTGGGCGTGGCTGGTGGCCAAGCCCGGCGGCGAGCTGGAGATCACCTCGACGCCGAACCAGGACAATCCGCTCATGGATGACGCCAAGGTCAAGGGCACGCCGATCCTGGGCAACGACGTGTGGGAGCACGCCTACTATCTCACCTACAACAACCGCCGGCCCGATTACCTGAAGGCGTGGTGGAACGTGGTGAACTGGACCAAGGCATCCGAACTGTACGCAGCCTCGAAGGGCTGAATGATCGCGCCCCCTCCTGCCTCGGCGGAAGGGGGCAGCCGGTCACTCGACCGGGGGCGTGTCGGCGATAGCCTCCGCCGGGGTCTCGTCGCCGAGGCCGTGCTTCAGCAGCATCGGCAGGTTGGCGAGAGCGAACAGCATCGTCGCCGGGATCGCTCCCCAGAGCTTGTAGCTCACCCAGAAATCGAAGCTGAAGCTCCGCCAGACGAACTCGTTCGCCGCCGCCATGGCGAGGAAAAACAGCGCCCAGTTGCGTGACAGCAGCACCCAGCCGCGCGCGTCCAGCCCCGGATAGGAACTGCCGAGAGCGAGCTTCAGCGTCGGCTTGCCGGTCCACAGGCCGAACCACAGGATGCCGGAGACGACCAGATAGTAGAGCGTCGGCTTGACCTGGATGAACCAAGGCTTCTGGAAGATCAGCGTGGCGCCGCCGAGCACGATCACCATCGCAGACGAGAACCACTGCATCGGCGAGACCCGCCCGAAGCGGACCAGCGAGAAGATCATCGCGGCGATCGTAGCGGCCATGAAGATGCCGGTCGACTGATAGACGACGCGCGGATCGGCGGCGGCACCCGGCGGCGACGGGTGGACATGCTTCAACGCGGCGTAGGCGACGAAATAGACCACCAGCGGCCCGAGATCGAGCGCGAGGCGGAGCATCGGCCCGGCTTCGGGCTTGGTGGTCGTGATGCTCAAAACAATCCCTCTCTGTCCGTTCGCACTGAGCGAAGTCGAAGTGGGTGCCACGAGCGCAGCGTTTGCGGCACGTCCTTTGACTACGCTCAGGACGAACGGAGTTATGGATGCGGGCGTGAACCCGCGCTTACTTCACTCGATCCCGTACGCCCGCGATCAGCCCCGCTACCTCGTCCGCGTCGAACGGCCTGAAGTCGTCGAGCGTCTCGCCGACGCCGATCGCGTGGATGGGGAGGCCGAACTTCTCTGCCGCCGCGACCAGCACGCCGCCCTTGGCGGTGCCGTCGAGCTTCGTCATCACCAGCCCGGTGACGCCGGCGTCGCGGCCGAAGATCTCGATCTGGTTGAGCGCGTTCTGGCCGGTGGTGGCGTCGAGCACCAGCACCACGTCGTGCGGCGCGGCCGGGTTGAGGCGGCCGAGCACGCGGCGGATCTTTGACAACTCGTCCATCAGCCCGGCCTTGTTCTGGAGCCGGCCTGCGGTGTCGACGATCAGCACGTCGGTGCCGATGGCGGTGCCCTGCTTCACGCCCTCCCAGACAAGGCTCGCGGCATCGCCGCCCTCCTTCCCCGAGATGATCGGCACGCCAATGCGCTCGGCCCATACTTTGAGCTGCCCGATCGCGGCCGCGCGGAAGGTATCGCCGGCGACCAGCATCACCTGATAATCCTGCTCCTGAAGCAGGTGCGCCAGCTTGGCGATGGTGGTGGTCTTGCCCGATCCGTTGACGCCGATGACGAGGATCACCTGCGGCCGTGGGAAGGCCTCGATCTCCAGCGGTCTGGCTACCGGGCGGAGCACCTTGGCCACCTCCTCGGCAACGACCTGGCGCACGCCGGCCTCGTCAATGCCCTTGTCGAAGCGCTCCTCCTCCAGCCGATCGCGGATGCGCATCGCGGTGACTGGCCCGAGATCGGACGCGATCAGTGCTTCCTCGATCTCGTCTAGCGTTGCGCGATCGAGCTTTTCCTTGGTCAGCAGCCCTGAGAGATTGTCGCCGAGCTTCTCGGTTGTGCGGCGGAAGCCGGCGACGAGCTTGTCGTGCCAGATAACGGTGTGAGGCACGCGGCGATCTTCATTGGGGGTGTCGGTCAAACGGCTTCTCCGACGAGCATCTCGCCTTCGACATGGGTGATGCGGATCGCGACGACGTCGCCGCGCCTCGGTGCGTTGGTGACGGCACCGCGCGGGGCGGCACCGGAGGACAGGCGGGCGGGCGCGTAGCCGCCGGTGTGGCCGCGCCCGTCGGTCCGCTCGATCAGCAGCGCCTGCTCGGTGCCGATCAGCGTCTCCAGCCAGCGGGCGCGGCGCGCGTCGGCGGCACCGCGCAAGCGTCTCGCGCGCGCCCTGACGAGCATCGGATCGAGCTGCGGCATCCGCGCGGCGGGCGTTCCCTCGCGCGGCGAAAAGGGGAAGACGTGGCCCAGCACGATGTCGCAATCGTCCAGCAAAGCGAGCGTGTTGCGCGCCATCGCCTCCGTCTCGGTCGGGAAGCCGGCGATCAGGTCGGCGCCGATCGCGATCTCCGGCCGTGCCGCCTTGAGCCGCGCGACCATCGCGACCGATTGCGCACGCGAGTGGCGGCGCTTCATGCGCTTGAGGATCATGTCGTCGCCGGACTGGAGCGAGAGATGGAGATGCGGCTGGATGCGGGCCTCGCCGGTGACCAGTTCGAACAGCCGGTCGTCGATCTCGATCGAATCCAGCGACGACAGGCGCAGGCGACGGAGGCCCGGCACGAGCCTCAGCACGCGCTCGACGAGGTGGCCAAGCGTCTGGTCGCCGGGCAGGTCCGGCCCGTAGCTGGTCGTGTCGACGCCGGTCAGCACCACCTCGTTATAGCCCTGGTCGACCAGAGCCTGAATGCGCTCGACCACCGCGCCGGCGGGGACCGAGCGGGATGAGCCGCGCGCGTAGGGTATGATGCAGAAGGTGCAGCGATGGTCGCAACCGTTCTGCACCTCGACGAAGGCGCGCGCGCGATCGCCGAAGCCGGATGCGAGGTGCGGCGCGCTTCCGTGGGCGGACATGATGTCGGAGACTTGGATCTTGTCCACAGTGCTCGCCCCAAGAAATCCGTTCGTGCCGAGCGAAGTCGAGGTACGTGCTTCAAGCGTTGCGCCCGCACCGCATCCCTCGACTTCGCTCGGGACGAACGGGGAGAAGGATATCGCCTCCCGCTTCTCGCGATTGCCGATCACCGTCGTCACCTCGGGCATCGCTGCGAAGGTCTCGGGTTCCACCTGTGCGGCACAGCCGGTCACGACGATCCGCGCATCCGGCCATCGCTTGACTGCGCGCCGTATCTCCTTGCGCGCCTGCCGCACCGCCTCGGCCGTCACGGCGCAGCTGTTGACGATGACCAGATCGTCCTGCTCGCCAGCCAGCGCGCGCATCGTCTCGCTCTCGGCCGTGTTGAGGCGGCAACCCAGCGTGATGATCTCGGTCATGCCGGAAAAGCCCCGAGGTCCAGCTCGCCCGAGAAGACGTGGCGGGCAGGTCCGGTCATGCGGATCGTGCCGCCGGCCTGCCAGTCGATCACCAGGTCGCCGCCCGGGAGTGCCACGGTGACGCCGCTGTCGGCGCGGCCCGACCGGATTGCGGCGACGGCGGTGGCGCACGCGCCCGTTCCGCAGGCGAGCGTCGCGCCGGCGCCGCGCTCCCAGACGCGCAACCGGATGCGGCTGCGGCTTCCGACGGTGGCGACGTTCACGTTGATGCGTTCGGGAAAAACGGGGTCGTGCTCGATAGGGCGGCAGACAGCTGCAAGGTCGATCGCGTCCGTATCGGCGACGAAGAAGATCACATGCGGGTTGCCGACGCTGAGCGCGATCGGCGACGCGATCGGCTCCAGCCCGTCCCACGCCAAAGGGAGGGCTTGCGTGTCCATCGGGTAGGCGAGCGGCACGGCGTCCCAGTCGAAATGCGGCGCGCCCATGTCGATGCTTGCGCCAGCAGGAGTGACGTCTGCATCGAGGATGCCGCCCATCGTCTCGATCGTCGCGCCGTCGCCGAGCAGCGTCGCGACACAGCGGGCGGCGTTGCCGCAGCTCTCCACCTCGCAGCCATCGGCATTCCAGATGCGCATCCGGGCGGCGGCGACAGTGGAGGGCTCGATCAGGATGAGCTGGTCGCAGCCGACGCCGGTGTGACGGTTCGCGATCGCCTGTGCGCGCGATGGCGTAATCTCGACCGCGGCTTCGCGCGCGTCGAACACGACGAAGTCGTTGCCCAGACCGTGCATCTTGTGGAAGCGCTGCGCCATGGCGCGCGATCTAGGGAAGGGGGGCGGGCAAGTCCACCATAGCGGAGGTCAGGCGCGCTTCTGGACGAGCCCTTCGTCGGAAGCGGTGCCGCGAGCGCTCGGCAGCAGATTCGCGTCGGCCAGGATGCGGCGCGTGGCGGCGATCCCCATCGGCTTGCCGAAATGCCAGCCCTGGCCCTTGTTGCAGCCCATCTTGCGCAGGCTGTCGTAGATGCCCTGATCCTCGATGCCTTCCGCGGTGATCGGCATGTTGAGGCTCTCGCCGAGCCTGGAGATCGCGTTGACGATCGCGGCGGACTCCGGGTCCTTGTTCATCGCGGTGACGAAGCTCTTGTCGATCTTGATGCGATCGAAGGGCAGTGCGCGCAGATGCGCCAGCGAGGAATAACCGGTGCCGAAATCGTCGAGCGCCAAGCGGATGCCCTGGTTCTTGAGGCTGCCGACGATATGCAGTGTGTAGATCTCGGTGGTCGCCGTATCATTAAAAAA
>CAXTBZ010000034.1:0-25535 GCA_964242855.1 uncultured Sphingomonadaceae bacterium
AAAAGGCCGCCCCGAAGGACGGCCTGAAGTTTTAGGAGAGGATGCCTGAAAGGCACCGTCGTTGTGCAACGCACCATAACATTGTGCAAGTGCGAACAGAGCAAGAAGCGATTGCGTTTCCCGCAATCGGGTTACTTCTGGAGGAGAGCCTCACCTTTGCGTTCCCGCCCGACATCGGTATCTGAGCGCCAGTCGCGCCAAGCCTCGACATCAGGAGATCAGCACCCATGACGATGCCCGCCTTGTTCGAGGGACGACTCTCGATCCCGGTCATTGCCGCACCGATGTTCATCGTGTCGCGCCCCGAACTTGTCCTCGCGGAGTGTCGCGCCGGGGTAGTGGGATCGTTTCCCTCGCTCAACGCGCGACCCTCGGGCGTCTTCGAAGAATGGCTCCAGACGCTAAGCGCCGAACTGACCGATGCCGACGCGCCGTTCGCGGTCAACCTCATTGTCCACAAGAGCAACACCCGACTCGAAGAGGATCTGGCTCTGGTCGTAAAACACCGCGTGCCGATCGTGATCACCTCGCTCGGTGCGCGCACCGACGTGAATGAGGCGGTCCACAGCTATGGCGGGATCGTCTTCCACGACGTTATCGACAATCGCTTTGCCCGCAAGGCGATCGAGAAGGGCGCCGATGGCTTGATCGCGGTGGCGGCGGGTGCGGGAGGGCATGCCGGTACGCTCTCGCCATTCGCGTTGATCAGCGAGATTCGTCAGTGGTTCGACGGGCCGCTAGCGCTTTCCGGCGCGATCGCGACCGGTGGCGCGGTGGCGGCGGCACGCGCGATTGGCGCCGACTTCGGCTATATCGGTTCCGCCTTCATCGCCACCGAGGAAGCGGCCGCAGAGGACGCGTACAAGCAGATGATCGTCGACAGCACAGGCGAGGACATCGTCTACACCAACCTCTTCACCGGGGTGCACGGCAATTATCTGCGGCCTAGCATCGCGCGGGCCGGTCTGGATCCCGATCATCTCCCCGAATCGGACGCCACCAAGATGGATTTCAGCGCGGCGATCGAGGGCAAGGCCAAAGCCTGGCGCGACATCTGGGGCTGCGGACAAGGCATTGCCGCTGTCGATGCTGTGGTGCGGACGGCCGATCTCGTCGCGCGCCTGCGGCGGGAATATGCTGAGGCGAGCGCCCGCGTTAGCAGCTGATCATTGGGCGTTCCCGCCGATCGGCTTAGAGGAAGGCCTTCAGGTCGGCGACGAACGCCTCGAAGCGATCATGGTGCACCCAATGCCCTGCGCGTTCGTAGCTCGTCACCCGCGCATCCTTGAACGAGGCGGCGCGGCCATCGTCGCCCGGGTGCTTGGCCCAGCTGTCGGCTCCGTGCACCAGCCAGACCGGGCAATCGATGTTTTGCCACAACTCGCGAAGCTCGGCGTCGACCAGACCGAGCGGTAGCCCGGACCGGACATAATTGTCGAACTTCCAGCTAAAGCTGCCGTCCTCGTTGCGGCTGGCGCCATGGATCGTCAGGTGCCGGGCCTGCTCGTCGGAGAGGAACCCGTTCACGGCGCGCATGCGGGCATAAGCCTCGTCGAGCGTCGCATAGCGTCGCGGGACGCGTGCACTGAGCGCCCTGCGCTCCGCCATCCAGTCGCGCCAGCGCTGGTCGACAGGTTTCGCTGGCGGATCCGGCAGGCCGACGCCCTCGATCGCCGCTATTCGACGCACCCGCTCGGGATAAAGGCCGGCGTATCGCAGCGAGATTGCGCCGCCGAGTGAATGCGCCACGATAGATATCGGGTCGGTGCCGAGCTGATGGATGAGCTGCGCAAGGTCGGACACGTAAAACGGCATCGAATACACGCCGTCGGGGGACCAGCCGCTGTCCCCATGGCCGCGCAGATCGGGGCAGACAATGTGCCAATCTGCCCTTAGTTCGCGGGCGACCCAATCCCAATTGTGCGCATGGTCCATGCCGCCATGCACCATCACCAGGGTCGGCGCTTCGGGATTGCCCCAATCGAGGTAGCGAAGCCCGAGCCGTTGCGAGACAAAGCTGTGCGAGGTTGGGCCGAAATCGTCCACGATACTGTCTCCGAAGCCGTTTTGCCGCGTTATCGACGATGAGAGCTAAGGCAAAGCCGCAAATGCGGCCCTCGCGGTCGCAGCGCTGATCGCGTATTACGTGCCTGCGCGGTCGGGAGCCGCGTGCAAGACGAACGGACATACGATGATGCCGATGCTGGGTTTCCTTGCCGTCCCGATCATTCTGGTGCTCGTCGCCATGCTCAAGACCTTTGGCATCAACCAGGAATATGAACGCGCCGTCGTCTTCCGCCTGGGGCGGGTCAAGGAGCCCAAGGGGCCGGGCTGGTACTGGCTGATCCCGTTCGTCGATCGCGCGGTGAAGGTGGATATGCGCACAATCACCTTCGCGCTCGAGACGCAGGAGACGGTGACGCGCGACGGCGTCGCGGTGCGGGTCAACGCGGTGCTGTGGTTCCGCGCCACCAACGCGACGCGCGTGATCACCGTCGTGGAAGCCTGGCAGCGCGCCGTGATCCAGGCGTCTGAAACGGGGTTGCGCGATACGATCGGCCAGGCCGATCTCGATCAGTTGCTGAAAGATCGCGTCGTCATCAACGAACGGCTGATGGGGATGTTGAGCCGGGCAGTCGAGCAATGGGGCGTGGCGGTGGATGCCGTCGAACTCAAGGACCTCGACATACCCGAGAACATGCAACGCGCGATCGGGCGCGAGGCCGAGGCGATCCGCGAGAAGCGAGCTCGTATCATCAAGGCCGAGGGCGAGAACGAGGCGGCGGCGAAGCTCGCCGAGGCTGCGGCGATGATCGCCACGAGCCCGGGCGCGCTCGAACTTCGGCGCCTGCAGACGCTCTCGGAGATCGGTGCCGAGCACAATTCCACGGTCATCGCCATGCTGCCGGTGGAACTGCTGGAGGCGGCCAAGGCGCTGACCGGGCCGAAAGGCTGATGATCCTGCTGCGCACGGTACCTTGTCGTGACATGCGGTGGTTGTTCAAGAGGGCGCAGACGGGAACCGACTTGGTCCTCGAGGCTTTCGGAACGCTGACGAAAGGGTTCAGCCGGTCGTCAGACGGATGCGAGTAGAAGCCTCAACATGGGGCGAGCTTCCGCGCCCGAGAGAGGATATGAGATGAGCAGGACGCAATTCACCTTATCCGCATTGTTGCTGGCCTCCGCCGCGGTCGTCGCCTCGCCCACGCTGGCGCAGGATCGACACCCGGGTGGCGATGACCGTGGCAATCGCGGTGGAGCAGTCCATGACGGTCGTGGCGATGGCGCCGATCACGCCGGCGGCCGCACCCATGAAGAACAGCCTGCCCCAGCGCAGGCGCCGGTGCGCCAGGCTCCGGCAATACAGCCGCGCCAGGCTCCGCCGCAGGCGCAATCGCGCCAGCAGGCACCGCAGCCTCGCCCGCAGTTCCAGCCTCGCCAGGGTGCTCAGAACCAGGCTCCCAACGACCGCGGCAACTATGATCGCGCCAACGGCGGCGGGGGGTGGCAGCAGCGTGGCGGTGACCCGCGCGACAACGCCGGGCGCCATGTCCAAGGGCGCGATACCAACGGCGTACAGGTATGGCGCAACGATGATCGTGGCCAGGCGCAGCGCCAGGAGTGGCAGAACAACGATCGCGACCATGCCCGCTCCGGCGGCTGGGATCAGAATCGCCAGGCCGGCGGTGATCGGGATCGGCACGACGGCTGGAATGGCAATGGCCGGCCTGGTAGCGCGTATGCCAATCAGGGTGGCTGGAACCACAACGATCATGCTCGCGGCGGCAATTGGAACAGCGGCTGGCGCAACGATCGTCGCTATGATTGGCAGGGCTGGCGTAACAGCCATCGCGACAATTACCGCGTTGGCCAATATCGCGTGCCTTACGGCTATCATGGTGGATATCATCGCTGGGGGATCGGCGTCCGCATCGACCCGATCTTTTTCGGCCAGGATTACTGGATCGACAATCCGGATTATTACCGCCTGCCGCCGGCTTATGACGATTATCGCTGGGTACGCTACTACAACGACGCGCTGCTGATCGATGTCTACTCGGGCACTGTGGTCGACGAGATACCGGACTTCTTCTGGTAATCACTTAATCGGCAAAGGCCCGGCGCGAGGTTATCGCGTCGGGCTTCCTGCTGTTGGCGACAGATTTTTGGAACGCTCCGCTCTCGTGAATTGAGGGTGGTTGATGCGTGTAAGACACCCCTTGCCCTGACCTTGCCTCCGCTCTAGCATCTGGCGCAATCCACCCTTTCCGGAGGTTCCATGCGCCCGATCGCGATGCTGCTCGCCGCCACCCTGCTTACCGCTCCCGCCTTCGCGCAGACCGCGGCCCCGGCTCCCGCCTCTGCCGCGCAATCGCCCGACGATGCGAAGCTGCTCAAGATCTTCCATGACAGCGACGAGGCGATGCTGAAGCGCCAGCCGCTCACCGCGCTGTTCCGTGGCGATCTTCGCTACGCCGATCGGCTCGGCGATTTCTTCAGCGACAAGTCGATCGCCGAGGCCAAAGCCGCTGACGTGACCGATCTGAAGGCACTGACGACGGTCGATCGATCGCGGCTGACCAAGGTCGATCAGATCGCCTACGACGTTTTCAAGTGGCAGACGGACCTCGATCTCAGGAGCTACGATCCCGCGATTCTGAACGAGGTGATCGTCCGCCCCATCGATCATTTCAACGGCCTTCACATCTTCTATCCTGATGTGGCTTCGGGAACCGGCGCGGCGCCGTTCAACACGCTCGCCGATTACGAGAACAACCTGAAGCGTCACGCCGACTACATCAACATGCTCGACGAGGCGATCATGCGCTTCCGGCAGGGGATGAAAAGCGGCATCGTCCAGCCCAAGCTGGTGGTGAACAACGTCATCGATCAGCTCGACCAGCAGATCGCGCAGGGTGTCGAGGGATCGACCTACTACGGCCCGGTGAAGAAGTTTCCGGCGAGCATCTCGGCCGCGGATCAGGCACGGCTCACCAAGGAATATGCCGACATCATCCGCACCGGGATCATTCCCGCCGAGACGCGGTTGCGCGATTTCCTGAAGACCGAATATCTGCCCGTGGCGCGCGACAGTGTCGGCCTGTCGCAGATGCCGGGCGGCGCCAAGCTCTACGCGTACATGATCGAGAGCAACACGACGTTGCCGCTCAGCGCCGACTATGTCCATAAGCTCGGGCTGTCCGAGGTGGCGCGGATCACGCACGAGATGGAGGCGGCCAAGCAAGCCGCCGGCTTCCAGGGTTCGCTGCAGGATCTGTTCACCAAGATGCGGACCGACCCGCAGTTTCAGCCCAAGAGCGCCGAGCAGCTCCACGCCAACTTCCTGGCGATCAAGGATCGGGTGATGAAGCGCATCCCCGAGCAGTTCAGCCTCGTGCCCAAGTCCCCGCTCGATATCCGTCCAACGCCAGCATATCGCGAGAAGACGTCTGCCGGCGGCGACTACATGCAGGGCACGCCGGACGGATCGCGGCCGGGCGTGTTCTACTACGACACGTACGATCTCCCCTCACGCTACACGTGGGAGGACGAGACGCTGTTCCTTCACGAGGCGATCCCTGGCCACCACTTCCAGATCAGCCTGGCGCAGGAGGATCCATCGCTTCCCGCGTTCATGCGGTTCGGCGGCAACACCGCCTACGTTGAGGGCTGGGCGCTCTATTCGGAGAGCCTGTGGAAGCAGCTCGGCATGGAGACCGATCCGTATCAGCGGATGGGTGGCCTCAACGACGAAATGCTGCGTGCGATGCGCCTGGTCGTCGACAGCGGTATTCACGCGATGGGTTGGACGCGCGATCAGTCGATCGCCTACATGCTCGCGAACTCGCCGATGTCGAAGACCGACGCAACCGCCGAGGTTGAGCGCTACATCGCCAATCCGGGCCAGGCGCTTGCCTACAAGATCGGTCAGCTGACCATCCAGAAGGAAAAGGACAAGGCGATGGCAGCGCTTGGGCCGAAGTTCGATCCGCGCGCCTTCCACGCTCAGGTGCTCAATACCGGGGCGCTGCCGATGACCGTGCTAGAAAAGAAGATCGACGACTGGATCGCGATCCAGAAGGGGATGTGAACCGCCTCCGCCCTCGCGGACAAGGGAGCGGCTTTAGGAGATTGCCCCGAACGGCAGGAGCTGCCCGGCTAGCGCCGAGGCGCCCTTGCCGTTGCCGGCCTGGAGCAGCGGGATGATCCGCGTCGCCGCGCGCTGCATGATCCGATCGATCGGGCTCGCAGCCTGCGCCGCTGCCGCTCGCTGCGCCAGGCGCAACGGTGTGGCCGTATCCGAGCTGTCGAGCTTGATCCGGATCAGCGCAGCGTAACCGGCGAAGAAGGCATGGTTGCCGCCGAGCGCGACCGCCTTGTCGAGCGCGGCGAAGCCGGTATCGCGGTTTGCGCCGAGGACGGTCCGCGCCAAAAAATTACCGATATTGTCGACCGCGGTGAGATGCCAGCCGGCGAGCGCGACCTGAGCTTCGGGGTCGCGCGGATCGGACGAGACCAGCGCCTGGAACATGACATGCGCGCTCTTGGCATCCGCTGAGGACCGCTTGAGCTGGCCGCGATACCCAACGCCCAGCGCCTGCTGAAGCTTGGCTTCGCGGTCATTGGGCGATTGCGCGAGAGCCGCCTGACTGTCGGTGATCGCCTGATTGACGAGGACCAGCGCCTGACCCTTGTCTCGCGTGGCGAATGCCGCGCGGGTCAGATCCTCGCGCGGCGTGGCGGCTTGGATGGGAGCGACGCAGGCAAGCGTGGCGGCGAAAGCAACTGGTACAACAAAACGCATGGCCTCTCCTGGGCGCCCGTGGATGAAGCGGACATGAAGCGATCCGGCGCGATCGGCCGAATATAAGAAGGCCTTCCCCCGGTGGCCGCGCCGTGCGGAAGCGGCGGCGCGGCCGGCGCGGCGCGCCCGAAAGCGCGCTAGGCACCAGTCCGAAAGGGGAAGGACCGAGCCGATGAACGCCCAATGAAGACGTTGGTTCAGTCGGCGCGCGCGAGCGCATCGGAAATGAGCTTGCGTGTCTCCGCCAACCCGTAGAGCGCCGCAAAGCTGCCCATGCGCGGGCCCTGGCTGGAACCGAGCAGGGTCTCGTACAACACCTTGAACCAGTCACGCAGCGGATTGAACCCAGCCGCCTTGCCGGCTTCGTACACCTCATGCTGGATCGCTTCGGCGTCAGCGTCTGCGGGAAGCGCTGCGAACCGCGCATCGAGCGCGCGAAGCGCTTCCTTCTCGGTGCCAGTCGGCGGACGGCGATGGAGCGTCGAGGCAACAAAGTCGCGGAAGTAGGTGATCGCATAGCCTAATAGGCGATCGATCGCGGGGTGCGTCACCGAGCTAACATCCGGAGCATAGCGTTGAACATAGCGCCACAGCAGCGCCTTGTCCTCGGTCATCGCTACGCTCACGAGGTTGAGCAACAGCCCGAAGGTGAGCGGCATGTCCACCGCAGGCACCTTGCCGAGGTGGACATGGTGGACCGGGTTGCCCAGCCGCTGCTCGATCGGTTGCGTCGGATAGGCGGCGAGAAATTGGTAATACTCATCGACCGCACGCGGGATCACGCTGAAGCTCAGCTGCCTCGCCTTGCGCGGCTCGCGGTAGATGTAGAAGGCGAGGCTCTCGATCGGCGCGTAGGTCAGCCATTCCTCGATGGTGAGCCCATTGCCCTTGGTCTTGGAGATCTTGGCGCCTGCTTCGTCGAGGAACATCTCGTAGTTGAAGCCCTCGGGCGGCCGCGCGCCGAGCACGCGTGCGATCTTGCCGGACTGGACCACCGAATCGATCAGGTCCTTGCCCGCCATCTCGTAGTCGACGCCGAAGGCGACCCAGCGCATCGCCCAATCGACCTTCCACTGCGCCTTGGCTTGGCCGCCGAGCGCCGACTGCTCGCGGCGTTCGCCCGCCTCCGGATCGCTGTACGCGATGATCCCGGCCGCCGCGTCGGCCACCTCGATCGGCACCTGCAGCACCTTGCCGGTCTCTGGGTGGATCGGGAAGATAGGCGAATAGGTTAGGCGGCGTTCCTCGCCCAGCGTCGGCAGCATCACCGCCATGATGCCATCGAAGTTGCGCAGGATCGCCTTCAGCGTCTCGTCGAAGCGGCCCTCGGCATAAGCCGTGCTGGCCGCCACGAAGTCGTAGTCGAAACCGAACTGATCGAGGAAGCTGCGCAGCCGGGCATTGTTGTGCGCGGCGAAGCTCTCGTGGGTGCCGAACGGATCGGGCACGCGGGAGAGCGGCAGGTCGAGATGCGCTGACAGCATCTCCTGCTCGGGCAGGTTGCCCGGCACCTTGCGCATCCCGTCCATGTCGTCGGAAAAGGCGATTAGTCGCGTCGTGCCACCGGTCATCTCCTCATACGCATTGCGCACCATCGATGTGCGTGCGACTTCGGTGAAGGTGCCGATGTGCGGCAGGCCGGAGGGGCCGTAGCCGGTCTGGAAGAGCACCGGATTCGCCTTGCCGTCGGGCCAGCGCTTGATCAGCTTGCGCGCCTCCTCATACGGCCACGCCTTGGACGCAAGCGCGGCGGTGCGCAGATCGGCGGACGGACTGTCGGTCATGGTGTCGCGGCTCTTAAGGCGCCGCGCCGTACACCGACAAGCCTTGAGTTGGCCGGCGTCTACTTGCCAAAGCTGCTCAGCGCCATCGCCATGCGGGCCTCGGTGGGGCTCACCACGCCGTCATGGTTGATGTCCGCCATGTCGAACAGCTGCAGCGGATGCTGCTCGGCCTGAGCGAGCGTCACCCGACCGGTGCCGTCGGGATCGGCATGGTCGAACCAGTGGCCGCCGACATGGTTGAACGGTCCATCGCCGCCCTCGCCGGAGCTTGCCTGGCGTGATCGAAATGCTTCGAACTCGGCGCGGGTGACGACGCCGTCATGGTTGGCATCGATCCCCTGGAACTGCGACCTGACCGCCGAGATCACCTCTGCACGCGAGATCGGGCGATCGGGCAGGTCCTGCGCAAATGCGGAAGCGCCGCCGAGCAGGGCCGTAGCAATGGCTGCGAACGGAAGTATCTTCATCATTGTCACCTCAGACTTTCCGCCGCCCTATTTCCGCCGGCCTGTATGCCGGTTGAACGCAGATCGCCCGTTTTCCATTCGTTCGCCTGTTCCTATACTGAAGCCGTGACCTTTCCGCTCCCGCCCCTTGCGCTTCATGCCACGCACGGCGGCATCTGGCTGGCCGAGCGCGGGCGCGGCATTCGCGGCATTGCGCGGGGCGAGGCGATCGCATTGGCGGCAGAGCGCCCGCTGGTCATGCTGAACGCGCCCCTGATTGGGCAACGGCTCGGATATGCCGAGATCAGCGGGCTCGATCTGCTCGAGCTTTTCGCCTTCGTCCATCCCGCACGTTTCGCGGTGCCGACCCCGGCCGGCATGGCGCGCGTGATCGGCCTCGCTCCACCTGAGAACGACGCCAACGCCACGGCGACGTTGCTTGGCATCGCCGATGCGCTGCTCGGCGTCGCGGAGGCGGATTGGCCCGAGCATCATGGCGCGTGGGATGTCGCGCACGCGCTCGGCCGCCTGCGCTGGCCCTGGGCACAGGCGCTGATCCAGCGGATGCGCCCGCCGGAACGGAGCGAGCGCGGTTTGTTCGCCAAGCTGCCCGAATGGGAGGAGGCGGCACCGCGCCCGCAACCGCATACCGTGACGATCCCCGAAGCCGATGCGGTGGAGCAGCTCGATCGGCTCACCGGCCGCGGCGCGGAGGCCCGCGTCGGCCAGCAGGCCTATGCCGCAGCCGTGTCCTACGCGTTTGCGCCGCGTGTGGCGGAAGGGCGTCCGCGTGTGGTGCTGGCGGAGGCGGGCACGGGCATCGGCAAGACCTTGGGCTATCTCGCGCCCGCCGGGCTCTGGTCGGAGCGGGCGGAGGGAACGGTGTGGATCTCCACCTATACCCGCGCGCTCCAGCGCCAGCTCGATCGCGAGACCGAACGGCTGTTCCCCGATCCGGCCGAGCGCCGCGCCAAGGTGGCGGTGCGCAAGGGGCGCGAGAACTATCTCTGCCTGCTCAACCTGGAGGATGCGCTTTACGGCGGCTTTCAGGGTCGTGCGGCGGTGTTGGCACAACTAGTCGCGCGCTGGGCCGCCTATACGCGAGACGGCGACATGGTCGGCGGGGATCTGCCCGGCTGGCTGACCACGCTCTTCCGCCGCGCCGGCACGACTGCGCTCACGGATCGGCGCGGCGAATGCGTCTATGCCGGCTGCCCGCATTACCGCCGCTGCTTCATCGAGCGATCGATCCGTCGCGCCGACGAGGCAGACATCGTCATCGCCAACCACGCGCTGGTAATGCTGCTCGCCGAGCGCCGCCGTGACGAAGCGGCGCAGGGCCGCGCCAAGGCACTGGGGCGTATCGTGTTCGACGAGGGCCATCACCTCCACGACGCCGCCGACATGACCTTCTCCGCCGGGCTTACCGGGCAGGAATCGATCGAGCTCAGGCGCTGGATCGCGGGGCCGGAACGCGCCTCGCGAGGGCGACGGCGCGGATTGGCAGCAAGGCTCGCCGACGTGGTCTCCTATGACGAGGCAGGTGCGGTCGCGCTCGACGGGGTCATACAGGGATCGCAGGCGCTGGTCGCCAGCGACTGGCTGGCCCGGATCGCCGAGAGCATGCCGCACGGCCCGATCGAGACGCTGCTCGCCGCCGTCCGCGACATCGTGCTGGCCCGCGCGACCGCCGCCGATGCGGGCTATGGCATCGAAACCGAAGCGGCCGCGCTCGATGGACCGATCGTGGAGGCTGCAGGCGAGGCTTCGATCGCGCTCGAAAGCCTGATGCGGCCGATGGTGGCGCTGGGCGGCCGACTGGTCGCGGTGCTGGAGGAGGCGCCCGACTGGCTCGACGGACCGGCTCGCGCGCGCATCGAAGGGGCCGCGGCGGGGCTCCACCTGCGCGCGCGGATGATCTCGGCCTGGCAAGCGCTGCTCGGCCGGATCGGCGGCGCGCCCGATCCCGACTTTGTCGATTGGCTCGCCGTCGATCGTGTCGAGGGGCGCGAATTTGATATTGGTATCCGTCGTCACTGGCTCGATCCCGGCCGGCCGCTTGCCGCCATCGTGTTGGCGCCGGCTCAGGGCGTGCTCGTCACCTCGGCCACGCTGACTGGCCCCGGCGGTGACTGGAACCGCGCCGAAGCACGCACCGGCGCCCGCCACCTCGACACCGCGATCAGACACTTCGCCGCGGCGAGCCCGTTCGACTATGCTGCGCAATCGGAAGTTCTGATCGTCACGGACCTGAAGCGCGGCGACATGCCGGCGCTCGCTCATGCCTATGCGCGATTGATCGAAGCCAGCAAGGGCGGCACGCTTGGGCTGTTCACCGCGATTGCTCGACTGAAGGCGGTCTACGCGCGCGTTGCCGATCGCCTGGCGCGTGAAGGCCTGCCGCTCTACGCGCAGCATGTCGATCCCATCGACACAGGCACGCTGGTCGACATCTTCCGGGACGATCCCCATGCCTCGCTGCTTGGCACCGATGCCTTGCGCGACGGTATCGACGTGCCCGGCCATTCGCTGCGCCTCGTTATCATGGAGCAGGTGCCGTGGCCGCGCCCGACCGTGCTGCATGCGGCGCGCCGCGCGGCCGGCGGGGGCACCGCCTATGATGACGAGGTGGTGCGTGCCCGAATGGCGCAAGCATTTGGGAGACTGATCCGGCGCGCGGACGATCGGGGCCGCTTCGTGCTGCTGTCGTCGGCCACGCCGTCCCGCCTGCTCGACGCCTTCCCGTCCGGGGTGCCGGTCCGCCGTGTGACGCTGGACGAGGCTGTGCGTGCTGTCGCCACTGCCCTTCCCAACCTGGATCATATCGGGCATCACGCCGCTGAATCGGTCGGCGGAGAAGCGGCATGAAGAGGCTGGTCACCTTCCGCCACGCCAAGTCCGGCTGGGATCAGCCGGCGCTGCGCGACTTCGATCGCAAGCTGAACGACAAGGGCAAGCGCGCCGCCGCCACCATGGGCCGGCACCTGCGCTCGATCGATCTCGGCTTCGACAAGGTTATCGCGTCGCCCGCGGTGCGCGTCGTCGAGACGCTTGACGCGATGTTCGACGGCTATGGCAGGCGCCCGGCGGTGAGCTGGGACAGGCGCATCTATCTCGCATCCGCCGCGACCCTGGTCGAAGTGGTGCAGGAAGCGCCCGATGAGGCCGGAACGATCATGCTCGCGGGCCACAATCCGGGTGTCGAGGAGCTAGTCCTTCGCCTCACCACCGATGCCGGGGAGGAGGAAATCCGCGCGCGTGGCGAGATCGGTGAGAAATACCCGACGGCAAGCGTGGCCGAGCTGATCTTCGAGGTGGATCACTGGGCCGATGTCGATGAGGGAGGCGGCCACCTCGTCCGTTTCGTACGTCCGCGGGATCTCGACCCTGCGCTAGGGCCGGACCAGCTCGCGTAAGATCAGGCGTTGGCCAGAGCGTCCGCCAGAAGGGTTCGGATCGCCTTCAATTCGCCGAGAGAGAAAGAAAACGAAGGTGCAGCGGGCGCCTCCGACATCTCCGCTTTGGCGATCAGCAGCTTCTGTACGCCCTTGACGGTATAGCCCTGCGCCCCGAGCAACCCGTGGATGCGGCGAACCAGCGCGACATCTTCCGGCCGGTAGTGACGACGGTTTCCGGCGCGCGTAATCGGCTTCAATTGCGGAAACCGCGTTTCCCAGTAGCGCAGCACATGCTGCGGCACACCCAGCTCGGCCGAGACCTCACCGATGGTGCGGAAAGCTGTTTCTGACTTGTCGGCCATGCAGGTCAGTCCGCCTCGGCGATGCGATCCCGCAGCATATTGGAAGCGCGGAAGGTCAGCACGCGGCGCGGCGCGATCGGCACCTCGATCCCGGTCTTGGGATTCCGCCCGACGCGCTCGCCTTTGTCGCGCAGCACGAAGGTCCCGAACCCCGAGATCTTGACGTTCTCGCCCTTCGCCATCGATTCGCACATGAGACCGAGGATCTTCTCGACCATCGAGGCGGAGTCGGCGCGCGAAAGGCCGATCTCACGATGCACCTCGTCGCTGAGATCGGCTCTTGTCAGCGTCTGCAGTTCGGCCATGCCGCCCCCTAGAGTTTCGTGCGCAGCAAGCATCATAGCCGCGCTACTGCCTGACGCAAAGTGTCGTTACGCAGCCGCGCGAAGCTCAAAAGCGGACGACTGCGGCGCCCCAGGTGAAGCCGCCGCCCATCGCCTCCAGCACGAGGAGGTCGCCGCGCTTGATGCGACCATCCTTCACCGCGACGTCGAGCGCCAGCGGCACCGAGGCGGCGGACGTGTTGGCGTGCTGATCGACCGTCACCACCACGCGATCGGGCGAGAGGCCGAGCTTGCGCGCGGTGGCGTCGAGGATTCGGGCGTTGGCCTGGTGCGGCACCAGCCAGTCGATATCGGCAGCCGTCAGATCGATCTCGGCGAGCACCTCGTTGAGCACGCCGGCGAGATTTACCACGGCATGGCGGAACACCTCGCGCCCCTTCATGCGCAGCTTGCCGACTGTCTGAGTCGTCGACGGGCCACCGTCGACATATAGAAGCTCATTGTGGCGCCCGTCCGCGTGGAGTTTGGTCGAGAGAATACCGCGTGCCTGTGCTGGGTCGGTCGACCCCTCCTCGGCCTTCAGCACCACGGCGCCGGCGCCGTCCCCAAATAGCACACAGGTGCCGCGATCCTCCCAGTCGAGGATGCGGCTGAAGGTTTCCGAACCGATTACAAGCGCCGTCTTGGCAGTGCCGCCGCGGATCATGCTTTCGGCCACGGAAAGCGCGTAGAGGAAACCGGAGCAGACCGCTTGCACATCGAACGCCACGCAGTCGTCGATGCCGAGCATCGCCTGGACCTTGGTGGCGGATGACGGAAAGGTCTGGTCGGGCGTCGCGGTGGCGAGCACGATCAGGCCGATCTCGGAGGCTTCGATGCCGGCGTCGGCAAGAGCCGACCGAGCGGCGTCTGCAGCAAGACTGGCGGTGGTTTCGTCCTCGCCGGCGATGTAGCGCGCGCGGATCCCGGTGCGCTCCACGATCCACTCGTCGGAGGTGTCGACGGTCGCGGCCAGCTCCGCGTTCGTGACGCGACGCCGAGGAAGAGCCGAGCCCGTGCCCGCAATGTAGGCGCGAACCGTCATTGCGCAGCGACCGGCTGAACCGCCGCGCGATAGTCGGCGAGATCCTCGGCGATAAGGCGGTTGAGATCGTCGCGCACCAACTTGGCGGCGACGCCGATCGCGTTGGCGATGCCCTTCGCGTCGGCACTGCCGTGGCTTTTCACGACGATGCCGTTCAAGCCGAGGAAGATCGCGCCATTGTGATTGTTGGGATCGAGGTGGACCCGCAGCAGGTGCAGCGCCGGCTTTGACAACAGGAAGCCCATTTTCGAGCGGAAGCTCGACAAGAAGGAGCGGCGCAGCAGATCGGTCACGAAGCGCGCGGTGCCTTCGATCGCCTTCAACGCGATGTTGCCGGAAAAGCCGTCCGACACGACGACATCGACTTCGCCGCGGTTGATGCGGTCAGCCTCCACATTGCCGACGAATTCAAGCGGCAGGGTAGGGCGCGCGCGTAATCGGGCGGCGGCTTCCTTCAGTTCGCCGGTGCCTTTCAGCGCCTCTGTGCCGATGTTGAGCAGCGCCGTCTTAGGACGCGCAATATCGAGCCCAATGCGCGCATAAGCAGCGCCCATCAGCGCGAACTGGACGAGATTGTCGGCGTCGCACTCGGTGTTGGCGCCGAGATCGAGCATGACGACATCATTGTCGCCCAGCGTCGGCATGATCGCGGCCAACGCGGGCCGATCGATACCCGGCAAGGTGCGCAAGGCCAGCTTGGCCATCGCCATCATGGCGCCAGTGTTTCCCGCCGACACCGCACATCCTGCAGCACCGTCCTTGACGGCAGCAATGGCGAGACCCATCGACGTCGACTTGGCGCGGCGGATTGCCTGGCTCGGCCTGTCGTCGCCGCTGATCCGGTCGGGTGCGTGGCGTATCTCGCTGGCGGCAGCGAGGCCTGGATGGCGCAGGAGTTCGGAGCGGAGCACCGCTTCGTCGCCGACGATCAGGAAGCGAAGGTCAGCAGACCTTGCGAGCGCCAGGGCGGCACCCGCGAGCATTGTGGCTGCGCCTCCGTCTCCCCCCATCGCATCGATGGCAATCCGCGGCGCTTCCACTTCGGCTGTCCGTTGCGTGAGGCTCAGGCCTCGACCGAGACGATCTCGCGGCCATTATAGTGGCCGCACGCGTTGCACAGATTGTGCGGGCGCTTCAGCTCACCACAATTCGGGCATTCGTGGAACGCCTGCACCGTCAGCGCATCGTGGCTGCGGCGCATGTTGCGCTTGGAGGGCGAGGTCTTTCGCTTGGGGACGGCCATTTCGGCACCTTGATCTATATGTTCAACGGCTGCGGGGCCGAACACCGTCCAATGCGCCACGGCCGTGAAAGCCGCGGACCATCAGCGGCCAGCCTCGTCGCGAGTGGCGCCCTATAGCGGAAATCCGCGCTGTTGCAAGCCGCCGCGTGGCGTGCGAGCGAGGAGCTGTACTGGGCCGAATAGAAGAGAAACTGCCATGCCGCCTGTCACGATGATCGCTGTCACCCTCACCTTTGCTGCGGCATGGGCCTTGATCAACGTCTGGCTCGGCTTCCGCTGCTCCCGCGTGCGACTCAGCGACAAGGTGCTGATCGGCAGCGGCGGCAATCCGCTGCTCGAAACACGCATGCGCGCGCATGCGAACTTCGTTGAATACACGCCCTTCGTGCTGATCCTCATGGCCTTGCTCGAAATAGCGGGCGCCTCAAAGGACGGGCTGTTTTGGATCGGGGCTGCCTACACGCTGGCGCGGCTCGCGCATGCCTTCGGGATGGACCGGCGGACGACCAATCCGCTGCGGGCGGGCGGCGCTTTGGTGACATGGCTGGTGCTGGTCGCGCTGGCGGTGTGGGCCTTCGTCATCCTCTACACCCCCGCCCCGGCGCACGCGGTGGTGACTCGTTTGCTCTGAGGGATCAGCCGAAGCGCGAGTCGGCCACGAAGGGGTTCGTCGCACGCTCGGTACCGAAGGTGGAAGTCGGCCCATGTCCCGGCACGAATGTCACGTCGTCGCCCATCGGCCATAGCTTGTCCTTGATCGACGTAATCAGCGTGTCGTGATCACCACGCGGAAAGTCGGTGCGGCCGATGGAGCCGCGGAACAGCACATCACCGACAAGCGCGAATCGTGACGGCGCATGGTGAAAGACGATGTGTCCGGGCGTGTGCCCAGGGGTGTGATGCACCGACAAGCTGAGATCGCCGACGGTGACTGTATCGCCCTCGTCCAGCCACCTGCCAGGTTCGAAGGGCCTGCCCGTCAGGCCGAAGCTCGCGCGATCGTCGCCAAGCTGCGCGATCCAGAAACGATCCTCCTCATGCGGCCCTTCGATCGGCACGCCCAGGCGTTCCGCAAGGATGCCGGCCTGCCCGCAATGATCGATATGGCCATGCGTTATGAGCAGCTTCTCGATCGTCACACCATGCTGGAGGGCGGCCGCCTCTAGCTTGTCGAGATCGCCGCCGGGATCGACGAAGGCACCACGCAGCGTCCTGGTACACCAGAGCAGGGTGCAGTTCTGCTGGAAGGGCGTTACCGGCACGATCGCAGCGCGGAGAGGGGGTGAGGGCTTCGCATCCATGCTACCCAGATGCGCATCAGCGATCGTCGGCGCAAGCAGAGGGTTGCTTGCCGGATGCGCAAGCGGGAAGGGGGAACGCCATGACGCTCGATCGTTCCCGACCCTTCGTGCTGCTCGACGACGCACGCGTCGATGGCGCCGCGCCGGCTCGTCTGTACCGCGACCCGTTGGAGGTGGTGACGACCGACGATCCTGCCAGACTCGCTAACTGCCTGGCAGCGCTGCGCTACGCCAACGCGCATGGCCTGCATGCCGCCGGATGGATTGCCTATGATGCCGGCGCGCTCGGCGAAGCGCCTGCCGCATCGACGGCCGCACCGCTGCTCTGGTTCGGGCTGTTCGAGCAGTACCGATCGCTTGCCTCATCAGAGATGCCGGTCCTGCTTCCCGATCCGGCAGGTGCCTGGGCGGGCACGCCGCGGCCCCTGATCGGGCGTGAGGCGTATCTGGACGCCTTCGAGGTGGTGAAGAAATACATCGCGTCGGGCGATATCTACCAGGCCAACCTCACCTTTGATGCGGAGGTGCCGCTCGCGGGTGACCCGCTGGCCCTCTACGCGCGGGTGCGGGACACCGCAGCGGCAGGCTGGGGCGGCATCGTGCACGATGGCAGGCGCACAATGCTCAGCTTCTCGCCAGAGATGTTCTTCAGCCTCGATGACGGAAAACTTCAGGCACGGCCGATGAAGGGAACCGCGCGGCGAGACAGCGATCCCGCGCTCCTCGCTGCCGATTCCAAGCAGCGCGCCGAGAACCTGATGATCGTCGATCTGATCCGTAACGATCTCTCGCGGATCGCGGTGCCCGGCAGCGTCCGCGTGCCAGCGCTGTTCACCGTCGAAACCTATCCAACGCTACATCAAATGACATCTACGGTCACCGCCGATCTGGCGACCGATGCGGATGCGGTGTCCGTGCTGCAAGCCGCCTTTCCGTGCGGATCGATCACGGGTGCGCCCAAGCTGCGCGCGATGGAGATCGCCCGCGAAGTCGAGGCCAGGCCGCGTGGCTTATACACCGGCGCGATCGGGCGGCTGGACGCTGGCGGAGACGCTGCGTTCAACGTCGCGATCCGCACGCTTGTGGTCGATGACGATGGTACCGCCACATTGGGGCTCGGATCGGGAATAGTCGCCGACTCGGCCGGCGAAGACGAGTGGGCCGAGTGCATCGCAAAGAGTGCGTTCGTCACCGCCGCATGCCCCCGCTTCGACCTCATCGAGACGATGGCCTTTGATCCGCATGAGGGCTTCGTCGATCTCGAACGCCACCTCGCGCGCGCCAAGAGTTCCGCCGACACGTTCGGCTTCGCTTTCGATCGCCACGATCTGCGCAACGAGTTGCAGGCGGCGACCTTCCGCCTCCGCGAGCCTGCGCGTATCCGGGTGCGGATGTCGCCGACCGGCAAGATCGCGATCGAGGTGCGGCCTGCCCCTGCCAAGCTCGAGGAGGTCGTGACGGTACCGGTCGTTCCGCTACCGGTTGCACCCGATGATTTCCGCCTCGCCCACAAGACCAGCGATCGTGCCTTCTACGACGAGGCGCGGGGCAACCACTGCGAGGTCATCTTCGCCCGGCCCGATGGGCTGCTGACCGAGGGTAGCTTCACCACGCTGTTTGTCGAACGTGACGGGGTTCTGCTCACGCCGCCATTATCACGTGGTTTGCTGCCGGGCGTCTTGCGCGAGCGGCTGATCGAGAAAGGTGAAGCAGCCGAAGCTGACCTCTGCATCGATGATCTGCGTGACGGATTCTTGCTTGGCAATGCGCTTCGCGGACTGATCGCTGCGCGGTTGCCCTGATAGCCGACATCCGGCATAGGCGCGCCGCCTGTTCCTCCCAGTCGAAGGCAGAGATCCCATGCGATACACGTCGGAAGCGCTTGGCCGTATCCAGCCGTCCGCCACGCTCGCCATGACCAGCCGCGTGCTCGACTTGAAGCGCCAGGGAATCGACATCATCGGGTTAGCCGCCGGAGAGCCCGATTTCGACACGCCGGACTATGTGAAGGACGCGGCGATCGAGGCAATCCGCGCCGGCAAGACCAAATACACCAATGTCGACGGTACCGCCGAACTGAAGGAGGCGATCGCCAACAAGTTCAAGCGCGACAATGGCCTCACTTACGAGGCCAATCAGATCAGCGTGAACGTCGGCGGCAAGCATACGCTGTTCAACGCACTCGTCGCGACCATCGACAAGGGTGACGAGGTGATCATCCCGGCGCCCTATTGGGTGAGCTATCCGGATATCGTCGCTTATGCTGGCGGCACACCTGTCGTGATCGCGGCGGGCGCCAACCAGCAGTACAAGATCCTGCCCGAGCAACTCGAGCAGGCGATCACGCCGCAGACGCGCTGGGTGATCCTCAACTCGCCGTCTAACCCCACCGGCGCCGCATACTCGGCCGCCGAACTGAAGGCACTGGGTGAGGTGCTCGAACGCCACCCGCATGTCTGGGTGCTGACGGACGATATGTACGAGCACATCCTCTACGACGATTTCCAGTTCGCCACGATCGCTGAGGTCTGCCCCTCGCTCTACGATCGCACGCTGACCGTGAACGGCACGTCCAAGGCCTATGCGATGACCGGCTGGCGGATCGGTTTTGCGGGCGGGCCTGCGTGGCTGATCAAGGGCATGGCCAAGCTCCAGTCTCAGTCGACTTCCAACCCCTGCTCGATCGCACAGGCTGCGGCCACGGCGGCGCTGAACGGGAATCACGCGTTCCTCAAGGAACGCAACGCCGCCTTCCAGCGTCGGCGCGATCTGGTGGTTGCCGGGTTGAACGCCGTACCCGGCATTCATTGCCCGACCCCTGAAGGCGCGTTCTATGTCTATCCCGATGTCACGGGCCTGATCGGCAGGACCACGCCCAATGGCCTCGTCATCGGGAATGACGAGATGCTGATCGGCTACTTTCTCGACGAGGGCAGGGTCGCGGCGGTGCATGGCGGCGCGTTCGGGCTCTCCCCGGCCTTCCGAGTGAGCTATGCCACCTCGGACGCCGCGCTGACCGAGGCGTGCAATCGGATCGCGGAAGCCGTGTCGGCTCTGCGCTGAGACGATATGTAACCGGAGGCGACGCTTGCCCGTATACCGTGGCATGACCGTCTGGAGTTCCGCCATGAAGACCTCGCTTCCCCTGCTTGCGATTGCCGCTGCCGGCGCTGCGACGTTGTGGTCGGTGTCGCCCGGCGTGGCTGCCGAGGCGATGGTGAAGGCGCCGGCGCCCGTCCTTGTCGAGCCAGCCTCCGGCCAGCGCGAGACTGCGGTGTTCGCCGGTGGTTGCTTCTGGGGCGTCGAAGGCGTCTTCGATCATGTGAAGGGCGTGGTGAGCGCCACCGCCGGCTATACCGGCGGCAAGGCCGCTACGGCTGAGTATGAGACGGTATCGACTGGCAGCACCGGTCACGCCGAGTCAGTGAAGGTCGTCTTCGATCCGCGGCAGGTGAATTATGCCGATCTGCTGCGCATCTATTTCTCTGTGGTCACCGATCCGACCGAGGTGAACCGCCAGGGGCCGGACGAGGGGTCGCAATATCGCACCGCACTGTTCCCGCAATCGCGGGCGCAGGCCAAGGTGGCACGCGCGTACATCGCGCAACTCAGCGCCGCGCACATCTATAACGCGCCGATCGCCACCAAGCTGGAGACGGCCGGGGGCTTCTTCCCGGCCGAGGGGTATCATCAGGGCTTCATGAACAAGAACCCGGACTATCCCTACATCGTTGTCAACGATCGTCCGAAGGTCGAGGCGCTCAAGCGCATTTTCCCGATGCGCTACAAGGCGTGACGGAGCGCTCGTAGCCGACACGCGTTGGCGGGGAATGGATGACCCCGCCGAACGCCCGATCCCTCTCACCAGCCTGATCTTCGGCTTCGGGCCGGTTCTGCCGTTCCCTTTGGCGGCGGTGCTTGCGTGGGTGCTGCCGGGCCCTTGGCCGATGGTGGTGACGTGGCTCGCAATCTGGTGGGGCGCATCGATCCTGATCTTCCTTGCCGGCGTGCGTAGAGGCCGCAGCTTCAGCGGCGACGCCGAGACACCGCTGCCGCCGCTGATCGCGATGATGTGGCTGTTCGTGCTCGGCGCCGCTGCGCTGGTCAGCCCGACACCGCTGCTGTCACTGGTGCTGCTCGCGTTCGGCTATGCGAGCATCGCGATCCTCGATCCGATCTCGGCCCGTCGCGGCGATGCGCCGCCCCATTTCGCGCGGTTGCGGCCGCCGCAGATGGGCATTGCGTTAATCGGTCTCATCGGGCTGATCCTGCACCATGGCGCCCAGGCGCTGCCGATCTAGGCCGCCAGCGGGAACCTGAGCAGCCGGTCGGTCAGCGGTACGAGCGCTTGCGCGGCACGGCCGCCCAATGCCTTGCGAATGACCGGGTCGCCCGCATCCATTCCGCCGGTGAGCGCGCCGAAAGCGGGGAGGATCAGCTTCGTCGCGGTTGCTACGAAGCACCGCCGCGCGACGTGGCGGCCCTTGAGGTTCAGCCGCAGCTTGGGATGGAAGTGGCCGGACAGTTCGGGCCGCGCCTCTTTGGGATCGGCCTCGTGGCGGAGCAGCAGCCCGTCGACCTCGGCCTCGCCGACAACATGCCCTCCGCAGTGATCGGCGAGCGATACGGCGGCGATGTCGTGGTTCCCGGCGATCCAGGTCCAACGCGTCGCGCCGGTCAGCGTGCGCAGCGCGTGCCGTGACTCAGGCGCCAGGCGCTCGCATCCCTTGGCGTCGTGGAAGCTGTCGCCGAGGCACCAGACCTCTTCGGCGGCCGTCGCATGGACGAGCGCGGCGAGCTCGCGGAGCGTGGCGTGCGAGTCGTAGGGCGGCAGCATCTGGCCGCCGCGCGCATAGAAGCTCGCCTTTTCAAGGTGAAGGTCGGCCACCAGCAGGGCGCGGCGCGAAGGCCATGCGAGTGCCCCCGGCACCATCGCGATCAGCTCCGCGCCTGCGAACGAAAAGGGAACCATGTGCGTCGCATAGCAGGACGCTTCGGGCGCGCAAGCCGCTTGCGGCGGTGAGCCGCGCCGCGATAGCAAGGTCGCGAGGCTAGCAGGGAAACGGACATGCAGTTCCATGCAGCGCAGGCGCCTTGGATCAACTACGCCGTTTGGTTTCTTCTTATCGGTGTAGGACTTGCCCTCCGTCTACGGCGCATGCGGCAGGCTAGAAACCTCAGGCTGGAAACATTGTGGATCGTACCGGCAATATTCGCCTTCGTCATTGTAGCGACTTTCGACTCAGCGCCCCCTAGCATTCCTGCGCTGGGTTGGTCAGCATTGGCTTTGCTGGTCGGCGCAGGTGCTGGTTGGTACCGCGGGAAAATGATGAAAATTATTATCGATCCCGTGACGCACAAGTTCAGTCAGCAGGCATCCCCACTCGCGATCGTCCTACTGATAGGCCTCTTTGCGGCGCGTGCTGCATTCCGAGCAGAGTTTGACACTAGGTCGGGCGAGATGACCCCCGCTGCTCTGTCAGTGGCAGACGCCGCTATGACCTTCGCGCTCGGACTAGTCGCCGCAACCCGCCTCGAGATGGCCTTACGTGCTAAGCGCCTGCTGCGCGAGGCCCTCTCGCAAACCTTCAGCTGATCGGTTCAGCCGACCGGAGTGGCGCCCAGCGAGTCGATCACCGCACCGACGATGTCCGGTGATCCGCTCGAGAGCTCCTGGCTGACATGCGCGATCTGCGCTCCCGATGCGGCGTCGTTGCCGTAGATGAAGCCATAAACCGGGTAGCGGGTGGTGCCGAGGCCCTGCCCGTCGTGCCACCAGACCCTGACCGCGCTCCAATCATTGGCGGCGCTCACGTCGACCAGCGTCACGTCGCGCTCGATCTGGCCCCGTACGCCGCCGATCCGCGACCAGTTGGCGTGGCTGACCATGAGGATGCGGTTGGAGACAATCCTGCTGACGACGGCGACGTGCCCGAGCTTCATCACGCCTTGCGGGCGAAAGACGAGGACCGCGCCGATCCTAGGCGCCGCGCCCTCCGCGTAGTGCGCCGCGGCCTGATCCCACCATGTCCAGGCGTTGCCGTAGATCTGGATGCCGGACATCTGGCGCGCATAGGGCACGCACTCCAGCCCCGCTCCGATCCGTCCATCATAGCCGTCCTGCGCCACCGCCGGACACGCGATCGCCGCCGCCGCAGCGAGCACGCCAAGCACCAAAGCCTTCACACGCCACCTCTGGTCGTAGCTCCCCCGACCGGTAATCAGCGCTAACTTGAAACCTTAATGCCGCGGTTAAGCGCGAGGGTTAACATCGGAGTCGCCACACATCGCCTCGGCGACCAGCGCCTCGGCTTCGATGAGCAGCGCGTCGTCCGCCGTCCCCGCCGACACCTTCTCGCGCCCGATCAGCACCAGCACCGGAACTGCGAGCGGCGACACGCGGGCAAGGTCGACATGCTCGATCCGATCGGCGGCAGTATCGAGGAGGCGGCCGAGCCGGCCGACGTCGGTCATCCGCGCCTTGGCGTCGTCCCATGCCGCCTGGAGCAGGAGATGTTCCGGCTCGTAACGGCGCAGCACATCGTAGATGAGATCGGTCGAGAAGCTCACCTGCCGGCCGGTCTTGCGCTTGCCCGGATGCTGGCGCTCGACGAGGCCGCCGATCACCGCCACCTCGCGAAAGGCGCGCTTCAGCAGCGAGGATTGCTGCACCCAGTCGACGAATTCGTGATCGAGGATGTCGGCCGAGAACAGCGCGCGCGGATCGGTGATCGGCTTCAGCGAATAGGTGGCGATCGCGTAATCGCTGGCGACGAAGCCGATCGGTTGCAGCCCTGCTGTCTCCATGCGCCGCGTGACCAGCATGCCGAGCGACTGATGCGCGTTCCAGCCCTCGAAACTGTAGCAGACCATGTAGTGCCGACCCTCACGCGGAAACGTCTCGATCAGCAGCCGGTCGGGCGCGGGGAGCACCGAGCGGCGCTGCTGCATCTCGAGCCACTCGCGCACGTCGGCGGGGAAGCGCGCCCATTGCGCGGGCTCGTGGAGGAAGTGGCGCACGCGATCGGCGAGGTTGGTCGAGATCGGCATGCGCGCGCCGCCGTAGGTCGGGATGCGCGCCGGCCGGGCAGTGGCGCGCACGATCAGGTCCTCGCCGCTGACGCCTTCGACCTCGAGGCTGAGGCCTGAGAAGAAGAAGGTGTCGGAGGGCGCGAGCGAGGCTGCGAAACCCTCCTCCACCCGGCCCAGCGAGCGGCCGTTGCGGAACCGCACGGTGAGCATCGGCGCCTCGACGATGATGCCGGCGTTCAGGCGGTGCTGGGTAATGAAGCGGGGGTGGCTGACGCGCCACAGGCCGTCGGCACCCTCGGCGAGGCGCTTGTATTTGTCGTAGGCGCGTAAGGCATAGCCACCCGTCGCGACGAAGCCGAGCACGCGATCGAAGGTCTCGGCCGGCAGGGTGGAATAGGGCGCCGCCTCGTGGACCTCGGCAAGAAGCCCGTCGCGCGTGAACGGCGCGGCGGCGGCGACAGCCATGATGTGCTGGGCGAGCACGTCGAGCGCGCCTGGCCGGAACACATCGGGATCGCGCTCGCCTGCCTCGACCGCGTCGACACCCGCGCGTGCCTCGAGATATTCGAAGCGATTGCCCGGCACGATCAGCGCCTTGGAAGGCTCGTCGAGGCGATGATTGGCCCGTCCGATGCGCTGGAGCAGCCGTGACGATCCCTTGGGCGCGCCCATCTGGATGACGAGATCGACATTGCCCCAATCGACGCCGAGATCGAGGCTGGCGGTGGCAACGAGCGCGCGCAACCGTCCGTCCGCCATCGCCGCCTCGACCTTGCGGCGAGCGGCGATGTCGAGGCTGCCATGGTGGATGCCGATCGGCAGGTGCTTGTCGTTCACCGCCCACAGATCCTGGAAGATCAGCTCGGCCAGGCTGCGCGTGTTGCAGAAGATGATCGATGTCTGGTGCGCTTCGACCTGACGCATCACCTGCTCGGCGGCATAGCGGCCCGAGTGCCCCGCCCAGGGAATGCGCTCTTGCGGAAGGAGGATGGTGATGTCGGGCTCGGCCCCGGGATCGCCCTCGACCAGTTCAACCTGATCGAGTTCGCCGTCCCCCGACAGCCAGGCGCGATAGACATCGGGCTCGGCGACGGTGGCGGAGAGGGCCACGCGCCGCATGTCGGGGGCCAGCCGCTGCAGCCGCGCCATGCACAAGGCGAGCAGGTCGCCGCGCTTGGAGGGTGCGAAGGCGTGGACCTCGTCGATCACGATTGTGCTGAGCCCGGCGAACATGTCGGCGGCATCGGGGTAGGACAGCAGCAGGCTGAGCGACTCGGGCGTGGTCAGCAGCATCTGCGGGGGGCGGACGCGCTGGCGGGCCTTGCGATCGGATGGCGTATCGCCGGTGCGTGTCTCCACGCGGATGGAGAGCCCCATCTCCTCGACAGGGCCTAGCAGGTTGCGCTGGATGTCAACGGCTAGTGCCTTCAGCGGCGATACGTAGAGCGTGTGCAGGCCGTCGCCCGGACGTTCGATCAGCTCGACGAGGCTCGGCAGGAAACCGGCCAGCGTCTTGCCCGCGCCGGTGGGTGCAACGAGCAGAGCGCTTTTGCCCTCGCGCGCAGCCGCAAGCATGGCGAGCTGATGGCGGCGGGGCTGCCAGCCACGGCTGGTGAACCACTCTGCCAGAATCGGGGGGAGATCGGACATCTGCGTGTGAGTATCGGGGCTCTGCTTCCGCTCCGCCACCCCTCGCCACGTACGCCGCGAGCGGCTAGGCTGTTCGCGCAACCAGGAGAGCACGCGATGGCCAAGGGTCAGGTGAAGAGCAACAAGGAAGCCAAGAAGCCCAAGAA
>CAXTBZ010000035.1:0-1034 GCA_964242855.1 uncultured Sphingomonadaceae bacterium
CCGCAAGGCTCACCTGGATGGTGTGCGGGTTGATCTCCTTGGCATAGTTGATCGTCTCCTCGATCGTATCCAGCGTCTCGCCGGGCAGGCCGAGGATGAAGGTGCCGTGGATGGTCAGTCCGAGCGCGTGGGCATCCTTGGTGAACTGCCGCGCGACATCGGTGCGGAGACCCTTCTTGATGTTGTGCAGGATTTGCTGGTTGCCGCTTTCGTAGCCGACCAGCAGCACCCGGCAGCCGCCCGCCTTCATCGCGGCGAGTACCGGCTGCGGCACGTTCGCCTTGGCGTTGCAGCCCCAGGTGATGTCGAAGCCCTTGCTGCCAAAGCCGAGCTTCGCCAACTCGCCCGACAGCTCGACGACGAAATCATGCGCGTCGGCAAGCGTATCGTCGTCGAAGAAGATCTCCTTCACCTCGGGCATTTCGCGCAGGATGTACTGCACCTCTTCGATCACCTTGGGCACGCTGCGGTGGCGATAGCGGTGGCCGCTGATCGTTTGCGGCCAGAGGCAGAAGGTGCAGCGGCTCTTGCAGCCGCGCCCGGTGTAGAAGCTGATATAGGGGTGGCGCTGATAGCCGCCGAAATACTTCGAGGTATCGAGGTCCCGCTTGTAGATCGGCGAGACCATCGGCAGCACGTCCATGTTCTCGATCTGCGCGCGATCCCGATTGCGCACGATCGAGCCGTCGGGCGCGCGCCAGGTGATGCCGTCGATCTCCGAGAGCGGGCGGCCTTCAGCCAGCTCCACGCAGGTAAAATCATATTCCTCACGGCAGACGAAATCGAGCGCGGTGGTGGCAGCGAGGCTCTTCTCGTCCTCGATCATCACCTTGGCACCGACCATGCCGACCAGCGCGTTCGGATTGCGCGCCTTGATCAGCTCGGCGCTACGAACGTCCTGATTGAAGCTGGGCGTCGAGGTGTGGAGGATGACAAGCTCCTTGCCGTCGACCTCGTGCGCGATGTCGTCCCAGCTCTGATCGTGCGCCGGCGCGTCGATCAGGCGCGATCCCTCGATCATGGCAGCGGGCTGC
>CAXTBZ010000035.1:1044-25298 GCA_964242855.1 uncultured Sphingomonadaceae bacterium
GCGCGCGCCGGCGCCGCCGTCATAGCCGTCGAACGAGGGGCCCTGCATGAAGAGGGTCTTGAGCGTCATGAACGAGTCTCCGGTGCGGCGGTCATCCGGCCGCCGCCTGCCATATGAAGCCGGAGCCCACGCCAATCAACACGCCGCGTGAAGAAGGCGGCGACCGCGATGCCGAACGACAACAGGTCTCGTGCCGGCAACCACCACAAGCGCGCGGTACGGCGCCCGACGAGATCGTCGATGCGCCATGCCAGGACGAAGCGGCAGGCGAGCGCTAGCGCAAGCGGCCACCAGCCTCTGCCCGTGATCAGCGCGAGCAGCGCCCAGGCGGTCGGGTGCGTAATGAGGCTCCCTGCATAACCCGTGGGATCGAGCATCTTGACCGTCGCATTCCAGCGCAATTCGTGGGCGACGAGCGCCGACAGGCTGGTCTCGGTGCAGCCGTGGGTCACGATCGGCGGCGGCACCGCCACCGTCAGGCCAAGCCGCCGCACCGCCATGCCGATCGCATGATCGTCGGCGAGCAGGTCCTTGAACGGCAGGAAACCGCCAATCGCATCGAGCGTCTCGCGGCGCAGCGCGATGGTCGATCCCATGCACGGCTTGGCAAGCCCGGTGGCCAGGCCGATCATCACACTCGGCAGGAAACCCCAGCTGATCCCCGCCGCCGCCATGCGTGACCAGCCGTTGGTCTCGCCGAGCCCTGAATAAGGCAGGGTCACGGCACCGACTCCGGGTCGATCGAGCGCGGCGACGATGCGGGAGACGTAGTCGCACGGCACGATCATGTCGCTGTCGCTGAGGATCAGGATGTCGCCGGTCGCGGCCGATGCCATGTTGATGAGGTTGGACACCTTGCCGTTCGAGCCGTGCTGGATCGGGTCGATCACGGCGATGGCGGCGGCAGGTATGGCGGCAAGCGCGGGATCGTCCGCACGCGCGACGCCGCAGACCATCATGATCTCGCCCGGGTAATCCTGCGCCAGAAAGGTCAATAGGTTGAAAGTAAGCTTGGGCTCGGCGCCGTGGAGCGGCTTGAGCAGGGTGATACTGGGTGCGGGTGCCCCGTCGGCGGTCGGCGCGGCAGTCTGGAAACGCCAACGCCCGGCCAATGCAGCCGCCGCCAGCATGTACGCACAGCCAAGCAGCGCGATCGTTGTCAGGATGTCGGAAATGAGGCTGGCCACGTCACATCCTTAAAGCCCTGTCATCGAAAGCGACAAGCGCTTCCCATGTGGCGCGCCTCCCGCCTAGAAGCCCGAACGATGGGCGGCACAATCCTTGTCACCGGTGTCTCGGGCTTCGTCGGCGCGGCCGTCGCGAAAGCGCTCGCGGCCGATGGCTGGCAGGTGCGGGGCCTCGCGCGGTCGACCAGTCCTACGACCAACCTCGAAGCGTTCCCGGGCGAGATCGTCCGCGGCGACATGCTGGATGCTGCCTCGATCGCCGCAGCGCTGAACGGGTGCGACGCGCTTGCCCATGTCGCCGCAGACTATCGGCTCTGGGCGCGCGATCCCGAGGAGATCGTTCGCAACAATCGTGACGGTACGCGCATCGTCATGGAGGCGGCGCTGGTCGCCGGTATTGGCCGGATCGTCTATACCAGCAGCGTCGCGACCATCGCGCCGCTGCCCGGCGGGGCGGCGGACGAGGACCGGCCACTCACCGAGCGGACTGCGATCGGCGCCTACAAGCGTTCCAAGGTGGTCGCCGAGCGGCTGGTCGAGGCGATGGTGGCAGAGCGCGGGCTTCCGGCGGTGATCGTCAACCCCTCCACCCCGATCGGCCCACGCGACGTGCGCCCGACACCGACCGGGCGCATCCTCGTCGATGCGGCGCGCGGCAAGATCCCCGCGTTCGTCGATACCGGGCTCAACCTCGTCCATGTCGACGATGTCGCGCGCGGCCATGTGCTGGCGCTCCAGAAGGGGCAGCCCGGGCGCCGCTATATCCTGGGCGGCGAGGACGTTATGCTCGAGGCCTTGCTGGGCGAGGTTGCGCGCGCCGTCGGCCGCAAGCCGCCGATGATCGACCTGCCGACGGCGCCGCTGATGCCGCTCGCGGCAATCTCCGAGCTGTGGGCGCAGATCAGCGGCCGAGAGCCGCTCCTGACCCGCGACGCGCTGAGGATGGCCAGGCACCGCATGTTCTTCTCGTCCGAGCGGGCGAGGGCCGAACTCGGCTACACCGCGCGGCCGTGGCAGGAGGCGGTCAGCGATGCGCTGGCCTGGTTCCGCGGGCAGAAGATGATCTGAGTATGCTCGTCAGCCTGGCTTCGCTGCTGATCTGGCTTGCCCTGCTCGGCTTCCGCGACCAGTTTTGGCTGGCGCGGGAGACCGACGAGGGCGTTCCCCCTGCACCCGCTGCATGGCCGCCGGTGACCGCGATTGTCCCTGCTCGCGACGAGGCCGAGGTTATCCGACGGTCCATCGCCAGCCTCGTGGCGCAGGATTATCCGGGGGCATTCCGCATCGTGCTTATCGACGACGGCAGCAGCGACGGCACCGCCCGGCTGGCGCGCGCGGCCGCGGCAGGATCGGACAAGCTGGCCGTCATCGCAGGCTCGCCACCGCCCGCGCGCTGGACCGGCAAGCTCTGGGCGATGCGCAACGGCATCGCGGAAGCGGGTGAGACACCGCACTACCTCTGGTGCACCGATGCCGACATCGCTCACGCACCCGACACGTTGCGGTCGCTGGTCGCGCGATCCGAGCAGGAGGGGCTGGTGCTCAACTCGCTGATGGCCGAGCTTCGCTGCGACAGCTTCGCGGAAAAGGCGATAATCCCGGCCTTCGTGCTGTTCTTCCAGATGCTCTACCCGTTTCGGCGGGTAAATCGACCCAAAGCCAGCCTCGCGGCAGCGGCCGGCGGTTGCATGCTGATCGATCGCGCGGCGCTGGCGAAGGCCGGCGGAATCGCCACGATTGCGGACGCGATCATCGACGATTGCGCGATGGGCGAGGCGATGAAACGGCAAGGTCCGATCCGGCTGTCGCTTACTCGCCGTTCCGTAAGCCTCAGGCCTTACGGCGGTTGGCGCGAAATCGTCGCGATGATCAGCCGTTCCGCCTACGCCCAGCTTGGCTACTCACTGTTGATGCTGGCGGGTACGCTCGCCGGGCTGCTGCTGATGTTCGTCGCGCCGCCTCCGCTCGCGGTGTTCGGGAGCGGCGGCGCGCGGCTCGTCGGAGCGGCGGCGTGGGCGGCGATGGCGGTCTGTTGCCAGCCGATGCTGCGCTTCTATCGACGCTCGCCGCTCTGGGGGCTTGCCTTGCCGGCCATCGGCATGGTCTACGCCGCCGCGACGCTCCTCTCCGCCTGGCAGCATATGCAGGGGCGCGGGGGCATGTGGAAGGGGCGGGCGCAGGCTCGTATGCAGTGACGGGGATGGCAACGGCGAGCGCGCAGGATATGGCCTCGGGCAAGGGCCACCGGGACGAGAACTTCCCCGTCGCCTCCCGGCTGGTGGCGCCGGTGCATCGTCCCGCGATCATGGCGTTCTACCGCTTCGCGAGGCTCGCCGACGACATCGCCGACAACGAGACCGCATCTGCCGACGAGAAGCTGGAGCGGCTCGACGCGATGCGGCAGGGCATCACCGGGGAGAGCAGGGCCGAGCCGTCCGCAGTGGCGCTGCGCGAGGTCATGGCAATCCACGGGCTTGATCCCGTACACGCGCTCGATCTGCTGGAGGCGTTCCGGCGCGATGTCACCAAGCTGCGCTACGGCAGCTGGGACGAGCTGCTCGATTACTGCCGCTACTCCGCCAATCCGGTCGGGCGATATGTACTCGATGTTCACGGCCAGGACCGGGCGCTCTGGCCGGCCAACGACGCGCTGTGCACCGCATTGCAGGTGATCAACCATCTGCAGGATTGCGGAAAGGACTTCCGCACGCTCGATCGAGTCTATCTGCCGCAGGACATGCTGGCCGCCGCTGGCGCGCGTACCGCCGATCTGGGCGGGGGGCACGCGACACCTGCGTTGCGCCAGGTTATTGAGGCCTGTGCCGAACGCACGCAGCAACTGCTCGCCGAAGCGGCACCCTTCCCGCGCAGAATCGGCGATCGTCGCCTCGGTGTCGAAGTGGCGGTTATCCAGCGCCTGGCGGTCAGCCTGGCGGCGCGGTTGCGCCGTCGCGATCCGCTGAGCGAGCGGGTCCATCACGGCAAGGCGGAGGCGTTGCTGCTGGCGTCGGGTGCCGCGCTGAACCGGTTTGTCCGCCCGTGAACGCGCCGTCCGCCTCGGGTTCATCCTTCTACGCGGGCATGAAGGTGCTTCCTCGCCCCGAGCGCCATGCCATGTACGCGATCTATGATTTCTGCCGCATCGTCGACGATATCGCCGACGACCAGCGTGGCGAACGTCCCGGCCGTGCGGCGCAACTCGATCGCTGGCGCGCTGATCTGGACAGCCTCTACGCCGGCGGCGATCCGGGCGTCGCGGCGATGCTCGTGCCTCATATCCGCCGTTTCGGGCTGAAGCGCGCCGACTTCGAGGCGGTGATCGACGGCATGGCGATGGATGTCGCCGCCGATCTGCGCTGGCCGGACGCCGAGGTGCTCGATCTTTACTGCGATCGGGTGGCGAGCGCGGTCGGCCGCCTGTCGGTCCGCATCTTCGGGATGGAGGATGCCCCCGGCCTCGAACTCGCCCATCATCTCGGCCGCGCGCTGCAGCTGACCAACATCCTGCGCGATGTCGACGAGGATGCCGCGATCGGGCGTGTCTATCTGCCGCTCGAGGCGATCGAGGCGCAGGGCATCACTGTCGGCGAGATCGGCGAGGTGATCGACGATCCGCGCATCGACGGCGCGGCGCGGATCGTTGCGGATCAGGCGCAGGCGCATTTCGGTCATGCCCAAGCGATCCTCGGCCGCCGCCCGGCCGGGCATCTGATCGCGCCGAGGCTGATGGCCGCTGCCTATTCTGAACTGCTTCGTCGAATGCAGCAGGCGGGCTGGGCCCCGCCCCGCCAGCGCGTCCGCCACAATCGGCTGGCGCTCGCCTGGACGCTGGTGAGGCTCAGGCTTTCGCGGTGAAGCGCGCGCATGTCGTCGGCGCGGGACTGGCCGGGCTTTCTGCGGCGGTCGCCTTGACCAAGGCCGGCTATGCCGTGACGCTCAGTGAGGCGGCGCGGCAGGCGGGCGGCCGCTGCCGGTCATACCATGATCCCAAGCTCGATCTCCTGATCGATAACGGCAATCACCTGATCCTCTCGGGCAATTACGCGGTGCGCAATTATCTTGCTACGATTGGCGCGAGCGATCGGCTGGTGGGGCCGCAGGAGGCCGGTTTCCCGTTCGTGGACGTGCGCGACGGACGGCGCTGGACGCTGCGGCCCAATGATGGCCCGCTGCCGTGGTGGCTATTCTCCCGCGCGCGGCGGGTACCGGGCACGAAGCCGTTCGACTATCTTGCGCTTGCTCGGCTGATGAAAGCATCGGCAGAGCAGAGCATTGGCGAAGTCCTGAACCCGCGAGGCGCGCTGTGGGACAATCTGCTCGAAACTTTCCTGGTTTCCGCGCTCAACACGCCGGCGCGCGAGGGCTCGGCAGCGCTGGCCGGCGCGATCGTCCGCGAGACGCTGGCGAAGGGCGGCCGCGCCTGCCGTCCGCTGATCGCGACGCCGACGCTGGCCGCCGCCTTCGTCGATCCGGCGCTGGATTGGCTGCGAGCGCATGGCGCGACGATCCGGCTCGGCCGCCGGCTGCGCGCGATCGAGACGGCGGAAGGGGAGGCGGAGGCGCTCCTGTTTGCCGATGAACGGGAGCTACTCGATGATGCGCCGGTCGTCCTCGCGGTGCCCGCTTGGGTCGCAGCCGAGCTGATCCCAGGCCTGGTGGTGCCGGACGAGCACAACGCCATCGTCAACGGGCACTTCCTCGCCAAGGCGCCGACCGGTGCTGCCCCGATCGCCGGCGTGATCGGCGGGACCGCGGAATGGGTCTTCGCCTATCCAGATCGCCTGTCGACCACCGTCAGCGCTGCCGATGCGCTCGCCGACGAGGATCGCGAGATCGTGGCGCGCCGGCTGTGGGAGGACATTGCCGCGGTTCACCGGCTGCCGCGGGAGCTGCCCCACTGGCAGATTGTCACCGAGAAGCGCGCAACCTTCGCCGCCACGCCCGAGCAGGAAAAACGGCGACCCGGACCGCGAACCGCCTACGCCAACCTGTTCCTGGCTGGCGACTGGACGCGAACCGGGCTACCGGCGACCATCGAAGGCGCGATCCGATCGGGACGGAGCGCCGCCGAATGGGTGAACAAGGCTGCGTAATTGCTCGACATGAACGATATCGCGGTTGACCCGCTCGACAGCATCGAAGCCGCGATCCAACGTGCCACCGGAGCCCTGAAGGTGGCACAGCGCGACGACGGCCACTGGGTCTTCGAGCTCGAAGCCGATGCCACCATCCCGGCCGAATACATCCTCCTGCGCCAGTATCTCGGCGAACCGGACGATCTCGCGCTTGAGGCCGCGATCGGCCGCTACCTGCGTCGCATCCAGGGCAGCCACGGCGGCTGGGCGCTCTACCATGACGGGGCGCTCGACGTTTCGGCGACGGTGAAGGCGTACTTCGCGCTCAAGATGATTGGCGACGATGTCGATGCGCCACACATGGTGCGTGCGCGCGACGAGATCCTGAAGCGCGGCGGGGCGGCCGCCACCAACGTCTTCACCCGTATCCAGCTGGCGCTCTTCGGTGCGGGGCCATGGGACAATGTGCCCGAGATGCCGGTGGAACTGATCCTGCTGCGCAAGACCTTTCCTATCCATCTTTCCCGCATGTCCTATTGGGCGCGTACGGTGATCGTGCCGCTGCTGGTGCTGGGCGCGCTGCGGCCAATCGCGCGTAATCCGCGCGGCGTCAGAATCGACGAGTTGTACGCTCCCGGCAATCCGCCGTTGTCCCGCGCGAGCACGGGAAAGTGGCTCTGGGCGGCCGGCTTCGGCTTCCTGGACGATGGCCTCAAGCGCTTCCGCCGTTTCTGGCCCAAACGCCTGCGCGCGCGCGCGATCCAGGCCTGCGTCGACTTCGTGACCGAGCGGATCAACGGCACCGACGGTCTCGGCGCGATCTACCCCGCGATCGCCAATTCGGTGATGATGTTCGATGCGCTGGGCCACGGGCCCGAGCATCCTCAGCGTGCGCTCGCGCGTGCGGCGATCGAGAGGCTGCTTGTCTATCGGCCCGATGGCGGGGTCTACTGCCAGCCCTGCGTCTCGCCGGTGTGGGATACCGCGCTTGCCGCTCATGCCATGCTGGAGGCGGGAGACGAGGCATCAGCGGCGCGCGGGCTCGACTGGCTGAAGCCGCGCCAGATCCTCGACGTGAAGGGTGACTGGGCGGTCGAGCGGCCCGATGTGCGGCCGGGCGGCTGGGCGTTTCAGTACGGCAACGACTATTATCCCGATCTTGATGATACCGCGGTCGTCGTGATGGCGATGGATCGCGCGCGTGCAGGGGCTGGCGACCACTATGACGAGGCGATCGCGCGCGGGGTCGAGTGGAACGCCGGGCTGCAGAGCAAGGATGGCGGCTTCGCGGCGTTCGATGCCGACAACATGCACTTCTACTTGAACGACATCCCGTTCGCCGACCATGGCGCGCTGCTCGATCCGCCCACTGCCGACGTCACCGCGCGCGTCGTGTCGATGCTGGCGCAGGTCGGTGAGCCGCTCGACAGCCCGCGCATGGCGACGGCGTTGGAGTGGCTCCAGAAGGATCAGCATCCGGAGGGCAGCTGGTGGGGGCGTTGGGGCGTCAACTACATCTATGGTACCTGGTCGGTGCTGTGCGCGCTCAACGCGGCCGGGATCGATCCGGCCAACGCCATGATGCGCCGCGCGGTGCGCTGGCTGATCTCGATCCAGAACAGCGACGGTGGCTGGGGCGAGAGCTGCGACAGCTACGCGCTCGATCGCACCGGGCACCAGTCAGCGCCCGCAACTGCATCGCAGACGGCGTGGGCGCTGCTCGGGATGATGGCGGCAGGCGAGATTGATCATCCTGCGGTGGCGCGCGGCATCGCCTGGCTCGAGCGGCACCAGGCGGCGGACGGTCTTTGGGGGCAGGAGCAGTATACCGGCGGCGGCTTCCCGCGGGTGTTCTACCTGCGGTATCATGGCTATCCCAAATACTTCCCGCTGTGGGCGCTGGCGCGATACCGTAACCTCAAGCGCAGCAATGCGCGGCGGGTCGAGTTCGGCATGTGACGATCCTGATCGCCTGCGGAATGAAGCGTGAGGCGCAGGTTCTCACACGCGATGGGGTCATTGTGGTGACTGCCGGCACCGACACGGCGCGTTTCGAGGCGGAGCTGGAGGCGGCGGTCGCGGCCGGTGCCGTCGCCATTCTGTCGATGGGGCTTGCCGGCGCACTGGCGCCGCGCCTGAACGTCGGCGACTGGGTGGTCGGCACCTTGTCGCCGACGGGGATGGCACGGCGCGAGTGGAGCGTTGGAGCAGGATCAGCACGATCCAGCACGCGCCGCACCGACCCGCAGCCGATCGCGCGTCAGGAGGCGTCACGAGGCTGGATCAGCAGCATCGCCGCGGCATTGCCCGGCGCGATCGTCGGCCGCATCCACGCCGACGGCGCGATGGTGATCACCGCCGCGCAGAAGGAACACTACCACTTTGCCGAGCGCGCGCTCGCCTGCGACATGGAGAGCCACATCGCCGCCGCGGTCGCGCGCCGCCACGACTTGCCCTTTGCAGTGGCGCGGGTGATCTCGGATGGCGCCAGCCGGACCATGCCGCTGGCCGTGCAGGTGGCGATGGCGCCTGAGGGCGGAGTGCGGGTCGGCGCAGTGCTGCTCGCGATCCTCAAGCGGCCGTGGCAATTGCCCGCGCTGATCGGCGTCGCGCTGGACGCCGGCCGTGCGATGAAGAACCTAGCGCGCGGCTACGACGCGCTTGCCAGCGCCGGGTTCGCGCTCGGCGATCAGCGCCAGCTCTCGCTCGACATGGCTTGAGAACACGTCGTCGGCCGGTCGCGCCCGGCTGAGATCGATGTCCGGCGCCATCGGCCCGGAGGTGCGTACGCCCTTGCGGCCAACGCTCATCATCTTGAGCGGATGACGGATCGCATCGGTGGCCGCCGTGCCCTCGAAGCCGCAATGGACCATGCAGTCCGAGCACTTTTCATACCGCCCGACGCCGTATTGATCCCATTCCGTCCCTTCCATCAGCTCGGCGAAGCTGGTCACATAGCCCTCGCCGACGAGGTAGCAGGGCTTCTGCCAGCCGAAGACGGTGCGCAGCGGCATCGACCAGGGCGTGCACTCGTAACTCTGATTGCCGGCCAGGAAATCGAGGAACAGCGGGGAGTTGGTGAAGGTCCAGGCCTTGGTATCCTCGCCGCGCGAGAAGACATCGCGGAAGAAGGTCTTGGTCTTCTCGCGGCTGAGGAAATGCTCCTTGTCGGACGCGCGCTCGTAGGCATAACCGGGCGACAGGGTTATCTCGACGCCCAAGCGCTTCATCTCGTCGAAGAAAGCGGCGGTGCGGGCAGGATCGGCGCCATCGAACACGGTGCAATTGACCTGCACCCGGAAGCCCTTCGCCTTGGCGAGTTCTATCGCCTCGATCGCGACCGCGTAGGTCCCTGCCTGATCAACGGCATGGTCGTGCATGCCCTGATCGCCGTCGAGATGAATCGACCAGGTGAAGAACTTGTGCGGCTTGTAGTCGTCGATCTTCTTCTTGAGCAGCAACGCGTTGGTGCACAGGATCACGAGCTTCTTCTTCGCCAGATAGCCTTCGACGATCTTGGGCATCTCGCGATGAAGCAGGGGCTCGCCGCCTGCAATGGAGACGGCGGGTGCACCGCACTCGTCGATCGCGTCCATGCACTGCTGGAAGCTCAGCCGCTGGTTCAGGATCGGATCGGGATAGTCGATCTTGCCGCAGCCGGGGCAGGCAAGATTGCAGCGCAACAGCGGCTCCAGCATCAGCACCAGCGGGTATTTGCCGCCCTTGATGTGCTGCTTGACGGTGTACGCGCCGATTCGCGCGGTGACGGCGAGGGGAAGTCCCATATGATGATCCTTAGGCGACCTGCTTGCGCGGCTGCAGGCGATTGAGCGCCGGCGGCAGGCGAAACTGAACATTTTCTTCGAGCCCGTCGAGCGTCTCGACGGTCGCTGCGATAACCGCCTGGATCGCTGCGATCACGCTCTGCACGAGCTCCTCGGGCGCGGATGCGCCCGCGGTGAGCCCGATCGTGTTTACGCCGACAAGCCAGGCTGGATCGAACTGCGTTCCGTCGGCAACGAGGAAGGCGGGCTTGCCCATCTCGGCCCCAATCTCACGCAATCGGTTAGAGTTGGAGCTGTTGGGGCTGCCCACGACCAGCAGCAGGTCGGCCTGCTCGCACAGCGCTCGCACCGCTGACTGACGGTTCTGCGTCGCGTAGCAAATCTCGGCCGTCGACGGCCCGGTAAGGTCTACAAAGCGCGCTTCCAGGGCCGCGATGATCACGCGGGTATCATCCACCGATAGGGTCGTCTGGGTGATGTAGGAGACCGGCGCATCGAGCGGGATCGGCAGGCCGGCCACCTCCTCGGGCGTGCCGACGAGATGGATCTCACCGTCGATCTGGCCGAGCGTGCCCTCGACCTCCGGATGACCGGCGTGGCCGATCATCACCAGGGTTCGCCCCGACGAGACATAGCGGCGGCCCTGCGCATGGACCTTGCTGACCAGCGGGCAGGTCGCATCGATCACCGGCAGGCCGCGTTCGATCGCCGCCTGCTGGACGCTGCGGCTCACGCCATGCGCCGAGAAGATCGTCACTTCGCCCGCCGGCACATCGTCCAGTTCCTCGACGAAGACGGCGCCCTTGGCCTTCAGCGTATCGACGACATGGCGATTGTGGACGATCTCGTGGCGGACGTAGACAGGCGCGCCGACACGATCGAGCGCCTGGTCCACGATGTCGATCGCGCGGATCACGCCCGCGCAGAAACCGCGGGGCTGGGCGAGAACTATCCTGACCATCCATGACTCCAAGGGGGCGCGAGGCACCACATAGTCCCTCTGCCGTGGATGCGAAAGGGATCGCAACCACATGCACCCGGCACGTGTTCAGGCGTGGTTATGCAGCCACAGGCCATGCCGCCGGCCTGTTTGGAGGATGAAGACTTTGACACGCACGTTCCGCATCGCCGCCCTGCTTGCCGCCGCTGTTCCCGCCGTCGCTCACGCTCAGGCGACGGACCCGGCTGCGCGAATCAGCGCGTATGACGATGCAGTCATCGCCGTGATGAAGGCGAAGCTCGGCATGGCCGCGCGTACCGAACGCTTCGCGCCGCTGGTGAAATCCTATTACGACATGCCGACGATCGCCGCGCTGGTGGCGGGGCCATCCTGGGCCAAGGCGTCCGCTGCCGACAAGGCGGCGGCGATCGAAGCGCTGACCCGCCATTCCGCGGTCAGCCTGGCGCGCAACTTCAAAAACTATGACGGCACGCCGTTCCGCGTCGACACCAACGTGATCCAGCGCGGGCCGGATCGCGTGGTGAAGGTCACGATCGGCGGTGACACCTTGTTCTATCGGATGCGGCCGGCGGCGGGTGGCTACCGGATCGTCGACGTGATCTCCGGAGGGGTCAGCAACCTCGCGCTGCAGCGCGCCGATCTGGCGACGACCATTGCATCGGGCGGGCTGCCGGCGATGGTCAGGAAGCTCGCGGAGCTCGACGCATTGAAGTAGGGCCGAGCAACGCGGGCTCGAAGATTAGCGCGCAGACGAGCGTCCAGGCCAGCGAGATCATCAGGATCTTGCCCATGCCGGCAGTGCCGGGGTGGCGCGAAAGCCAGAGCGATCCGAACGCCGATCCGGTTGCCAGCGCCGAGAAGAACACGGCGCGGGCAAGCGGCGACTGCAGCAGGTTCGTGGCTCCGCTGCGCCACGCCATGACGAAGTAGATGTGGAAGGCGACGCCGACGCCGAACAGCAGCGGAAAGGCGATGATGTTGGCGAAGTTGATCGGCTGGCCGATCAGCACGCAGGTTCCGAGTGTCAGGAACCCGGAGAGCACCACCGGGGCGAGCGTGAACGCCACCTCGCGCACGTTGCGCAACACCGCGAACAGCAGCAGGCTGACCGCGATCAACGCGAGCACCCCCGCCTCGACGAAGGCCATCGCGACGGTGTGCGCGGCCGCTTGCGTGGATACCGCGACGCCCGTCGCATCGGGCGCGACCTTGCGGACTGCGGCGACGAACCGGGCCAGCGCCGCGTCGCTGCGGTCGGTGCCGGCGGCGCTGAGCTGGACGCGCGCCTTGCCGTCACGCGCGATCCAGTCCTGCGTCACCTCGCGTGGCAGATCGGCGACGGTCACCGGCTGCGCGGCCAGGGCATCGCGCATCTGGCCGAGCATCGTTTCCAGCGGCGGGACCAGCAGGGCGGTCGCGGCGGCACGGGCGGGAGCCGGGCCGCTCGCCAGCCGTTCGAAGGCTGTGGCCAGGCGGCCCGCATCGAGGCTGGCCTTGTCCTGTCCAGTGATCGCCTGGCGCAGGTTCTGCGCAGTCTGGCGCAGCGCCGCGATCGTGTCGGTATTGCTCGGCGGCGGCGCCGGCGCGAAGGGGTTGAGCGTGAAATCGAGCAGCGCCTGCGCGTTCTGGATGGTGGCGAGCTTGGGCGCCTGATCGTCGGGCACGAAGCTTGCCGCGGTGATCGCCTGCCCAACTTCGGGGAGCCTGGACAACCTGGCGGCAAGCATCTGCGCATGCGGTAGATCGGGCGCGAGTACGTCGATCGTGTTCGGATCGCGAGCGGGATCGGCGGCGAGGTCGGCGAGCGTCGCCATCGCCTCGCCCTGCGGGTTGCGCAGGTGGAGCGGGTTGAAGTCGAAGTGCACCAACCAGAGGCTGGCGACACCCAGCAGCATCGCCAGCCCGAACAACTGGAGCACAAGCCGGCGGCGGCGCAGCAGGAAGGCGTCTACCGGCGCCAGCGCCGGATTGCCGAGTTCATCCGCGGGGCGGCCCGGCTTGAGGAGCATCAGCAGCGCGGGGAGCAAGGTCACCGCCAGCGCCAGCGCCACGATCATGCCGAGCCCCGCGATCACGCCAAGCTCGGCAATGCCCACATAGGCCGTGGGCAGGAAGGCGAGGAAGCCCAGGCACACTGCGCCGGCCGCGAGCAGCAGCGGCGCCGCAAGCGCGTTTGCGGCGGCGATCATCGCCGCGGAGGGCGCTGTGTGGGCGAGCCGCTCGGCCTGGAAGCGGACCGCCAGCTGGATGCCGAAATCGACGCCCAAACCGACGAACAGCGGGATAAAGGCGACCGAGATGAGGTTGAGCTCTCCCACCACCAGCAACCCTACCGCGGTCGTGATGATCAGGCCGATCGCGGTCGTGGCGAGGATCGCCCCGACGACGCGCCACGAGCGCACCGCCAGGCGCAGCGTCACCAGCATCGCAAGGATCATCACGGCGCCGACCAGCCAGGCATGATCGGCGAGGCTCGCAAATTCTTCGTCGGAGAGCGGCACCGATCCGGTGAGCCTCACCGTAGCCCCATGCGCCGGATCGAGCTGCAAGGCCTTCGCTGCGATTCGCACCGCATCCGTGGCAGGCGCTCCAGGCATGAGGCTGCCATAATCCAGCACCGGGGTCGCCAGCACCAGCTGTCGCTTGGGCGGGGCCAGCGCACCTCTCGCGCCGCCGAACAGCGCCTGCCACGAGAAGAAGGTCCGCTCGCCCTGCGCCTGTGCATCGAGCGCGTCCGCCAGCGCCACCATCGGCGTGTCGATCTGCGCCAGCTTGGCGTCGCCGCTCTGCACGCCACGCAGCATTGTATCCAGCGCACCTGCGATCCCGCGCAGCGACGGGTCGGCGGCCAGCGGCCCCAGGAAGGGCTGTGCGTCGATCATCTGCCTGGTCGCCGCGTCGACATCGGCCTCGCTGCCGAACAACAGTCCCTCGCGCGCAAAGAAGGGGCCGCCGTCGGGCCGGCTCACGCGCCGGAAATGCTGTTTGTCGGCAGCCATCTTTTCCGCAAGCCCCGCCGCGGCCCGCTCGGCGATCTCGGGCGTGGCGCCGTCGATCACCACCAGCACGCTGTCGCCGTTCTGCGGAAAGGCCGCATCCATCCGTCGCTCGTTCACCCGCCAGGCGACATCGGGCGAGATCAGCGCGGTGGCATCGGTGGTCATCGCGAAGCGGTCGTTGATGATCAGCAGCGCGGCGGCGGTCAGCAGCAATGCGAGGCCAAGCGTCCACCACGGGCGCCCACAGGCCCACGCAACTACCCGGGTCAGCGCGCGCGCCATGGCGGCGTCAGAAGAAGCTTGAACGAAGCTTCAATGCGACGCGCTGCGGCTCACCGCCATGATCGAACATCGCATCCTGCCAGTGCGGTGGCGCGAAGTGGATCGGCGCATCGCGGGAGAAGCCGACGGGCTCCTTGGGCACGCCGAACAGGCCGCGCTTCAGCTTGCCGTCGCCATCCAGATCATGGAACACCTGGACGGCGTAGGCGCCGGGCGGCACGTTGGGCACCGTCACGATCGTGGTGCCGATCACCGCCGGCGCCTCGGCCGAATGCACGCAGTCGCTGGTGAGGAACTGCTTCTGCGAGCAGACATCGACATGAACCCGGCCCTTCGCCTGGGTGACGTTGGAGACCGCAACCTCGATCGGAGCCGCCGCCGTGAGGGGAACGACGGCGAGTATTAGCAGCGCAGGACGGATCGGCATGCGCCCTGTCACCACAATAAGCCTGCCCTGTCGAGGCGGGTTGCCCGACATGTCCGAACTATAAGGTTATGGACGGGCGACAGCCTACGAACCCTCTCGCACGCGCTCGTGATGGCGGATCACCTCGTCGATGATGAAGCGCAGGAACTTCTCCGAGAAATCAGGATCGAGATGCGCCGCCTCGGCCAGGCCGCGCAAGCGGGCGATCTGTTCGTCCTCGCGGGTCGGGTCAGCCGGCGGCAGGTTGGCGCCCGCCTTGTAGCGGCCGACCGCCTGGGTCACCTTGAAGCGTTCTGCGAGCAGGAAGACGAGCGCGGCATCGATATTGTCGATGCTTTCGCGAAAGCGCTGGAGCGTCTCGTCCGCCATGGTCCCGTTCCCGCTTCGCCGTTGCTGTCGACCCTCTTCGCGACGCGAAGCGCGACATGCAAGCCCGGCTTGCCTTTGCCCGCGCCAAGCGCCAGAGGACGGGCGTTATGGCCGCGACCGTGCATCCTCTCCACTCGGCGCAGGCGCCCGGGGTGCCCTTGCCTTCGCTCGATCCGCTGGTGGCGCTGATCGCGGCCGACATGAACCAGGTTAACGCGGTCATCCTCCAGCGGATGCAGAGCGAGGTGCCGCTGATCCCCGAGCTCGCCGGTCACCTGATCGCAGGCGGCGGCAAGCGGATGCGGCCGATGCTGACCCTCGCCTGCGCCAAGCTGCTCGGCTATGGCGGCTCGCGCCAGCACAAGCTGGCGGCTGTCGTCGAGTTCATCCATACTGCCACGCTGCTCCACGACGACGTCGTCGACGGATCGGGAATGCGCCGCGGCAAACGCACCGCCAATCTGATCTGGGGTAATCCGGCGAGCGTGCTGGTCGGCGACTTCCTGTTCAGCCGCGCCTTCGAACTGATGGTCGAGGACGGCAGCCTGAGGGTCCTGCGCATCCTCTCCGGTGCCAGCGCGATCATCGCTGAAGGCGAGGTGGCGCAGCTCACCGCCCAGCGCCGCATCGAGACAGACGAGGATCGCTACCTCGCGATCATCGGCGCCAAGACCGCCGCGCTCTTCGCCGCCGCCTGCCGTATCGCCGCCGTGATCGCCGAGCGCGACGAGGCTGACGAACAAGCGCTCGACGCCTATGGTCGCAATCTCGGCATTGCTTTCCAGCTGGTCGACGACGCGATCGACTATGCGTCGGACGGGACGACGATGGGCAAGGATACCGGCGACGACTTCCGGGACGGCAAGGTCACCCTGCCGGTGATCCTCGCCCATGCGCGCGGCGACGAGGCGCAGCGCCGCTTCTGGAAGGATGCGATCGAGGGGCGTCGCATCTCGGACGACGACCTTGCGCATGCCAACCGTCTGCTCGACCAATGCGGTGCTGTCGCCGACACGCTCGCGCGCGCACGCCACTACGGCCAGCGTGCGATCGCGGCGCTCGGCCGGTTTCCAGATGGACGGCCAAAGACGGTGCTGATCGAAGCCGCCGAATTTGCGGTGTCTCGCGCATATTAGAACCCGAACGCCCGACGCGCGTTTGGCGCGCGAAGGAGAATTGTTCATGCTCGACGGCAAGGCTCTGGTTCAGGACGTGCGCGATGCAGCGGCGCGCCACAAGATCAGCTGGGGCGTGTTGGTGCCGAGTGCGTTCATCGTCGATGCTCACGCCGAGGAGGCGGAGGAAGTCGCCTATCAGGACATGGCGGTCGCAAAGCTGCTGCTCCGCGATCATATCTGCGCCACCTACGGCATCACCGCGGCGGAGCTGTGCAGCCTCGCGACGACTTGAGGCGGCGCAGGGTACGATCGGATGGACAGAGCATCCGATCCGTCGATAATCGCGCGTGGTGACTGATCTCCCGATCCACGCCGTCCTGCCGGAACTGCTCGCAGCGCTGCGTACGCACTCGGCCACGGTGCTTGTCGCGCCGCCAGGAGCGGGCAAGACGACGGCGGTGGCGCCGGCGCTGCTGGGTGAGGCGTGGTGCACCGGCGAGATCCTGTTGCTCTCACCGCGGCGCATCGCCGCCCGCGCGGCCGCCGAGCGGATGGCGCAACTCGCCGGCGAGCCGGTCGGCCGGACCTTCGGCTACGCAAGCCGGCTCGATACGAGGCGCTCGGCCGAGACACGGGTAACGGTGCTGACCGAGGGCATCTTCCGCAACCGTATTCAGGCCGATCCCGAGCTCGGCGGGATCTCCGCGGTGCTGTTCGACGAGGTTCACGAGCGCAGCCTCGACAGCGACTTCGGGCTGGCGCTGGCGCTCGATGCGCAAGCCGCGCTCAGGCCCGATCTGCGCCTGATCGCGGTGTCGGCGACGCTCGACGGCGAGCGTTTCACCCGGCTGATGGGCGAGGGCACACCGCTGATCGAAAGCGCGGGCCGCAGCTTCCCGATCGAACATCGCCATCTCGGTCGTGACGCGGGCCAGCGGATCGAAGATGCGATGTCATCGGCAATCCGTAGGGCGTTGGCGGAAGAGACGGAGGGTGGCGTACTCGCCTTCCTGCCGGGCGTCGCCGAGATCGAGCGGACGGCGGAGCGGCTGGATCGCCTGCCGCCCGACGTAACTCTCCACCGCCTCCACGGCAGCCTCGATCCGGCTGAGCAGCGTGCCGCGATCGCCGCTGCGCCACCCGGCACCCGCAAGCTGGTGCTGGGCACCTCGATCGCCGAGACCAGCCTTACCCTGGATAGCGTGCGGATTGTCGTCGACTCAGGGCTGGCGCGGCGCCCGCGCTACGATCGCGCCGCCGGTATGACCCGCCTGTCGACGGAGCGGGTCAGCCAGGCGGCGGCGACGCAGCGCGCCGGCCGCGCCGGGCGGCAGGCACCTGGCGTGGTCTATCGGCTGTGGGAAGCGGCCGCGACCGCCGGGCTGCCGCCTTTTGATCCGCCCGAAATCCTGGAGGCGGATCTCTCGGCGTTGCTGCTCGATTGTGCGATCTGGGGCGTGTCCGATCCCGCCGAGTTGCGCTGGCTCGATCCGCCACCGGCCGCTGCCGTGGCCGAAGCGCGTAACCGCCTCGCCGCGCTCGGCGCGATCGATCAGGATGGGCGCCCGACCGCGCATGGCCGCGCGATCGCTTCGCTGCCGCTGCCACCACGCCTCGCCCACATGCTGGTCACTGCGGCGACGCTTGGACTGGGTGGGCTGGCGGCTGAGGTGGCGGCGCTGCTGTCCGAACGTGGATTGGGCGGTGACTCGGCCGATATCGCGCAGCGTCTCCAGCTTTGGCGGGGTGATCGCGGCAGGCGGGCCGAGGCGGCGCGAGGGCTGGCGCGGCGCTGGGCGGCTCTTGTCCCCCTTTCTGGAAGCGAGGGGCTGGGTCTTGGCTCGGCGATACGGTCGCCACGAAGCTCGACCGAGCCATATCGAGTGCCTCTACCCATCCCCGATCTCTCCCTTGCAGGGAGGGGGGAAGATGTCGGGCTCTGCGTGGCGCTGGCCTACCCTGATCGAATCGCGCGACGCCGCGACGCTTCGGGAGAGACATGGGCGAGCGCGGGTGGGCGGGGATTCAAGCTAGATCCGACATCGCCTCTAGCCCGCGAAGAGTGGCTCGCGGTGGCCGAGACCCAGGGCATCGCGGCGGGCGCCCGCATCCTCTCGGCTGCCGCGATCGATCGCGAAACCATCGAGCGGCTGTATGGCGATCGGATCGAGCAGGTGCGCACCGTGCGTTTCGATGCCACGACTGGCGCTGTCGTCGCCACGCGCGAACGGCGGCTCGGCAGCCTCAGGCTCGGCGGTGGCCAGGATGACAGGCCGGACCCTGCCGCCGTCGCTGCTGCCTTGCTGGAGGGCGTGCGGGATCATGGTCTCGAAGCTCTTCCGTGGCCTGAAGCTGCAGTGCGGCTCCGTGCGCGCGTGGCGTTCGCGCGGCGCGTTGATGCGGCGCTTCCCGATCTCTCCGACGGCGCGCTGGTCGCATCGCTCGACGAATGGCTGCCGTCGCTGGTCGTGAACCGCCGCAGGCTTGATGCGATCCCACCGAACGAACTCGCCAGCGCCTTGCAGGGCCTGCTAGGCTGGGAGGGCGGTCGCATTGTCGATCGGCTCGTACCCGATCGCCTTTCCACTCCTGCCGGCAGCGCGCATTCGATCGACTACGCCGCAGATGCAGGTCCCACGGTCAAACTCCGCCCGCAGGAATTGTTCGGCCTGGCGGTACATCCGACCGTGGCGGACGGGCGCGTGCCGCTGATCCTGTCGCTGACGTCGCCGGCCGGCCGCCCGATCCAGGCGACGCGCGACCTGCCGGGCTTCTGGGCGGGCAGCTGGGCGGAAGTCGCCAAGGAGATGCGCGGCCGCTACCCACGTCATCCCTGGCCGGACGATCCCGCTGCTGCGGACCCGACGCTGCGCACCAAGAAGGCGGCGCAACGCCCTTGACGCTGGCGGTTGCGCTGCGGCATCGCGTTTTCACGTCATTCCGAGGGACCAACGTCATGGGCGCGCGCATCTACCAGCGGATCAAGAGCACGATGCAGTCGGGCCGCGCCAAGGTCGGCATCTGGACGCTCGAGTTCGAGCCGTCCGAGGCCAAGACGCCCGATCCGCTCACCGGCTGGGCAGGATCGGGCGATACGCGCGAGCAGGTCCACCTGACCTTTCCGTCGCTCGAAGCGGCGAAGGCCTATGCCGATCAGTTCGGCATCCCTGCGACAGTCGTGCCGGAGCACCCGCGTTCGCTCAAGCTGCAGACCTACGCGGACAATTTTGCGGTCGGCCCGATCGTGCCGGCGGGCGAAGAAGCTTCAACCGGCCAGGATGCCGGCGCCCAGCAACAGCAGTAGCTTCACGTCCATCATCGTGCCCGCCGCGCGTTTGGCGGCGATGAAAGCCGCTACGCCGGCGAGCGACACGCGGTGGACGGTGATGCTTTCCTCGGCAACGCCGCCGCCGTCACCGACCTTGGTCAGGTCCAGCGCACGCACGAGCGTGAAGGTCTCCGACACCATACCTGGCGAGGACGCAAAGTCGCCGATCACCTCGATGCGGGCGGGGCGGTAGCCGGTTTCCTCTTCAAGCTCGCGGGCAGCCGACGCTTCGACCGTTTCGCCATCCTCCAGATCGCCGACGAGCCCGGCGGGAAGCTCCAGGCACAGGCTGCCGAGCGGCACGCGATATTGCTCGACCAGCAGGATGTGACCATCGTCCACTGCGACGATCACGGCCGCCCGGATGCCCTTGGTGCGGCCGACATACTCCCACTTGCCGCGCTGCTTGGCGGCGATGAATTTGCCCTGCCAACGGACTTCCTCCGGCAGCGCCGCATCGGGGTCGATCATAGCAGGATCAGGCGGTCCGGCAGCTCGTTGGTGTCGTCTGCCGAGCGCGGGAAATGCTCGGCGAGGATCTTCCCGATCATGCCGACGCATTCCACCATGCCGTCGCCCGGCCGGCCATCCTTCACCGCATCGATCAGCGCTGCCATCGCGGCACCCCATACGTCGGGCGCGACCTTGGAGGTGATGGCGGCGTCGGCGACGATCTCGGCCCGACGCTCGGCCAGGCTCAGATATAGCAGCACGCCGGTCTTGGCGCGCGTTCGATTCTCGGTGCCGAGCCGAAACAGCAGCAGCGCGCGGCGGAGCACCCGGCGCGCCTTGGTGCCGACAGGGGTCAGCGCCAGCCGGATCGATCGCAAGCCGAACAGCCAGCGCGCGATAAGGAAGGTGGCTGCGAGCCCGAACAGCAGGATCGCGAGCAATTCGCCTGCGGTCCAGCTGTCCCAACCGCCGGCGATCCGATCGAGCGCCAACAGAAAGAAGCCCGGCAGCGCTGCGACCAGCGCCAGCACGAGGAACAGCGCCAGTACCGCCCAGTGCAGCACGACATCATTGTAAGTGTCCGACTCGGCGGCGACGACGGTCACAATCTCGCCGTCGCTCGATGCCTCGGCCGCCGCTACTGCGGCACCAACGCGGGCGCTGTCCGCTTCGCTGAACATGCTACCAGCCCCCCGAGGCGCCACCGCCCCCAAATGAGCCGCCACCGCCGCCGGTGAAGCCGCCGCCTCCCCAGCCGCCTCCTCCTCCGCCGGACGATCCACCGCCGCCGTCCCAGCTGCTCCCACCCGAACTGCGGCTGTTGAGCAAGCTGTCGGCTGCCCACAACCAGATCGGCCAGTTGGAGCCGCCATAGCGGGTGCCGTGGCGCCGTCGGAAGATACCGCCGATTACCACCCAAGCGATCACGATGATCCAGAAGATGAGCGCGATCGGTGCGCCACCGCCATTGCTGGCATGCGCCTTGTCCCATTCGGCGACGGCGGCGTCTTCCTTGGCCTTGGCCTGATCGTCGGGGAGCGAGAGCAGTTGGATGATTGCGTCCGCGCCGGCGTCGATGCCGCCCGGCATGTCGCCAGCCTTGAAAGCCGGGCGGATCTTGGAATTGATGATCACGCTCGAATAGGCATCGGTCAGTACGCCTTCCAGACCAGTGCCGACTTCAATGCCGACCTTGCGCTCGTTCGGCGCGACCAGAAGGATCGCGCCGTTATTGGCGTCCTTCAGCCCCACGCCCCATGCCCGGCCGAGCTGGTAGCCATAATCCTGGATCTCGTCGCCTTCCAAGCTGCTGACGGTCGCGACGACAAGCTGGCGGTGGGTCTGCTGCTGGAAGGACTCAAGCTTCTGCTCGAGCGCCGCCTTGCGGTCGGCGGGCAGGATGTTGGCCTGATCGACCACCAGGCCGGTAAAGGCGGGAAAGGTCAGCGCCTGTGCCGGCGTGCAGGCGAGTGCCAGTAGAGCGAGCAGGGGGACGTGCAGCCATCGCGGCACCACAAGGAAGGTTCGGGTCACGCCGACCTCAGAACTTCACGGTCGGCGCGGTCTCGGCATTGGGGCTGGTCGCGGTGAAGGGGGTGATCGGCTTGGCGCCGTAGACCACCTTGGCGGTGATGCTATCGGGGAAGGTGCGGATGCGCGTGTTGTAGGCCTGCACCGCCGAGTTGTAGTCCGATCGCGCGACGGCGATGCGATTCTCGGTGCCTTCCAGCTGCGATTGCAGCGCCAGGAAGTTCTGGTCCGCCTGCAACTGCGGATAAGCTTCCTGCACCGACAACAGCTTGCCGAGTGCGCCGGACAACGAGTTCTGCGCGTCCTGGAACGCCTTCACCTTGGCCGGATCGGTAAGATCGTCGGCGGTGACGGTGACTGAGGTGGCCTTGGCGCGCGCCTCGGTGACGCCCTCCAGCGTCGATTGCTCGTGGGTGGCATAGCCCTTCACGGTGGAGACGAGGTTGGGGATGAGATCAGCGCGGCGCTGATACTGGTTCTGAACGTCCGCCCACTTGGCCTTGGTATTCTCCTCGGCCGTCGGGATCGCGTTGACGCCGCAGCCACCGAGCGCAAGCGCGGCGAACGGAGCGGCGAGGACCAGGCGGCTACGAACCTTCATGTGCGGACACTCCCAAGCGTTTGACCCGGCTAATACAGCGGCGTTACGGGCGGAGCAACGGGCAGCTTGCTCGCCGGGTTCAAATCGCTAACCTCGATTGTCTCTTGAACAACGGGATTTCATGCCATGCTGAAGGAATTCAAGGCGTTCATCATGCGCGGCAACGTGCTCGATCTGGCAGTCGCGGTGATCATCGGTGCCGCGTTCGGCAAGATCGTCACCTCGCTGACCGACGACATCCTGATGCCGATCATCGGCAAGATCTTTGGCGGGCTCGATTTCTCGGGCTATTTCCTGATCCTCAGCCACGACAAGGTGCCGCCGGCGCTCCAGGGCTCCACCGATTACGCCGCGCTCAAGAAGGCCGGCGTGCCGTTGCTCGGCTATGGCGAGTTCATCACCCAGGCAGTCAATTTCCTGATCGTCGCCTTCATCATCTTCCTGATCCTGCGCGCGGTGAGCAAGGCGATGGAGATGACCGCCAAGCAGCAGGCGGCAAGCGAGGCGGCACCCGCACCTGACACCGCCGAGATCGTCCTGCTGCGCGAGATCCGCGACTCGCTCAGGGTGCGATAAGCGCGGTTGCCAAGGCGAGGCGCCGCATCCTAGGCGCCTCGCCATGACACAGGGCCATGCCAAGCCGGATCGGACCGGACCCGCCCTCCACGGCTGGCTGATCATCGACAAGCCGGTCGGCCCCGGGTCGACCGACATCGTTTCCGCGGTGAAGCGCGCGCTCAGGGACGGTGGCTATGCCAAGGTGAAGGTCGGCCATGGCGGCACGCTCGATCCGCTGGCGTCGGGCGTGCTGCCGATCGCACTCGGCGAAGCGACCAAGCTCGCGGGGCGGATGCTGGACAGCGACAAGACTTACGCGTTCACGGTGCGGTTCGGCGCGCAGACGGACACGCTCGACCTCGAAGGCGCGGTGATCGTGACGTCCGACGCGCGGCCGACAATGGCGGCGCTGGAGGCGGTGCTGCCAAGCTTTACCGGGCCGATCGAACAGGTGCCGCCGGCCTATTCGGCGCTCAAGGTCGGCGGCCAGCGCGCCTATGATCTTGCGCGGGCGGGGGAAGAGGTGGTGCTGGCGACGCGGAGTGTCGTCGTGCATTCGCTGCAATCCTCCCCGCACAGCGGGGAGGGGGACCAGCCGCAGGCTGGTGGAGGGGGTTTTCCGCAGGCGGCGGACGTGTGGCCAACCCCCTCCACCACCGTCTGCGCCGGCGGTCCCCCTCCCCGTGCCGGGGAGGAACTAGAAGACATTACCCTCCTCGCCACCGTCTCTAAGGGCACCTACATCCGCAGTCTCGCCGGTGATATCGCGCTGACGCTCGGCACCGTCGGCCACGTCACCATGCTTCGCCGTACCAAGGCCGGTCCGTTCACGCTCGAAGCCGCGATTTCGCTGGACTCCTTGGGCGAACACGCTAAGGGCCGCACCCTTGAACAGATACTTTTGCCGCTGAGGGCGGGGCTGGACGACATCCCGGCTCTTGTCCTCACCCCCGATCAGGCAGGGGCGCTCCGCCAGGGGCGTCAGGTGGTCGGGATCCATGCCCCACCGGGCTCCTATTTCGCGACCGAAGGATCTGTTCCGGTCGCGCTCGTCGAGCATGACGGGGTGGGGGTGAAGGTGGTGCGCGGTTTCAACCTCTCATGACAGGAGTGACCCGATGTCGGTAACTGCAGAGCGCAAGACGGCGCTGATCGAAGACAATGCCCGCACGTCGGGCGATACGGGTTCGCCAGAGGTGCAGGTCGCGATCCTCACCGAGCGCATCAAGAACCTCACCGAGCATTTCAAGACCCACGCGAAGGACAATCATTCGCGCCGCGGCCTGCTGATGCTGGTCAACAAGCGCCGCAGCCTGCTCGACTATCTGAAGACAAAGGATGTCCAGCGCTACGCCGACCTGATCGGCAAGCTCGGCCTTCGCAAGTAACGCGTTTCGGACGGCCCGCCTCAGGCGGGCCGTTTCGCATGGAGGGCATGGCAATTCGGTCAAGCGCCCTCGGGAGCCCTACAGGTTCCAAACCGCCGCGGGCCGGCTAGCCCGCACACGCTGTCCCGGCCGACATTGGGTCGCCGGAGAAGGAAATGATATGTTCGATACCAAGAAGGTGGAAATCCAGTGG
>CAXTBZ010000036.1:0-25284 GCA_964242855.1 uncultured Sphingomonadaceae bacterium
GGGCTATACCGACAGCCGCTACACCAAGACCGCGTCCTACGCCTCGCCGACCTCGATCCTGGCGGTGAAGGGCGACAGTCTCGGCGGATCGCCCTGGACGGTCAGCATCGGCGCGCAATACGACTTTCCGGCGTTCGGCGAGCAGGGCTATGCGCGCGCCGACTATCAATATTCGAGCCCCAGCAAGCGCACCAAGGAGCAGGACCCGCTCACCGCGAACTATGATCCCGGTGTCGTCAGCTCCGAGGCGCAACATTTCGTCAGTCTGCGCGCAGGCGGTATCGTCGGCGGGCTGAACGTATCGGTATTCGTCGACAATCTGCTCGACAACGCACCGCTGCTCGATCGCTCGCACAGCGGCACCGACACATTGCTGTTCACCGATCGCACCTGGCGCCCGCGCACCGTCGGTCTCACCGCCAGCTACAAGATGTGAGGCGCTGAGGACGACAAGGTTCCCATGCCGGAATGCGGGTGGCATGAGGCTGGGATGACCACTCGCTTCCCCTCGACTCCATGACCTCGATCGGCATCCTGGGTGCGGCGGGCAGGATGGGAAGCGCGATCCTCGCGGCTGCCGAAGCGGCAGGTATCGGCGTTGCGGGCGGCGTCGATCGCGACGGCGTCGTCCACGGCTATCACGGCGATCCGTCGGCGCTTGCCGCGGCGCCGCAGGTGCTCATCGACTTCTCCGCACCCGATGCGCTGGCAAGCCACCTCGATACGGCCGTCGCAGCCGGCACGCCGATCCTGATCGGCACTACCGGGCTGCAGAGCGAGCACCAGGTGCTGCTCGATGCGGCGGCCGAGCACATCGCGCTGATCCAGACCTACAACACGTCGCTCGGCGTGAACCTGCTGCGCGGGCTGGTCGAGCAGGCGGCGCGGCGGCTGGGGGCCGAGTGGGACATCGAGATCGTCGAGATGCATCACCGCCACAAGCTCGATACCCCTTCGGGCACGGCGCTGCTGCTCGGCGCGGCGGCGAACATCGGGCGCGGGGCTGCGGACGGCGCGGCGCTAAACCGCCTCGACCGGATGCAGGACCGCCCGCATGCGCGCGAGGACGGCGGCATCTACTACGCCTCGCTGCGCGGCGGATCGGTGGCGGGCGACCACCAGGTGATCTTCGCGACCGACGGCGAGCGCATCGAACTCGGCCACCGCGCGGAGGACCGGTCGATCTTCGCCAAGGGTGCGTTGAAGGCGGCGCTGTGGCTCGCCGAGCCGGGGCGCGCGCCTGGCCGCTACACGATGGCGGACGTGCTGGGGCTCGCGTGAAGAAGACCGATGTCTTCGAGTTTTACCGCCGCCTCGCCGAGAACGACCCCGCCCCGGTGACCGAGCTCGAGTGGAAGAACCCCTATACGCTCCTGGTCGCCGTCGCGCTCTCCGCCCAGGCGACCGATGCGGGCGTGAACAAGGCGACCCGGCGCCTGTTCGCCGAGGCCGACACGCCCGCCGCGATGCTCGCACTCGGCGAAGCCGGCCTCAAGGATCGGATCAAGACGATCGGCCTGTTCAACACCAAGGCGAAGAACGTCATCGCGGCGGCACAGATGCTGGTCGACGCGCATGGCGGCGCGGTGCCCGATGATCGCGCGGCGCTGGAGGCGCTTCCCGGTGTCGGCCGCAAGACCGCCAATGTCGTGCTCAACATCGCTTTCGGCCACGAGACGATCGCGGTCGACACCCACATCTTCCGCGTCGCCAACCGCACCGGCCTGGCGCCGGGCAAGGACGTCCGCATCGTCGAGGACCGGCTGGTCAAGGTGACGCCCGCCCCGTTCAGGGCGCACGCCCACCACTGGCTGATCCTTCACGGCCGGTACATCTGCAAGGCGCGAAAGCCCGAATGCTGGCGGTGCCCCGTCGCCGACCTGTGCCGCTACCGGCCGAAGACGCCGCCGCCCGTAGATTGGCCGGAGTAACATCGCCGCTTCGTGCGTTGACGTTGATAACAGACAACAAATTGGAGCAGGCTGTCATGAACCGCCCCCTTGCCGCCGCCATCATCCTCGCCGCGCTGATCGGCCCTGCCGCCGCGCGTCCGCTCAAGCCCGAACAGGAGGCAAAGATCCAGCCGTCCGGTCCGCCGGTCACCTGCGTGCCGAACCACAGCATTCGCGAGACCCGCGTGCGCGACGACAGCACGATCGATTTCTACATGGTCGGCGGGCAGGTCTACCGCAACAAGCTACCCCAGAGCTGCCCCGAACTCGGCTTCGAGGAGCGCTTCTCCTACGAGACCAGCATCGATCAGCTCTGCAATGTCGACATCATCACCGTCCTCCACGACGCGCCGCTGATGCGCGGCGCGTCATGCGGGCTCGGCCAATTCCAGCCGATCACCGGCGCGCCGCGCTGAACGCCATCGAAGGGCTGGCGAGCCGCCGGCGCCTCTGCTAGGCGTGCCGGCCAGGCACCCGTAGCTCAGCTGGATAGAGCGCTGCCCTCCGAAGGCAGAGGCCTCGCGTTCGAATCGCGACGGGTGCACCATGACTCCACAGCGAGTCGGCCCCTGCGTTATGACTCGCGCTCGATGAGGCGCCGCTGGACGGAGAGTTCGGCAGCATAGGCTTCGTTTGCTTCCCTTGTCTCCGATCCGGCAACCGTTCGGAACAGGCCGTTCGGGCAAGCCCGTTCGTCGTCCCAGCCGGGATGATCCAGGATCGGATACAGGCACACCGCCTCGATCGGCACGCCAAGCCGCCGCGCCTGGGCGACTTCGTTGGCGACATGCTTCAGCCATGCCGGACGTTCGTCGCCTTCGATCCCGGTCTCGGCGACGAAGATCGGGCGCCCGTAGCGGGCATACGTCTCCGCCAGCATATGGTGGAAGGACTTGTGCAGCGCGTTATGTCGGTCGATCGGCAGGCCGCCGTGGATCCACTGGTTGTTGTGGTAGTAATTGACGCCGACGATATCGAGCAGGTCCGGCCGGCCGCCGATCTGCGGCCAGATGCGCCCGGCGATGAGGTCCCAGCCCTGGAACTGGGCCTGCCGATGACCCTCGGCATGCGGCGCATCCCCTGGCCGGCCCGGATCGGTGATGACGTTGATGACCGGATCGACATGGACGAAGCGCGCGCCCGGATCGTCGCGGCGGATCGCATCCATCGCGGCGATCGCGGCGCGGGCGAGCTGGACCTTGAATTCGAAGCCCCGCCCGCGCGCGAAAGGATTGAGGTAGGCGGCGTCGCCACCGCCCCATGACAGGAACGAGATCTCGTTGACCGGGCAGTAGAAGCGCGTGCCCGGCGTCGCTGCGCGGATCACCCGTGCGGCGGCGGCGGCGAAGTCGGCGAAGCGGGTGACGAACGCCGGGCTCCAGGGATCGAGGTCGTCGGGCCAACCGTAATGCAGCAGGTCCCAGATGACTTCCGTCTCCGCCGCAGCGGCGCCGGCAAGCTGGCTCTGAAGGCTCGACCAGTCGTAGCGGCCGGGCGCCTGCTCGATCAGATGCCAGCGTACGCCGTCGCGCACGGTCAGGATGCCGTGGCCGGCCAGGCTGCGGTAGTCGCTCTCGGCCAGCGCGTCATGTCGGGTCGCGGCGATCACGTCGACCCGGCGCTTGTCATGCGCGCGGCGGTGGGTCGAGCATTCGAAGCCGCCCTGGAAGAAGCTGCGGAACAGCGTCGGCGCTGCGGTCTGGTCCGGGCGCCGCAGCGTGTAGAACAGCCTCTCCCACTGCGGCACCACCGCCGCGATCGAATACTCCGCTGCAACCTTGGCGTGGAGGGCACCACCAAGTTCCTTCCGCAGGGCCGTGTCATCGATCAGCCGGAGGATCGCGGCGGCGACGACCGGCGGGTCCTCGTGCGGCACGAACAGGCCGCTGATACCGTCCTCGATCTGTTCGAGCGTGCCGTTGTCGGCGGTCGCCACCACCGGCAGCGCCGCCGCGCCCGCCTCGGCGATGACGTGCGGCATGCCCTCCCCGCGCGACAGCCAGACGAAGATGTCGAGCGCGGACAGCAGATCGGGGATATCCGCGCGGTCGCCGAGGAAGATCAGCACGTCGCCGAGGCCGAGGTCTTGCGCCAGGGCATGTAGCCGCAATGCATAGTCCGGCATGAACGCGTCGGGTCCGCCGATCACCACGAAGCGTGCGCTCGGCCGTTCGGCGTGGATCAGCGCGGCGGCGGCAATGAAGTCCTCCACCCGCTTCTTGGCGTCGAGCCGGCCGACCCAGCCGATCAGCGGCACGCCTTCTGCCACGCCAAGTTGCGCGCGCGTCGGCACTCGCGCAGCCGGATCGAACGCCGCCATGTCGACCATCGAGGGGATTTCGAGTGCGTCATGCTCGCGCCCGGGCATGTGGCTGGCGGCGGCGTCGCGTATCGACGCGCAGACGCCGACGTAGCGCGACGTGAAATGCTTCGGCCCGGCCAACGCCTCCGACACCAGCCCGCCATGCTCGATCAACGGCGGCCGCAGGTGCAGCCGCTCGAGTGCCGGATAGATGTCCGCGACGTTCTGACACGAGACCACCACGTCGTAGCTCGGCACAATCCCGGCGAGGTAGGCGACCGTCTCGTCGAACGAGAGGTGGTACGGCGTGCGGTCGACATGCACGCCAGCCGCTTCGAGCTGGTAATGGCTCTGCTCGGTCATGCCCTCCTTGCGGAAGCACGCGACAACATCGATCGTGTAGCGGCTGCGATCGAGCGCCTGCGCGAGCAACCGCACCTCGGTCTCTTCGCCGCCAACGACCAACCAGGCGAAGACGAAAAGGATGCGCATCGGTACACCTCCGTTCGTGTCGAGCGAAGTCGAGACATCTTGTCCCTCGACTTCGCTCGGGACGAACGGGAGTGGGCACATGACCTCGTCGAACCTCAATCCGCGCCCTTGAACACGATCTGCAGGAACTCGGGCCGGTCGCGCACGAGGTGGCGGATGAAGTCGGGCGCCTCTTCGATCGGGATGACGTGGGTGATGAGTTGCTGGCGGATCTCGGCGCCGCGGCTGGCGAGCAGCTTCACCGTCTCGGCGGCGAGGCGGCGCTTGTCCCAGGCGAAGGCCATGCCGCGCGGCACGCGGTTGATCTGTGCGCAACGCAGGTTGAGCCCGTTGTGGTGGAACTCCTCGCCCAGCCGCAGCCGGTCGGCACCGCCCTGGTAGAAAGCGAGGTCGATCACCGTACCCTGCGGCCGCAGCGCCTGCATCGCCGCGTGGAGCGAGGCGGAGTCGGCGCGTGTCTGGAACACCAGTTCGGCGCCGCGATCGTCTCCGCCGTGATGCCAGCGCGCCTTGGCGTAATTCCAGGCGTCGCTCTCGGTCATCTGGGTGAGGCCGAGACACGTCGCGCGCATCCGCCGGAACTCGGACGGGTCGGCGATCACCACTTCGCTGGCACCCGCCGCCTGGGCGAACATGGCGACGAACAGCCCGACGATGCCGGCGCCGATCACCAGCACCGGGCGTCCTTCGATCCCCGCCCCAAAATACGGCGCGGTCGGCCCCAGCATCTCGTGATCGGCGTGGAGGATGCCGTTGGCGGCGATCGGCCCCATCTGGCCGACATAGATGCCGAGGATCGGATCGATGTCCGCCGGCAGCCTGGTCAGAACGTCGTGAAAAGGATCGGCGGTGTGCCCGGTCTTGTGCCCGAACACCGCGCCGACGACGTCGCCGGGCGCATAATCCCATGCATCGGACTCGATGACGCGCGCGCTCTCCATGTAGCCGAGGAACGGCACCGGATAATGCTGCTGCGCCTCGCCGGGCACGAACACGCCGCGCCCCGCGTCCCAGCGCGAATGCAGATACGGATTGGTGTTCTTGACGAAGGTGAGCTCGGTGCCCGCCGAAAAGCCGGTATACAGCATCTCGAGGCGGACCTGGCCTGGCCCCGGCGGCCCTTCGTCATAGCCGTGTAGATAGGCTTCGTGCGGCCGCTCGACGCCGAGCGAACGAATATGACGCCATGCGCTCACAGCGAGGTTCCCATCTCGATCGCCTGGCCGGTCCGTGCCGACTCGCCGATCGCCAGCGCAAGGCGGTGCGTGGTCACAGCCTCGGCATAGGGGCAGCGGATGCGGTTGTCCTTGCCGTGGCTTGGGCCCTGCACCGCATCGATGAAGTCGCGATCCTCGCGCCACACCGGATCGCCCTCCGCGCCCCGCACCGGCCGGCCGTGGCCGGTGTCGATCATCAGATCGCGGTCGGTGATCTCGATCGCCAGCTTGTCGCCGAACACATGGAGCCCCACGCGGTGGTTCCAGCCGAGCAGGCAGGTCGACGCGAAGTTGGCGATCGCGCCGCCGGCGAACTGCACGGTGGCGGTGCTGACCGTCGGCACGTCGAGCCCCGGAAACTCGGGCCGCTCAGTGCGGCCGGCAAGGCCAAATATGCGCGTCGGCTCGCCGGCAAGATAGCGCGCGAGATCGAGCAGGTGGGTGGTCTGCTCGACCATCTGCCCGCCCGACTGATCCTCATGCCACCACCATACCGGCGGCGGAGTCGAATCGAGCCAGTAGCCCGACATCAGCCGCGCGGGGTTTTGCGCGAGGAGACCACGCACCTCGTCCACCGTATCGAGATAGCGCCAATGGTAGCCGACTGCCGTCACCAGGCCTTTCGCGGCGACCTCATCCGCAATCGCCTCCGCCGTCGCCAGATCGAGCGCCACCGGCTTCTCGACGAAGAACGGCAGGCCTGCCGCGATCGCCGCCCGTTCGGGCGCGCCGTGCGCAAACGGCGGCACGCAGATATAGAGCGCATCGAGCTCGACCGCGCCGAGCATCGCCTCCACATCGCCAAAGGCGCGCGCACCGAAACGGGTGGCGGCCTCCTCGGCACGGGCAATGTCGACGTCGGCAATGGCGGCGATCTCGACATCCTCGAATTGTTCGAGCACGCCGAAATGGCGGTGGGCGATGCCGCCCGCACCGATGAAGCCGATCCTGGTCACGCGCTCTCCCGTCCGTCGCGGCGCTTCGGCCGCCTCCTCGTCATAGACCGCGGCGGTCTCGTCGATCATCCGCGCGGCAGTGTAGAGCTGGGCCTGACGCTCCGCCGCTGCCGCCGCGACCTCGGCCAGCCGTGCCGGGTCAGCGAGCGCCGCCAGCACTGTCGAAGCAAACGCGGCAACGTCACCCTGCGGTGCCAGCCAGCCCGATCGGCCATGCTCGAGCATCTCGGCGTTGCCAGGCGCGTCGGTCGCCACAACCGGCAGCCCCGCCGCCATCGCCTCCAGAGCGACCAGCGGCAGCCCCTCGAAGCGCGAGGGCAGGACCAGCAGGTCGGCCGCCGCCATCAGGTCGGGCAGATCGCCCCTTTGCCCCATCAGACGCACCGAGCCAGCGAGGCCGCGCATCGCAATCCGGCGGGCAATGTCCCACTTCAGCGTGCCGTCTCCGGCAATCATAAGCGTGACGCCCGGAGCACCCGCAAGGATCGCCGGCATGGCATCGAGCATCGCCGCATGGCCCTTCTGCTCAGCGAAACGCCCCGCCATCAGCAGCACCGGGCCGCGATCCAGGTTCCATTCGCGCCGTAGCGCCGTACGATCGCGGGTCGGTCGGCGCGGCGCGACGCCGTTGGCGATCGTCGTCAGCCGGTTGCCAAGCCCCGCCTGGCGATGGCTCTCGGCGACTGCCTTGGACACCGCGATCACGCGATCGACCTCATCCATTGCGGCACGATGATCGTCGCGCTGCGCCGGATCGGTCAGCAGATACGGCAGATGCTCTGTACGGATCACACGCGCTCCGGCGGCGTGCGCGGCACGCGCGCTGGCATGCCCCTCCCATCCGATACCGGCATGGAGATGGACGAGCGCCGGGCGACCTCGCAAGAACCAGCGCTCAAGGTCAGCGCCATGCTGGGGGTCCACCGCCTTGACCCTCAACCCGCGCGCGCGCGCCTTTTCGATCAGACCGCTGCTCAGCGGAGCACCGAGAGTGATCTCGTAGCGATCGGCCAGGCCGTCGGCGAGGGTCAGCATATGCTCCCCGAGCCCGGACGGCATCGTGCTTTCGGTGACCATGAACAGCCGTGGCAGCACGCTCATTCCGCAGCGACCGCCGGGTTCAGCTTCGGTGCCAGCCGTCGGTAGGTGGCAAGCGCCTGCCCGACCACCTGATCCATGTTGTAGTAGCGATAGGTCGCCAGTCGACCGACGAAACTCACGTCGGGCAAGGCATCCGCCAGCGCCTCGTAGCGGCGGTAGAGCGCCTGATTTTCGGGGCGCGGGATCGGATAATAAGGATCGCCCTCGGCGCGGGGGATCTCGTAGCTGATGCTCGTCCGGGCGGACTGCTGGCCGGTCAGATGCTTGTACTCGGTGATGCGGGTGTAGGGTATATCCGGCGCAGGATAATTGACGACCGCGACGGGCTGCAAGCGTTCCACGTCATGCGTCTCGTGGCGGAACTCGAGGCTGCGATAGGGCAGCGGGCCGAAGCGATAGCCGAAATACTCGTCGATCGGGCCGGTGTAGACGACGTGATCGGCGGAGACGTCGCAATCGGCGAAGTCGACACCGGTCTCGACGGTGATGTTGGGATGATCGAGCATCGCTTCGAACATCGCCGTGTAGCCCGCCGCCGGCATCGCCTGGTGCCTGTCCTGGAAGTACCGATCGTCGGTGCAGGTGCGGGTCGGCACGGGGCCGGTCACCGCCTTGTCGAGTTCCGAGGGATCAAGCCCCCATTGCTTGCGGGTATAGCCCTGGAAGAAGGTCTCGTAGAGTTCGCGGCCAACTGCGGCGACCACCACGTCCTCGGATGTCGTGATCTCGCGCGGCTCGGCCCGATCGGCCAGGAACGCCGCGGCCGCCGCTTCGTCGGGAAGGTTCAGCGCGTACAGCCTGTTCAGCGTCGTGCGGTTGATCGGGATCGGCACCAGCTTGTCGCCGACGCTCGCCAGCACGCGATGCTCGTAGGGTCGCCACTTGGTGAAGCGCGATAGATAGGCGAACACCTCGTCGCTGTTGGTGTGGAAGATATGCGGGCCGTAGCGGTGGACCATGATCCCCGCCGCATCGGCATGATCGAAAGCGTTTCCGCCGATATGCGGGCGCTTGTCGATGACCAGCACGCGCTTGCCCGATCCGGCCGCGAGCCGCTCCGCCAGCACCGATCCCGCAAAACCCGCACCGATGACGAGCGCGTCGTAGTGGCGTGCGCGGCCGGCGGGCCGGATCGCTGGCGGCGGCGGCGGACTACCGCCCATCGCCCGCTTCATACCCTGGAAGGTGCGATCCCACGAGTTCGCGGCGAGCAACCGATCGGCCTCGTCGCGCCACTGGCCGGCAGGCGCCAGCGCCAGCGCCGCCTCGCACGCGGCGATGAACGCCGCTGCTCCGTCCGCAATGATGACGCCGTCCACCGCGCCATAGTGCCGCACGACATCGACGATCGGGGTGGACACGACCGGGCGTCCGGCGGCGAGATACTCAGGCGTCTTCGTCGGGCTGATGAAGCGCGTGGCTTCGTTGATCGCGAACGGCATCAGCGCAACCGACCAGCCGGACAGATACGCCGGAAGTTCGTCGTACCGGCGCGCGTCCAGCCAATGGATGTTGGACCGGCGCGGCAGTGCCGCCGGATCGATCTTCACCACCGGGCCGATCATGACGATCTGCCAATCAGGCCGCGCGGCCGCCACCGCGTCCAGCAGCGCCAGATCGATGCGTTCGTCGATAACCCCGTAGAAGCCGAGCTTCGGCCCCGCGATCTTCGCCTGATCCTGCGGCTCGCCGTGCGCATCCCGGGCGGCTGCGAAGTGCGCGACGTCGACTGCCGAGGGAAACGGCGTGATCGCCTTGTGCCGGTCACGCTTGGCTTCGTACAGGCTGTGGCCGCCGGTGAACATCACGTCGGCGCGGGCCATCAACAGCGCCTCGCGATCGACCAGCAGCGGGTCGGCGAAAGCAAACGCAGTCAGTTCATCCATGCAGTCATAGACGATCGTCTCGGCGCGCACATGATGGGCGAACCCGATCATCATCGGCGTATAGAACCACAGCACGGGATCGGCCGGCACTGATGTGGCGATCAGCATGTCGAGCAGGCCCCGCAGCGCCTGTTCGGTCTCGTCGCGGCCCCACCAGTGCGGGATGCGCGGCCGCAGCGCGATCACGCCGTCCTCGGTAAAGGGATGATATTCCAGGTAGGCCCGCGAGTGATCGCAGCCGATCGGTTCCTCCCAGAAGAAGACGCGCCGTTCGGCGGCAAAGCGCTTCATCAGGTGCTGTGGGCGCTGGGTCACGAAATCCCAGCGGAGGTGCGAGAAGCAGATGAGCGGGGGAAGAGACGGTGCCGGTAGTGTCGACGCAACGGGCATGAGAACCGAACCGTGCACATCGTTCTCCACCATGAGCGCTATCTGGTGGCGGAGCGGGCATCCGAACTCAATCGATCTAGATCAATCGCCCAAGCTTTTTCGATGGGCGATCTGCGCCAGCATCGGCCGCAATCGCGTGATCGTGTGCGGCCATGTCCAGCGCGCGAGCACCACCTCGCGCGGCTGGAACCGGTCGGCCGTTGCCCGCATCGTCAGAATGGCTTCGGCGAACTCCTCGGGCGCTGCCAGCATGCCCGTCTCGGGCAGGATATACTGCCTGCCGCAGGCGAGTTCGGCGTTGGCAAGCACCGGCAGACCGGCGAGCATATATTCGGTCAGGATCGCCGGCGCCCCGTCGTCGCGCCCGCAAACCACGCCGAATCTGGCAAGGTTCATCAGGCGGTTCACCTCCTCGAAGCCGACACCGGGCGGCCCGATGCAGTCGATCGACAGGCCACGTGCGGCGATCGTCGCGCGGATCGCGTCGGCATCCTCGCCATAGCCGAAGACGCACAATCCGCGCACATCCGGAGGAAGCCGTGCGAAGGCATCGAGCAGGATGTCGTGCCGCTTGTACGCCTGCGCCGCCGCGACATAGATGACGTCGTATTCCTTGGGCGTACCCAGCGGCCTGAACAGATCGATCGCGGCAAACTCGGGGCCGACGGGCATGATCGCCGTCGCCATGCCCGGATGCAGCGCCTCGACCTCGTCCGATTGCCAGGGCGCGCCGGTAAGTACCAGATCGAAGCGGGCGCTCACCTCGGGCGGCACGCGCAGAGTTGGCGCGTCTATGGAGTTGTAGATGATGATGCTGCGGCGGCACAGATCGAGCAGCTCGGCCGAGACAGCCAAGCCATAGACGACCAGGATGTGCGGCGCGCCGAATGCCCGCACGAAGGCGATCATGTCGTGATTGTCGAACGGCGGCGCCGGATCGTCGAGCAGGAACGCGCGATAGCTCAGATGCGATGCTGCTTGCGAGACAGGTTGCCGCTGACCGCCGTGCTGATGATGCCAGATCTCGGCACGATCGACGATCCCGGCCGCGATGCAGGCCAGAGGCAGCCGTTCGAGGTACCCGCCGGTAACTTCTGGTAGCTGGTCACAGGTCGTTTGCCAGGGTTCGATATGTGGCGGGGATAGATCCGGCTCGCCGGCATCACGCCAGTCGATCCGATCACTGATGACGACGATCGATCGCGTTCGGCTGAGCGGCACTCCCGACGACGTCACACGCTACACCCCATCCTGCTTGCCGCGACCCGAGGTGCGGCGGTCAATGCCCGCCCTCCACCCATGTAATGCCTGCCGCCCGCATTCTATCCGCAAGCGCAGCCTCCAGATCGAGCGACTCCCAGCCGGCGTGCGGATTGAGATGCGCCACGATCGCCGGGAGCAACCGGACACCGAAGCGCCTGGCGGCGCGGCTGGCCTTGTACCCGGTCTTGTGCTGATCGAAGCGCTCGTCGGGATCGAGCGACGTCTGGCCGACATAGACGCCCCACGGATCGCGCCGGCTCGGATCGTGGAGCAGCACGACATATACGTGGTGGCGCGCCGCGCGTGCTCCGACGGATTGGGCCTTCAGCGTCGAGGCCGCGTCCGCCACCGTCTTCATCCATCCCTGATCGGTCACGGGCATGCTCAAAGCACGCTGTTCCATGATGATACAAGCCAAGTGCTCGCCCGGACGGGGGTGCTGGCTCATACGATTGCGGTTTGGCGCACTGCCCCCACCTTGATACCCTGAAGGCGGCGCTTGTTTGCCGCCACGGAGTTTGACGGATCATGGAGTCACCTGGCGAACCCCGCCTGTCCGTGCTCGTTCCCGCCTACGGTGTCGCACAATATCTGGGTGACGCGCTGCGATCGCTTCAGGCCCAGTCCTGCGAAGCATGGGAAGCTATCGTCGTCGATGATGGCGCGCCTGACGATGTGGCAGGCGCCGTGGCGCCCTTCGCCAACGATCCCCGCATACGCCTGCTGAAGACCGACAATGGCGGCCTGTCGGTGGCGCGCAACCGTGCCGCCGCGATTGCACGCGCACCATGGGTGTCGCTGCTCGATGGGGACGACATCTATGAGCCGACATACATCCAGGCCATGCTAGCGGCGGTCGAGCGTGATCCCGGACTCGATTTCGTCACCTGCGATGCGACCTACTTCGGCGCGGACCGAGCAGGGCAGCTGTTCTCGGCCTATCACTCCCAGGCCGCGGAACTGACCTTAGCGACGGTACTTAACCGCACCTTCAACGTCTTCGTCGGATGTACCGTGCGGCGTGAGGCGCTCCTGGCAGTCGGCGGCTTCGACGAGCGCTTGCGGTCGGTCGAAGATCTCGATCTCTGGATCCGGCTGCTCGCGGCGGAGTACCGCGGCAAGTCGCTTCCTGAGCCGCTCGTCCGGTATCGACGCCGCGCCGGTTCGCTCTCCTCCGATGGCGCGGCGATGCGGCAGGCGGCGCGCGAGGTCTACTTTCGCGCGACGGCATTACTCGACGGGCGGCCCGAACAGGCGGACGCGCAGAACGCCCTCGCCCGCCTCGACGACGAGCAAAGCTGGCACGATGGCGAAGAGTTGATCCTGGCGGGTGACGTGCGCGAAGGCTTGACCCTGATGCACGGTGCCGAGCATCGCTCGGTCCGCTGGCAGATCGCCATGCCGGTGATGCGTCTGTTTCCGGCATTGGCAAAGCTGATCCTGCGCGTGAGGGAACGTCTTCCCGAGCCTAAACGGCGCTAAGCCTCGGCTAACGACGCTGCTTGGTGACTCGAGGCTAAGGCTTGGTGGCGAACCAGATCACATGCCGCGGCCCCTTCCCGTTGGAACGGGCTCGCACCGCCACCTCCTCCACGCCGAAGCCGCCGCTCTGAAGCCGGCGCATGAACGCTGCGTCACTGCCTGCCGACCAGATCGCGAGCACGCCGCCAGGGCGCAGGGCCTTCCAGGCTGCTGCCAGTCCGGGCCTCGAGTACAGACCGTCATTCTCCGCGCGAGTCAGCCCGTCGGGACCATTGTCGACGTCCAGCAGGATAGCGTCGTAGGCGCTTGCACCGGATCGGATCGCATCTCGAACGTCGCCACCGACCAAGCTGACACGCTTGTCGTCGAGGCACCGGGCGGTCAGCGCCGCCATCGGGCCGCGCGCCCACTCGATGATCTCGGGCACGAGTTCCACCACTGTCACCCGTGCCTTCCCGGGCAGTCGCGCCAGCGCCGCGCGTAGAGTAAAACCCATGCCGTAGCCGCCGATCAGCATGTGCGGGGCGGCCACGCCCTGCAGCCGCTCGCAGGTCATCACCGCGAGCGCCTCTTCGGAGCCGCTCATCCGGCTGCTCATCAGCTCGTTGCGTTCCAGCACGATCATGAAGTCGCCGCCGCGCTGGAAGAGCCTCAGTTCGCTCCCGCCGGGCACCGTCGCCGCGCCGAGCAATGTGCGTGGGGTCATGGCGACGGTCTCCGAAGGCTCGATTTCGCAAATTCGGCGTTTTGGCTTATGGGCAGCCGCAGAGACGATCTGCTCGGCAGCTCGGGTCTCTAGTCACGTCTACAGCCACAGGAACCCCAAAGTCATATGTCTTTCTTCAAAGAGCCGACCTTTCAGGAACGCGCGGCGCTGGCCGCAAAGGCGCGCAAAGACGCCCTGGAAAAGCTTCGCGCCAAGCCCGCGGTAGATGAATCAGTGGTCGCCGAACGGCGCGCCGCCCAAGCCGCGCGCGAAGAGGCGCAGGCGAAAGCACGCGAGGACCGGATTGCCGAGCGCGAGCGTGAAAAGGCGCAACGCGAGATCGAAAAGGCCGAGCTCGCGGCCAAGGCCGAAGAGGCGAGGTTGGCAGCGGCGGCACCGGTGTTGACCGATGCCGAGAAGAAGGCGGCGCGCGATGCCAAATATGCCGCGCGCAAGAACCGCGTCGGCAAGCGGTGATCCTGCCGCCAGCCCGGCGAGCGGACTAGGAGCAGCTCATGTCAGTCGAGGAAACGATCATCGATACGCCGGAAGGTCCGATGACCTGGGCGCAATGGAAGAAGAAGAACCCGGTCCAGCTTCCGTCCAGGCGGACCAAGGGCAAGGACCTTCCCAACCAGGTGCCGATGCGAACGGAAGAGCGTTAGGCAAAGCGGCGCTAGACTTCTCCGCGATCGATTCGGGCCAGCAGCGTGCCCTCGGGCACCTGCTCGCCTGCCTCCGCCTTCAGCTCGGCGACCGTCCCGTCGAACGGCGCAAGCAGCGCCTGTTCCATCTTCATCGCCTCCAGCACGAGGAGGCGCTGACCCTCGGTCACGGCATCACCTTGGGCGACATCGACCGAGACGATGCGTCCCGGCATCGGCGCCAGGATCGCACCGTCGCCGGCCGCACCCGCGCCAGCTTCGCCCAGATGTGGTGAGGCGAAGGGCCACGCCTCGCCGCGGAGGAAGAGCAGGCGCTCTCCGGCGACATCGCCGGTACGAGCATCGGGATCGGCAGCCGCGTCGACAAGGAGCGTAGCCCCGCCGATATCGACGAGCACCCGATCGTCGCGCGCGGCATTGCTGCGGAAGCCGACGAGGGCGGACCAGGGATCACGATCTTCACGCCCGATCAGAAGGGCAGCGGCGGCGCTGGCCACCTCGGGCGAAGGCTCTACCGCAGGTATAAGCCGCTCGGCGTGTCGCTCGATGAAACCGGTGTCGATCCGCCCCGCCACGAAGTCCTCATCCGCCGCGGCGCGTGCCAGGAAGGCGGCATTGGTCCGCACCGGCCAAACCTCAACCTTACCGCAGGCAGTCGCAAGCTCCGCGGCCGCGGCTTCCCGGGTCGGCCCGGTGGTGATCAGCTTGGCGATCATCGGATCGTAGAAGGCGGTGACCTCGCCACCCTCCTCGACGCCTGTATCGACGCGGACGTTGGCCGGAAAGCGAAGCCGATCGAGCGGCCCGGTCGACGGCAGGAAGCCCGTTGACGGGTTCTCGGCGTAAAGGCGCGCCTCCATCGCCCAGCCGCTGATCGATAGCTCGTCCTGCCGTTTGGGGAGCGCTTCGCCCGAGGCGACACGCAGCTGCCACTCGACCAGATCTTGCCCGGCGATCGCCTCCGTCACCGGATGTTCGACCTGAAGCCGCGTGTTCATCTCCATGAACCAGATGCGGTCCGCGCGCAGGCCCTCGGTGCCGTCGGCGATGAACTCGATGGTGCCGGCGCCGACATAATCGACCGCCTGCGCCGCCTTCACCGCAGCGCCGCACACGGCCGCGCGGGTTTCGGCATCCATGCCCGGCGCGGGCGCCTCCTCGATCACCTTCTGGTGCCGCCGCTGGAGCGAGCAATCGCGCTCGAACAGATGGACAACATTGCCGTGGCTGTCGCCGAACACCTGCACCTCGATGTGGCGCGGCGAGAGGATGTATTTCTCGATCAGCACCTGCGCGTTGCCGAACGAGGCGGCCGCCTCGCGCTGGCAGGAGGCAAGCGCGTCGAGGAGGTCGGCGCCATCGTCGACGCGGCGCATCCCCTTGCCGCCGCCTCCGGCCACTGCCTTGATCAGCACTGGATAGCCGATCGCATCGGCCTCGGCCTTCAGCCGCTCGGGCGCCTGATCCTCGCCGAGGTAGCCCGGCGTGGTCGGCACGCCGGCTTCCTGCATCAGCTTCTTGGCGGCGTCCTTCAGCCCCATTGCGAGGATGCTGGCCGGCTTCGGCCCGACCCAGATCAGCCCCGCATCGATCACCGCCTGCGCGAACGCGGCGTTCTCGGAGAGGAAGCCGTAGCCCGGATGGATCGCCTCGGCGCCAGTCTGCTGCGCGGCCGCGATGATCCGCTCGCCGACCAGATAGCTCTCGCGCGCCGGCGCCGGCCCGATCGCCACCGCCTCGTCTGCCATGCGAACATGAAGCGCCTTCGCGTCGGCCTCCGAATAGACGGAGACAGTCCGAATGCCGAGCCGCCGCGCGGTTCGGATGATCCGGCAAGCGATCTCGCCCCGATTGGCGATGAGGAGGGAGGTGATCATGATGGAATGTCCTGCCCGAATACCTCCCCGGAACGGGGAGGGGGACCATGCAAAGCATGGTGGAGGGGTTGGCCTGCCTCACAGGCGGCAACGATGGCGCAGATGACAGGATCCAGATCGGCCAGAATGTTGCGAGCAGGAATCCGGAGCGTCCGGAAGCCGAGGGCAGACAGTTGGTTGTCGCGGCCTTCATCGCGAGCCGGCTGATCGCCGCGGTTATGGATCTCACCATCGACTTCGATCGCCAGCCTTGCCGCGAGACAAGCAAAGTCGAGACTATAGATGCCGATAGGGTGTTGGCGGCGAAACTTGAATCCACCGGGTCGCGTGCGAAGTACGCGCCAGAGTGCGACCTCGGGCAGGTTGCCGCTACGGCGCTCTCTTCGCGCCATCTCGATCGTTCGACGTGTGGTGGCGAAAACCCCTCCACCACCCGGCTCTGCCGGGCGGTCCCCCTCCCCGTCCCGGGGAGGTATGTCCCAATCTCTCATCACATCCGGAACACGCCGAACGTCGCGCGTTCGGGGACGGGTGCGTTGAGGCAGGCGGCGAGTGCGAGGCCGAGCACGTCGCGGGTCTGTGCGGGATCGATGATGCCGTCGTCCCACAGATGCGCGGTGGCGTTCCAGGGGCTGCCCTCGTCCTCGTACTTCTGACGGATCGGCGCCTTGAAGGCCTCGGCTTCTTCAGGCGTCCACTTCTCCGCATCGCGGTGGACGGTGGCGAGCACCGATGCGGCCTGCTCGCCGCCCATCACCGAGATGCGGCTGTTGGGCCAGGTGAACAGGAAGCGCGGCGAATAGGCGCGCCCGCACATGCCGTAATTGCCCGCGCCGAAGCTCCCGCCGATCAGCACGGTCAGCTTGGGCACGCTCGCGGTGGCGACGGCGGTGACGAGCTTGGCGCCGTGCTTGGCGATGCCCTCCGCTTCATATCTGCCGCCGACCATGAAGCCCGAGATATTCTGGAGGAACAGTAAGGGCACGCGACGCTGGCAGGCGAGTTCGATGAAGTGCGCGCCCTTCTGCGCCGACTCCGAGAATAGCACGCCGTTGTTGGCGAGGATCGCCACCGGCATCCCCCAGATCCGCGCGAAGCCGCACACCAGCGTGGTGCCGTAGAGCGCCTTGAACTCGTGGAAGTCGGACCCGTCGATCACCCGCGCGATGACCTCGCGCACGTCATACTGGGCACGGAGATCCTGCGGCACGACGCCGTACAGTTCATCGGGATCATATTTCGGCGGCTTGGGCTCGGTGCGCTCGATATCGATCTTCGGCACAGTGTTGAACGTCGCGACGATCTCGCGGACCTTGAGCAATGCCTCCAGATCATTCTCGGCGAGATGATCGACCACACCGGACTTCCTCGCGTGCAGATCGCCGCCGCCGAGATCCTCGGCCGTGATCACCTCGCCCGTCGCGGCCTTCACCAGTGGCGGACCGGCCAGGAAGATCGTGCCCTGCTTGGCGACGATCACCGTCTCATCGGACATCGCCGGCACATAGGCTCCACCGGCGGTGCAACTGCCCATCACGCAGGCGATCTGCGGAATGCCCTTCGCCGACATCTGCGCCTGGTTGTAGAAAATTCGCCCGAAATGATCGCGATCGGGAAACACCTCTGATTGGTGCGGCAGATTGGCGCCGCCGCTGTCGACCAGATAGATGCAGGGCAGCCGGTTCGCCTCGGCAATCTCCTGCGCGCGCAGATGCTTCTTCACGGTGAGCGGATAATAGGTGCCGCCTTTGACCGTCGCGTCATTGCACAGGATCATGCACATCCGGCCGGACACGCGCCCGATCCCCGCGATCACTCCGGCGCCCGGAACCTCGCCGCCATATTGCCCGTGTGCTGCAAGCTGGCCGATCTCCAGGAAGGGCGATCCCGGATCGAGCAGCCGATGCACGCGATCGCGCGGCAACAGCTTGCCGCGCGCGACATGGCGCTCACGCGACGCCTCAGGTCCACCGAGCGCCGCTGTCGCAACGTCCGCACGCAATGTCTCGGCGAGCGCACGGTTGTGCGCAGCATTGGCCGCGAAAGCCTCGCTTGCCGGATCGGCGAGGGTCTTCAGAAGCGCCATCTCTCGTCCCTACTGCGCGCGGGGCGCATCGTGGCCGATCAGTTCCCGGCCGATCAGCATCCGGCGCACCTCGTTGGTCCCGGCGCCGATGTCCAGCAACTTGGCATCGCGCAGGAAGCGTTCGACCGGCCAGTCCTTGGTGTAGCCGGCGCCGCCGAGCGCCTGGACGGCTTCGTTGGCCACCTTCACCGCATTCTCGGACGCAAGCAGGATCGCGCCCGCCGCATCGAACCGCGTGGTCTGCCCCGCGTCACATGCCTTGGCGACTGCATACGTATAGGCCCGCGCGGAGTTCAGCGCGACGTACATGTCGGCGACCTTGGCCTGCATCAGCTGGAAGTCTCCGATCGGCCTGCCGAACTGTTTCCGCTCACGCACATACGGCACCACCACATCGAGGCAGGCCTGCATGATGCCGAGCTGGATGCCGGAGAGCACCACGCGCTCGTAGTCCAACCCCGACATCAACACGCCGACGCCGCCGTTGACCGCACCCACCACATTCTCGTCGGGAACGAAGCAATCGTCGAAGACGAGCTCGGCGGTCGGCGATCCGCGCATACCCATCTTGTCGATCTTCTGGCCAATCGAGAAGCCGGCGAACTGTTTCTCGATCAGGAAGACCGTGATGCCCCTGGATCCTGCCGCAGGATCGGTCTTGGCGTAGACCACCAGAGTGTCGGCATAGGGCGCGTTGGTGATCCAGAACTTGGTGCCGTTGAGCCGGTAGCCCCCGTCCGCCTTGTCGGCGCGCAGCTTCATCGAGACGACGTCCGATCCGGCCCCCGCCTCGGACATCGCCAGCGATCCGACATGCTCGCCCGACACCAACTTGGGCAGGTACTTCGCCCTCTGTTCGGCGTTGCCCCAGCGGGCGATCTGATTGATGCACAGGTTCGAATGCGCCCCGTAGCTCAGCCCCACCGAAGCCGAGGCGCGGCCGACCTCCTCGCATGCCACGACATGTTCGAGGTAGCCGAGGCCGAGGCCGCCATTCTCCTCGTCGACCGTGATGCCGTGCAGGCCGAGCGCACCCATTTCGGGCCACAGCTCGGCCGGAAACCGGTCCTCGGCATCGATGCGAGCCGCCAGCGGCGCAATGCGGTCCGTTGCGAAGCGCTTCGTCGTATCGCGGATCATGTCCGCCGTCTCGCCGAGCGCGAAGTCCAGTTCCAACGATACTCTCCCGTGCTGCCAGCGGCTTCTATCCGAACTATGCGCTTCGGCACCATAGACGCAGCATGAAAAACCCCGCCAGACTGCTGCCTGACGGGGTTGATCTGGTGGGCGTGGCAAGGATTGAACTTGCGACCCCTGCGATGTCAACACAGTGCTCTACCACTGAGCTACACGCCCGTGGGGGGTGCCTCTAACCATGCCCCCTGAGGATGGCAAGCCGCATTCGGCTACCCTGCTACAGATCGCCGCCGGCCACGTTGCCGACGCCGAAGATGCGATCGACCTCCAGCACGAGATCGCGCAAGTGGAAGGGCTTGGAGAGCACCTTGGCATTCGGATGCGTGATGCCGCCCTTCAGCGCCACCGCAGCGAAGCCGGTGATGAACATCACGCGCATGTCAGGCGCGATACGCGCGGCCCTCTGGGCAAGTTCGATCCCGTCCATTTCCGGCATGACGATGTCGGTCAGCAACAAGTCGAACGTGCCGGCTTCCAGCAGCGGCAGCGCCGCCGTTCCGCAATCGACGGCGGTCACGGCGTAGCCTACGCGCTCGAGCGCACGCGCGAGATAATCGCGCATTGACGTGTCGTCTTCGGCCAGCAAAATTCTGATCATTCTCGTTCCAACGCCCCCGCTGGCCTCTTGATCCGGCATCCAGGTCTCCCCGGCTCCGGCGCGCTTCATCTCACTTACGGCGCTCGCCGAAAACCTTGCCGAAGCCGCCTTCGATCCCTAGCAGGATAGCATGCCGACGCACCTGCCGGAACCGCATGCCTATGCCAGGTTGGGACAGGCTGTCGCACGCTCGCCGCTGGTTATCGCAGTGCCGCACGCCGGCCGGCATTATCCGCCCGAGATGCTGTCCGAGGCGCGGCTGCCGATCGAGGCCCTGCAGACGATCGAGGATCGGCATGCCGACCTGCTCGTGCGTGACGCCGTGGCCGACGGGGCGGTCGCGATCGTGGCTCGGCTTGCGCGCGCCTATGTCGATCTCAACCGAGACGAGCGCGAGATCGATCCGGTATTGCTCGGCCAGCGCAAAACCGCGCCCCCCTTGATGATGAGCGCGAAAGTCGCCGGGGGTCTCGGCGTGATCCCGAGCAGGATTGCCGCCGGCGGAGCGATCTGGGCCGCTCCGCTCGGCGCCGAGAAGATCGAGCAGCGCCTCGCGAAGGCATACCGGCCGTATCATGGCGCCATCGAGGCGGCGCTGGATGCAGCCGAAGCGGCAAATGGCTGCGCCATTCTGGTCGATTGCCACTCGATGCCGACCCTCTCCGGTTCCGGCTCGCCGCCGCAGCTCGTGGTAGGGGATCGACACAACCGCTCATCCGAAGCACGCTTCGTCGACGCTGCCGTTAAGGCGGCAAAGCGTGCAGGAGTTCGCGTGGCGCGCAACCATCCCTACGCCGGTGGCCACACGCTTGATCGGCATGGCCGCCCGGGTGCTGGTCGTCACGCTATCCAGCTAGAAGTGGATCGAAGCTGCTACCTCGATGCCGCTCAGCGCCGCCCCGGCGATGGGCTTCCCCGAACATGCCGGCTGATCGCGACAATATGCGCCGCGCTGAAGATGGAAGCGCGCAACTACCTGCTTGCCGCCGAATGAAAAAACCGCCCCGCGTTTTCACGCGGAGCGGCCAAGGTTCAGGGAGGGACGCACCCTCGGGTGCGTCGTGCGCGAACACGAAGGGGGGCGTGAACGCGCGAAACCAAGATAGAAGGACGGCGGCCTAAATCAAGCGTTTCGATGCAAGAAAATCACACCCGCCCAAAAAAATATCCCGGCAGCCCACATGATCGTTGACTCAGCGACGATCAGCCAAGCGGCCCATTCGGCGGGGGCAGCTTACCTTGTAGGCCCTGCTTCCCGAAGATGTCCGCCATTCGCTGCAACGAGAACAGATGCGCGTAGACGAGCGGCATCAGCCCGTTCTGCAGCCACTTGCGGGCGACATCGCCGCGCAGGTTCTTCAGCGCATCCTCGGACACGATCTGGAAGCCGCGGTAGACGTAAGGCTGCGTCACGCCGTTGGGCTCTGCGGTGAACTCGCCGTCGGTGAGCAGCTTCTGTTCCCTGATGTCGTTGAAGAAGGCGCCGGTCAGCACGCTGGCCTGCTCGACCTGCTCGCAGAATTGCAGGATCGCCTTGGTCCGCTCGCTCGGCTCGCCATTCTCGAAGATCGGCTCGCCGTCCTCGAACGCGCCGAGCACCTCGGATGAGGTATCCGCGCACAAGGAGAGATCGTCGCTGTCCGGGCGCAGCTTGGCGAGGAGGAAGGGATAGCGACGGACATAGGCCGGTACGTACCAGTCGTCCGGGAACATGCCGCGTTCGTCGACGATGACGTTGACGCCCTCGTTCAAGCCCATGAGCGCGAGCGGCACGGGGGTGTCGCCGAGCGAGAAGACGATCGGGTAGAAGCGGCTGGCCTGGATGAACTCCTCGGCCAGCAGCGGCACGGCATGCGCCTGGGTCAGGAACTTCGCGCCCTCGATCGAACGCATCTTCCAGTCACCATGCACCTGGCTGGAGATCGGGGTCAGCTCGTTGTAGAACAGCGGCAGGCCCTGCTGGGGTGCGCTCGCCATAGCATCATACTCCTGAAGATCATGTCCGGGCGATGTCCGCACCCCGATGCTGCGCCGTCTATTGGGGTGCGCCGTCTTCCGCAAGCGGCAGCAAGGCGCCGGGGTTCATGATCCCCGCTGGATCGAGCGCGGTCTTGATCGCGTGCATCATCCGCAGCCGAACCGGATCGGCAAGCGCCGCAAAGTCGCGCCGCTTCAGCCGCCCGATGCCGTGCTCGGCCGACATCGTACCTCCGGCCTCGGTGACGATCGCATGGACGAAGCGTGAGACGGCCGCAGCCTGCTCGGCGAACCACGCCCTATCGTCGCCGCCATGGGGCGCACGCACGTTGAAGTGGACGTTCCCATCACCAAGATGACCGAACGCGATCGGACGGGCGCCCGGAAAGCTTTCGATCACTGCCACCGACGCTTGCGCCATGAAGTCGGGCATTGCGGCGACGGGCACGGCGATATCGTGCTTGGCCGCCAACCCGTCGCGCGCCTCTGCCTCGGACAGACTTTCGCGCAGCTTCCAGAGCGCATCGGCCTGCGCTTCGGATTCGGAGATCGCGGCATCCTGCACAAGGTTGTCCTCGATCGCAGAAGCGATCGCGGCTACCAGATCTTCGCGGATCAATGGATCGCCCACCGCCTCGACAAGGACGTGCCAGGCATGGTCGCCCGCCAAGGGGCGCCGCGTATTCGGGATATGGCGAAGGACCAGCGCCAGCCCCTCTGCAGGCACAAGCTCGAAGCTTTCCACCGCCTCACCCAAACGGTCTTCCAGCCGGCGCAGCAGCGTGAGCGCGTCGGAGGCGGATCGCAGCCCTACCCATGCCACGACACGCGCGTCTATGGCCGGCACGAGCCGAAGCGTGGCGGCGGTGACGAGCCCGAGTGTGCCCTCTGCTCCGATCAGCAGATGCTTCAGATCATAACCGCGATTGTCCTTCCGCAAAGGCGCGAGGCCTTGGAACAGCGATCCGTCTGGCAGCACCGCTTCGAGGCCAAGCACCAGCGATCGCATTGGCCCGAAGCGCAGCACCTGAGTGCCTCCGGCATTGGTCGAGACGAGTCCGCCGATCGTCGCATTGCCCTTGGCGGCGAGCGAAAGCGGGAAGCGCCGTCCGGCTTCCTCCAAGGCGCGGTGCAGGTCGGCCAGCACGACGCCGGCCTCCGCCACGACCGCATTGTCTTCGCTGGAAACGGATCGGATCGCGCGCATCCGCCGCATCGACACGAGCAGTGCCCGCCCATCTGCCAAACCGGCGGGCGTAGCGCCGGCGACCATCGAGCTGTTGCCGCCCTGCGGCACGATCGCCACGCCTTCGGCCGCGGCTTGGGTTACGACGAAGGCGGCATCTTCGGCGGTCGCGGGCGAGAGCAACGCCGCGGCCGATCCCGTCAATCGTCGCCGCCAGTCGGTGAGCCACGGCTGGAGGTCATCCGATTTCATCGTGAACCCGGCCGGGCCGAGGCGCGCGGCAAGCCGTTCCAGCAGATCAGCAGACGGTGCGGGGTAGATCATGGCCCTGCCGTCTAACCGACCGATCCGGCGCGGTACAGGTGGCGCCAAGCCACCGGCATTCCACCTTTGAAATTCATCTGGCGTTCAAGCCATCGTGGCCAGCGTCGGGGGTGGTGATGACGAATTTTCCTCAGGATCTGCGGCGGTGATCGGCTACGCGCTGACCGCTCTTTCGCTGGCCGCCTCGGTGTCCAGCGGCGCGAGCGACGCTCCGGCCGGCGTCGAGGTGGCGGATTTGTCGATCTGGCAGTCGATCATCGTGCACGTTCCCGGCCGACGCGCGCGTCATCCTGCTGCTCCGGAGCAAGCTCCTGCAGCACCGGCCTTCAGCGAGCACAAGGGCCCGAAGTGCATCGACGCGGCGACCATCGGCGGCGCTGCCGTCAGTGCACCCGACAGCGTCGACTTGATCCTGCGCGGCGGCAAGCGCGTGCGTGCCAAGCTCGAGGAGGAATGTCCCGCGCTCGATTACTATTCGGGCTTCTATTTTCAGGCACCCGGCGACGGGAAGCTCTGCGCCGATCGCGATTCGATCCACACCCGTTCAGGTGGTGACTGCGAGATCGACAAGTTCCGCGCACTCACCCCGTCTGCTCCCGCCAAATAAGCGCTTTATCTTGACTTTGACCGGCCGAACTCTAGTGCGGCCCGGTCTCCGCACGCGCCATGCGAGCGGGCAATCCCGGACCCTTGCATGAGCTTTGCCGATCTCGGCCTTTCCGACGAGACCCTCCGCGCCGTGACGGAAGCGGGTTACACCGAGCCGACGCCGGTGCAGGCCGCCGCCATCCAGCCCGTCCTGATGATGCGCGATCTCATCGCAATCGCGCAGACCGGCACCGGCAAGACGGCCTCGTTCGTGCTGCCGATGATCGACATCCTCGCCCACGGCCGGGCCCGCGCCCGCATGCCGCGCTCGCTGATCCTGGAGCCGACGCGCGAACTCGCGGCGCAGGTCGCCGAGAATTTCGAGAAATACGGCAAGTACCACAAGCTTTCGATGGCGCTGCTGATCGGCGGCGTGAACATGTCCGATCAGGTGTCCGCGCTCGAGAAGGGCGTCGACGTGCTCATCGCCACGCCGGGCCGGCTGATGGATCTGTTCGGACGCGGCAAGATCCTGCTGACCGGCTGCTCGCTCCTCGTGATCGATGAAGCCGATCGCATGCTCGACATGGGGTTCATCCCGGACATCGAGGAAATCTGCACCAAGCTGCCGACCAGCCGCCAGACGCTGCTGTTCTCGGCGACGATGCCGCCGCCGATCAAGAAGCTCGCCGACAAGTTCCTCTCGAACCCGAAGCAGATCGAGGTCGAGCGCACCGGATCGACCAGTGCGCTTATCGAGCAGGCGCTGGTATCGACCAGCGTGCGCGGCAAGCGGGAGACATTGCGCGGGCTGCTGCGCGCTGAGGATGTCAGGACCGCGATCATCTTTGCCAATCGCAAGACGACGGTGCGCGAGCTCAACCAGTCTCTCCAGCGCAACGGCTTCAAGTCGGGCGAGATCCACGGCGACATGGAGCAATCCGCCAGGATCAAGGAACTTGATCGCTTCAAGGGCGGCGACATCAACATCCTCGTCGCATCGGACGTCGCGGCGCGTGGGCTCGACATCAAGGGCGTG